>NZ_CP145905.1:5250000-5592500 GCF_036894955.1 Paenibacillus sp. KS-LC4 | reverse complement strand
CGGTACCCATTTATGGGGCCATAGCTCAGCTGGGAGAGCGCCTGCCTTGCAAGCAGGAGGTCAGCGGTTCGATCCCGCTTGGCTCCACCAAAAAAGAAAATCGTTGTGTCTATTCTGAAGCTTGTCTTTAGAAGAGTTCAACAAACTTGCACCTTGAAAACTGGATAGCGAAAGCAAAGAATGAAACATCCTTTAGCGAGAAATATCGCAGGAAGTTGGAATGAGGTCTTGATCTTGTTTTACACTTGCTGCAAGCGAAAGTATGGTCGAATTAGATGGACTTTTGGTAGTTCTTCTCGATATCGGACAGGCAACTGTATGAGGAGAGTAGGAACGGACAACGGCCGGCTAATCGAGTATACTGTAGCATCTGGTTAAGCTAATAAGAGCGCACGGAGGATGCCTAGGCACTAGGAGCCGAAGAAGGACGTGGCGAACAACGATACTGCCTCGGGGAGCCGTAAGCAGGCTTTGATCCGGGGATTTCCGAATGGGGAAACCCAGCTGTCGTAATGGACAGTTACTCCTGATTGAATACATAGATCAGGTTGAGGCATACCAGGGGAACTGAAACATCTAAGTACCCTGAGGAAGAGAAAACAAAAGTGATTCCGTCAGTAGCGGCGAGCGAAAGCGGATTAGCCCAAACCAAGGAGCTTGCTCCTTGGGGTTGTAGGACGTCTCACATGGAGTTACAAAGGTGTGTATTAGGCGAAGAGGTCTGGAAAGGCCCGCTAGAAGAGGTAAAAGCCCTGTAGCCAAAAGTACACGCTCTCCGAGACGGATCCTGAGTACGGCGGGACACGTGAAACCCCGTCGGAATCCGGCAGGACCATCTGCCAAGGCTAAATACTCCCTAGTGACCGATAGTGAAGCAGTACCGTGAGGGAAAGGTGAAAAGCACCGCGGAAGCGGAGTGAAAAAGAACCTGAAACCGTGCGCTTACAAAAAGTCAGAGCCCGATCTATGGGTGATGGCGTGCCTTTTGTAGAATGAACCGGCGAGTTACGTTCACGTGCAAGGTTAAGTCGGGAAGACGGAGCCGCAGCGAAAGCGAGTCTGAATAGGGCGAATAAGTACGTGGTCGTAGACCCGAAACCGTGTGATCTACCCCTGTCCAGGGTGAAGGTGCGGTAACACGCACTGGAGGCCCGAACCCACGCACGTTGAAAAGTGCGGGGATGAGGTGGGGGTAGCGGAGAAATTCCAATCGAACTCGGAGATAGCTGGTTCTCCCCGAAATAGCTTTAGGGCTAGCCTCGAGGTATGAACGTCGTGGAGGTAGAGCACTGATTGGGTGCGGGGCCCGCCAAGGGTTACCAAGTCTAGTCAAACTCCGAATGCCATAGACGTGCTTCTCGGGAGTCAGACAGTGAGTGCTAAGATCCATTGTCAAGAGGGAAACAGCCCAGATCATCAGCTAAGGTCCCCAAGTGTGTGTTAAGTGGGAAAGGATGTGGAGTTGCAAAGACAACCAGGATGTTGGCTTAGAAGCAGCCACCATTTAAAGAGTGCGTAATAGCTCACTGGTCGAGTGACTCTGCGCCGAAAATGTAACGGGGCTAAACACACCACCGAAGCTATGACATGTACCGAATGGTACTTGGGTAGGGGAGCGTTGAATATAGGTTGAAGGTATACCGTAAGGAGTGCTGGACTGTATTCAAGTGAGAATGCCGGTATGAGTAACGAAAAGACAAGTGAGAATCTTGTCCGCCGAAAGCCTAAGGGTTCCTGAGGAAGGCTCGTCCACTCAGGGTAAGTCGGGACCTAACGCGAGGCCGAAAGGCGTAGTGGAAGGACAACAGGTTCAAATTCCTGTACCACCGTAAACCGTTATGAGCAATGGGATGACGCAGAAGGGCAGTGACGCGGACTGATGGAATAGTCCGTCCAAGCAGTGAGGCTGATGAGTAGGCAAATCCGCTCATCGTAAGGCTGGGCTGTGATGGGGAGCGAAAATTACAGTAGCGAAGGTCATGCACTCCGGCTGCCGAGAAAAGTCTCTAGCCAGGTGAAGGTGCCCGTACCGCAAACCGACACAGGTAGGCGAGCAGAGCATGCTAAGGCGCGCGGAAGAACTCTCGTTAAGGAACTCGGCAAAATGACCCCGTAACTTCGGGAGAAGGGGTACCTCGGTAGGGTGAATAGCCCGAGGGGGTCGCAGTGAAAAGGCCCAAGCGACTGTTTAGCAAAAACACAGGTCTGTGCGAAGCCGTAAGGCGAAGTATACGGGCTGACGCCTGCCCGGTGCTGGAAGGTTAAGGGGAGCGGTTAGGGGTAACCCGAAGCTGTGAACCGAAGCCCCAGTAAACGGCGGCCGTAACTATAACGGTCCTAAGGTAGCGAAATTCCTTGTCAGGTAAATTCTGACCCGCACGAATGGCGTAACGACTTGGGCGCTGTCTCAACGAGAGATCCGGTGAAATTTTAATACCTGTGAAGATGCAGGTTACCCGCGACAAGACGGAAAGACCCCATGGAGCTTTACTGTAACTTGATATTGAACTTTGGTACGATCTGTACAGGATAGGTGGGAGCCATTGAAGCATGAGCGCCAGCTTGTGTGGAGGCGACGTTGGGATACCACCCTGATCGTATCGGAGTTCTAACCTAGGACCATGAAACTGGTTCGGGGACCGTGTCAGGTGGACAGTTTGACTGGGGCGGTCGCCTCCTAAAATGTAACGGAGGCGCCCAAAGGTTCCCTCAGAATGGTTGGAAATCATTCGGAGAGTGCAAAGGCATAAGGGAGCTTGACTGCGAGACCAACAAGTCGAGCAGGGACGAAAGTCGGGCTTAGTGATCCGGTGGTACCGAATGGAAGGGCCATCGCTCAACGGATAAAAGCTACCCTGGGGATAACAGGCTTATCTCCCCCAAGAGTCCACATCGACGGGGAGGTTTGGCACCTCGATGTCGGCTCATCGCATCCTGGGGCTGAAGTAGGTCCCAAGGGTTGGGCTGTTCGCCCATTAAAGCGGTACGCGAGCTGGGTTCAGAACGTCGTGAGACAGTTCGGTCCCTATCTGTCGCGGGCGCAGGAAATTTGAGAGGAGCTGTCCTTAGTACGAGAGGACCGGGATGGACGTACCGCTGGTGTACCAGTTGTTCCGCCAGGAGCACCGCTGGGTAGCCAAGTACGGACGGGATAAGCGCTGAAAGCATCTAAGCGCGAAGCCCCCCTCAAGATGAGATTTCCCAATTTAGTAAGACCCCTTGAAGACGACGAGGTTGATAGGTTCGGGGTGGAAGCGCAGCAATGCGTGCAGCTGACGAATACTAATCGGTCGAGGGCTTATCCTAACAAATACGCTAAAGTTTCAGAGCTTGTCTTTCGCATCCAGTTTTCAAGGCGCAACTCAATCGTAGCGTCTTTACCGATGGATCTTTTCGAAGGTCTTTCAACTGCTGAATATTCCCTGATAGCTCAGTTGGTAGAGCACTCGACTGTTAATCGAGTTGTCACAGGTTCGAGTCCTGTTCGGGGAGCCATATGCTCTCATAGCTCAGTAGGTAGAGTGCATCCATGGTAAGGATGAGGTCACCGGTTCGATCCCGGTTGAGAGCTCCAGCTTTATACGTGAGGCCCGTTGGTCAAGGGGTTAAGACACCTCCCTTTCACGGAGGTAACAGGGGTTCGAATCCCCTACGGGTCACCATCTATTGGGGATTAGCCAAGCGGTAAGGCAACGGACTTTGACTCCGTCATTCTCAGGTTCGATCCCTGAATCCCCAGCCATTCATGAGTCATTAGCTCAGCTGGTAGAGCACCTGACTTTTAATCAGGGTGTCGTAGGTTCGAATCCTACATGACTCACCATTTTTCTTATAGCTTTACCCATGCGCGTGTGGCGGAATTGGCAGACGCACCAGACTTAGGATCTGGCGTTTCACGACGTGGGGGTTCAAGTCCCTCCACGCGCACCACTTAATTAAACTCAACTCCTTTTATCTGAAAATGATAAGAGGAGTTTTTTGATGTCCAATTTATTAAAACCCCTCCGCCAATTAGTCCAGTAAAACCCGCCTGATTTTCCATGTTGCAGATTAGTAGGATTGTGTATAATGGCATAGCAATGAGAATTACTATCAATGAAGAAACAGAAAAGGGTGGGTTCAGTGGTAAATGAAACAAAGAAATACACGATTAGGTTGGCTGCGCTGCTTATAGGGTGTCTGATCGTTCTCGCAGGCTGTGGAGCGGCGGCAAATTCAAGTTCGGAATCAACAGCATCTCCAGTACAACAAACGACTGCAACGGCTGAGCAAGAGCAGACTGGCAATTCTAATACCCGCGTAGTCACTGATTCATATGGTGAGAAAGAAATTCCGGCTAATCCCCAGCGTATTTTTTCAGTGAGTGCTACTACGCCATTGCTGGCACTAGGCATTACGCCGATTGGCGGCTTGAATTATGAAATTACACCGGATTACTATTTGAATAGCTATAAAGATCAAATCACCATTGCTGGAGATTATCCGATTAATTATGAGTCGGTTTTGGAATTAAAGCCGGATCTTATAATTGCATCTTCCTTTGTCGAAGCAGACGTAGTTGATCAACTGAGCAAGATTGCACCTACAGTCATTTATCCATGGGAAGTAAATTTGTATGAGCAGCTAAAATTTATAGCCGGCATTGTAGGAAAAGAGGCAGTGGCCGAGCAATGGATTAAGCAGCATGAAGAGAAAGCGGCTAAATACAAGGAGGAAATTAAACAGTATGTTGAGCCGGGGGAGACGGTTGCTGCTATTCAAATTTTTAAAGACTCCTTTCAGGTAGCTGGAAATCGTAATATGGGGCATGTCCTTTATGATTTGCTGGGGCTTAAACCGCTGCCGTCGATTCAGAAGCAAATGGATGAAAGCGAAGACTATTTCGTTTATACCGATTCGCTATCCCTTGAAAAACTGCCGGAGTATGATGCTGACCGACTGATCGTCAAAGTAGACATTACACAGCCGGGTTCCGAGCAATTTTTCGAGGAAATGCAGCAATCGGCAATATGGAAAAGTCTTTCCGCTGTGAAAAATGGCAAAGTTTATATCGTGCCGCATGAAAAATGGTGGTCCTATACTTTGTTCTCAACAGATGCTCTACTGGATGAAACGATGCAGCTATTCAAAAAATAAATGAAGTGCGGACAAGAAGGCTTTCCTGATTCGACAGGAAAGCTTTTGTTATAAATAGCTTTTTTTATAAATATAGGACAGGATAAGGTGTATTCATCCTTTCGCTATATTTCTACGCGAAACGGAAGCTATACCGCCAGAGGAAGGTGTCAGCCGTTTACGCTCGGACTTTTTTCCGCTACAATAAAATGATAGCTTTTCTGAGAATGGTTATCATAATGGAGGGGAGCAAGGGGAGATGGCGGATAAGGGTGAACACATAGATGATTTGCAGCTCCGCTGGGTTCAGATTAGCAAAGGTTTTTTGACTGGAGGAACGCCAGCGTTGTCTCAGAACGCTAAGGTACACACGTTATGGACCATCATGCAAGGAACGGCAACGGTGATGCTTCATGGGCAGCCTATTAAGCTTCAGCCAGGCATATGTATGCTGTTCGAGCCCGAAACAACAATAGAGGTCGATAAAGCAGGAGATGGACGGCTTCAGTATTATTCACTTGAATTTGAAGCAGCATCTGCCGGCGATGCAGAAGATGGGAGAGAGCTGCTCTCCTTCGCCGCTGGTCGCCCCTGCTTCATTAAGCCATTTGCACCATTAATGGACGTATTGGATTCACTGTTTGATTTACGAGCGGCTGTATGCGGGATGGCACGATTTAAGCGCAATATTTTGCTGCAGGAGGCCATTTATTTAGTTGCCGCGGCCGCGGCAGACTCTAAGCACTTGAAGGAAGGGGAGCATGTCGTAACGCAAACGATTTTGTATATGAAGGAAAACTATAAAGCTAAAATGACCTTGCAGGAGCTCGCAGATTTTGCGGGTATCGGCATACGTCAGTATACTCATATGTTTAGGCAGTTGACGGGAACAAGCCCGATGGATTATTTGGGCAAGCTGCGTATAGAACGGGCCAAGAAGCTGCTGCTGGCGCCTTCGAATGATATGGTCACAGTAGCCAGTCATGTTGGCTTTAAGGATGAATTTTATTTTAGCCGAAAGTTTAAGCAGCATGTAGGGATATCTCCTCGGGTATATGTGCAAACGAGAGAACCACGGGTTATTGGCCTGCTTTATACGTCGCATTTGCTGGCGCTTGGTCATGTGCCTGTAGGTGCGCCCGATTACCATCTGTTCGAAAATTATTATGTGCGTGAGCATGTAAGAGCCATGACGCCTTTCAAATGGGAGCCCTGTGATATGGAGGCTGTTCGCGCGATGAAGCCTGATTTGATATTGGGCTATGAGCATATGCGCTCTGAGGAGCAGGAGCAGCTCAGCGAGTTGGCCGAGGTGATTGCTATTGATTGGCATAACCAGGATGTTTATGGGCAGCTGCGACAAATTTCAGCAGTTGTAGGCAAGCAGAGACAGGAGCGAGAATGGATGGAGCGGCATTTGGCTAAAGCGGATCAAGCGAGGCTGCGTATCGAGCGTCAGCTTGGCGGCACGGAGACATGCGCCGTGCTCGTCATGGAGCGTAATACGTTCAGAGTAGTGGGCAGCCGCAATATGGGGCATGTTTTTTTTCGCTTGCTAGGCCTCAATCCCCATCCACTTGTGAAGCAGCATATGGAGGCGGGAGCGCCGTTTATTTTTTCCGAGCCTAAACCGTATGATGATCTGTCAAAATACGACGCGGATCGGCTCATATTAATGATTAATCCGAAGGAGCAAGGGGCTCCAGAAGCGTTTAACCAGCTGAAAATGTCCGAACGATGGCGAAATCTTGCGGCAGTACGCGGTGGCAGAATGCATATTGTTCCTTTCAACAAATGGTGGGTGTATTCGCCGCTTGCGATTGATGGTCAGCTTGATGAAGCGGTTGCTTTTTTGCAAAAGGAAGATGTAAGTTAATAAGTGAAACTATATAAGAAAAGAGCTGATCGCAATGTGGCCTGAAACGATAGACGTACTGCTTAATCACCGCTCTATACGGAAATTCAAATCGAACCCGATTCCACAGCCGACACTGGCAAAAATAATAGAGGCGGGGCAGCAGGCCTCAACCTCCAGCAGCATGCAGTGCTTCACCGTAATCAACGTAAGTGACCCGGCTAAGCGAAAAAAGCTGGCTGAGCTTTCCGGCAATCAGGCCTATGTTGAGGAGTGCCCCGTATTTCTCGTCTGGTGCGCCGATTTGTACCGTTATGAGCAGGCAGCTAAGCAGCATTATGAGGGCGAGCTTACGAGCACGGTTGAAAATTTTATTGTAGCAACGGTCGATACTGCGCTGGCTGCTCAAAATGCAGCAATCGCAGCGGAATCGCTTGGCTATGGGATTGTATATATTGGCGGTATCCGCAACCATCCACAGGAGGTTTCGGAGCTTTTAGAATTGCCAGAGCATGTGTACCCCGTATTCGGGATGTGCATGGGAGAGCCGGATCAAGCGCCGCTAACGCGTCCAAGACTGCCACAGCAGGCGATTTTGCATGAAAATAGCTATGATCAGGATGCGGTGGAAAGCGGTATCCGGCAGTACGACGAGACGATTAGGGCGTATATGCTGGAGCGCTCGGAAGGCAAGCTGAATACGAGCTGGTCAGAATCCATGGCGGCCAAAATCAATCACCCCCGTCTGCATATGGGCGATTTTCTCCGCAGCAAAGGCTTCTTGCAAAAATAAGAAGCCTTTTTTGGCTGTACAGAGGCCAAACAATATGCGTAGCCGCAACAATTGCTTTATTTTCATTGACATTATACGTGAGAACGATTATCATTAAATATTGAATGATACTGATAATAGTTATCAAGTTTGATAAATGATATGTCGTAAGTTTTTAAAATTTAAGTTTCACACTTATAATGGGCTTATATTTCAACGCGAAACGGTAGCTTTGCCGCCAGAGGACAGCGACAGCCGTTTACGCTTGTATAAAAAAATAAGCAAAAATCCGTATAAGCGGGCATCGGAAGGAGCGTGCATGTCACATGATTCGCCTAACAACATCGAATCTCGACATTGGTTATGATGAACGGTTAATCGTTCAAGATCTGAATATCGCTATCCCACAAGGAAAAATTACTGCGTTGGTGGGGTCTAACGGTTCGGGTAAATCGACGATTTTGAAAACAATGGCTCGTCTGATGAATCCATCGGCAGGCAGCGTATTGCTCGATGGGAAGTCGATTCATAAGCAAGCGACGAAAGAAGTGGCGAAGCAGCTGGCTATTTTGCCGCAAAATCCGACTGCTCCAGACGGACTGACCGTGTTTGAGCTTGTATCATATGGGCGTTTTCCGTATCAGAAGGGCTTTGGCTCTGTAAGTAAGGATGACCGTAAAATTATTCAATGGGCCATTGAAGCGACGGGAATGGTAGATTTTGCAGACCGTCCAGTCGATCAGCTGTCAGGCGGTCAACGCCAGCGTGCTTGGATTGCGATGTCATTGGCACAGGAAACGGATATTTTATTTTTGGATGAGCCAACCACTTTCCTTGATATGGCGCATCAGCTTGAAGTATTGCATCTGCTTGAGAAGCTTAACGAGGTTAATAAGCGCACGGTTGTTATGGTTGTCCATGACTTGAACCACGCTTCGCGTTATGCGCACCATATGATTGCTATCAAAAAAGGCAGTGTCGTTGGTGAAGGCTCGCCGCAAAAGGTTATGACACCGGAAATTTTGCGCGAGGTGTTTAACATTGAGGCTGATATTATGCCTGATCCGCGTACCGGTGTTCCGCTGTGCATGCCTTATGCGCTCGCTGGTGAGTCGGCTGCATCCAAAGTTATGCCTAGTAAGAAGCCGGCATTAGCTGGAGTTGTATAGTCAGTCATCAAACCGTGCTTGCAGGAGCACGGTTTGATTTGTATGTGACGGCGACAAGCAAAGGGAAGGCCATAAACCCGAAAAAAGTTTTTTTAGAAAAAGATTAAATAACAGTTGCATTTCCCTTTTCAACATGATATATTATTACTTGTCGCCACGATGAAATGTTTAAGAAGTGCAGGCGGAAATATAATGCGGACGTAGCTCAGTGGTAGAGCATCGCCTTGCCAAGGCGAGGGTCGCGAGTTCGAATCTCGTCGTCCGCTCCATATTGTGTGCCCTTAGCTCAGCTGGATAGAGCGTTTGACTACGAATCAAAAGGTCAGGAGTTCGAATCTCTTAGGGCACGCCATTTCTTTACAACACAATTAACTGTCGGGACGTAGCTCAGCTTGGTAGAGCACCTGGTTTGGGACCAGGGGGTCGCATGTTCAAATCGTGTCGTCCCGACCATGTTTGCGGGTGTAGTTCAATGGTAGAACTTTAGCCTTCCAAGCTAATAGCGTGGGTTCGATTCCCATCACCCGCTTAATCTGTACGAAGTATACAAAAAAAGCCTTGCAGCCTGCAAGGCTTTTTTTGTATACATTTTTAAAGGATAATGGAGTGAAGGACAAAGGAGGCTTGGGAGGAATGAAGCAGAACAAGTATGATGAGTCCTCTTTTTTTGCGAATTATAGCCAGATGGCTCGGTCTACTGGAGGACTAGATGAGGCTGGTGAATGGTCGTTCTTTCGCAAAATGCTGCCAAAGCTAGAGGGTGCTAGCGTGCTTGACCTCGGCTGCGGTTTCGGATGGCATTGCAGATATGTGCGGGAGCAGCAGGCCCGTTCGGTTATAGGTGTCGATCTTTCAAGCAACATGCTGGCTCGGGCAAGGGAAATGACGGATGATGAGCAGATTGAATACCGCCAGCAGGCGATAGAGGATATCCATTTTTCCGCCAGTGAGTTCGATATTGTCATAAGCTCGCTTGCCCTGCATTATGTAGAGTCATTGGGGGACCTCTTCCGTAAAGTTCATCATTGTTTGACACCAGGCGGCGCTTTTGTCTTTTCAGTGGAGCATCCGGTATTCACCGCACTTGCTGGGCAGGACTGGCACTATGGCGCTGAGGGGGAAAAGCTGCACTGGCCGCTCGATAATTATCATCGGGAGGACCTTCGGCAGTCTAGATTTTTGGAGCATGATGTCGTCAAATACCATCGTACGATTTCGACTTATATTAATGCTCTTATTGAGTCGGGGTTTGAGCTTAAGCAGCTTTCAGAGCTGAAGCCGACCGATGAGCTGCTCGGCAGCCATTCGGCTTGGCAGGAGGAAATGCGCCGTCCGATGTTTCTGTTAGTTTCAGCAGAGAAGAAATAAGACGGCAAAGGAGGTAGGATGATGGTAGATTTATTCAGCCCCTATACCTTGAAAGGCTTGCAGCTTAAAAATCGTGTCGTAATGCCGCCTATGTGCCAATATTCCGTAACGAACAAGGATGGCATAGCAAATGAATGGCATTATAACCATTATGTGAGCCGGGCAGTAGGTGGTACGGGATTGATCATTTTGGAAATGACAGATGTAGATCCGGACGGGCGTATTACAGATTATGATTTAGGCTTATGGTCTGATGAGCAAATTCCGGCGTTGAAGCGCATTATTGATGAATGTCATGCTCATGGTGCTAAAATCGGTGTGCAACTTGCGCATGCTGGGCGAAAAGCGAAGGATGCGGCGGTGCCTGTAGCCCCATCACCGATAGCCTTTGATACGAGCTTTAAGATCCCTCGCGAGCTCTCTACTCCTGAAGTGAAGGAGATTGTGGAGAAGTTCGGGCATGCGGTGCGAAGAGCGGTAGAAGCGGGCTTCGACACGATTGAGCTGCATGGTGCACATGGTTATCTCATTCATCAATTCCATTCGCCGCTGACGAATAAACGAATGGATAAATATGGGGAGCATTTGACGAGGTTCGGAGTTGAAGTCATTCAAGCGGCCAAAAGCGAAATGCCGGCAGATATGCCGCTCATCATGCGTATATCCGCAATTGAATATGTTCAAGGCGGGTATGGCTTGGAGCAAAGCTTGGCGTTTAGCGCTGCGTATCAAGCGGCTGGCGTAGATATTTTGCACATCAGCTCTGGTGGAGAAGGCGGATTTCCCTCTGTAGGGCGACTGGGCGAGCATGAGGGCTATCAGGTGCGTTTGGCGAGAGAAATCAAGCAACAATTACATATTCCAGTTATTGCTGTAGGTAGGCTGGATGAACCCGTTCTGGCTAATGAAGTTGTTGCCAATGAAGAGGCTGATCTAGTTGCAGTTGGCCGTGGCATGCTGAAAAATCCATATTGGACAATAGGCGCTTCAGAAGCATTGGGCAAAAGGACAGCGATTCCCCGCCAGTATATTCGTGCTTATCGGAGATAACAATATATATGATGATATATAATGGGAAGGTAATTCAGGTTTGAAATGAGCGAAGATTTGATGGAGTGGCGTTTGATAACAAGGAGGAGCTCTGTAAGCATCAGCAGAGCTCCTTAGCTTTATGTAAGCCTAGTACCTGTTTAATCCCCGTGAGAAAAGCTAAAGAAGCTTTAAAGTGATTGAAAGTGCACTAAAAAGACTGGACGTTACCAGAAGGATGTAAGCGTACTTATTATTTTTAAAGTAAGTCAAGAAAATGGCTAATACCGCAAGGATTACAGATGGAAAATATAAAACAACCGCCGCCTTCATAAATTTGTTTGTTTCGAAGGGGATAAGATTTTGAATGAAAATTAAACAAAGACTCAATGCTATTATTGCTATTTGAGTAGAACTCAGTTTTGTATAGCTTCCCTTTCTTCTTACAATAAAGACGACTGTAAAGGAAATAACAACCACTAGCATGATGAAGGTGAAAAATAATCCGACCATTGCTTCCTCCCTCTTAATTTAGCATTGAGAAGTAATAGACCAAGGAAATCCATACCAACGTTTTACTTTTACACCACACCCATATGCGCTCGCTATTGTGACAACACCGGCTGCAAATCCGGTTAAGGCAGCGGCAACAGCAAATCCAAGCGCTACAGGAGGAAATACGACAGTTGCGATGATACCAGCAATAGTTGCTACGCTAGCTGTAACTGCAAGTGCCCCAAGAATCTGATTCGTGCCGCAGCTATCTATTTTAACTTCTTCTGATAAAATTCCTTGTCCCCAATCATTTTCGCCGTTACAGGAACTAGTGGCTCTTTGTAGAGACTGATTTGATTGGTATTCTTTAATATTTTTAAAATCGTTATCTATTCCCAAAATAATATCCTCATTAACAACGCTTGCATTCAAGGCACCCACTTTATCAAACACTACATATCCTTCTTCAGTTATCGAGAAAAAATCTTGTAATAAAGAAGCTGTTTTTAAACCTTCTTTTACTTGTTCTTCGCTTTGACCAGTTATTTCGGAGATTTGTTTGATAGCTTCGCTTTCAGTTTGCTCAGAGCTTGTAGATGATACATTGTTAGGATTTGCACTTACAGGGGTAACAAGTGATAGTAGTAACGATAAACAAAGTAGGGCTGATAAAATATTTTTCATTCACATACCTCTTTCTGATTATTATGGTGGACTATTGATCGACCATCTAATACAAATTTTGTCACAAATAAACAAATTAGTCAATGGTGAATAAAATAGAAATAGTACTGATAATGTAAAAAAATCTTTTATTTGAGTTGTTGATGTTTGAAAGTCTCTATGAAAACGCCTTGGTTTTTAGGTTTGAGGTTCGAGCATGACTGGATAATAGTCGGGGCTTCAACCATGAAGGATTTTGTAGTATAGTGTAAGATAGTTAAAATGAGTCCGTTAACGGGCACGCTACAGGAGGATTTCAGTATGTCGGAACAAGCTGCAACGAATTTATCGGCAAGCCGCCAGCAAGCGAACAATTTGCTGCGCAGGGATGTTCGGTTTCTAGGCAACATACTCGGCGAAGTGCTCGTCCACCAGGGCGGTAAGGAATTGCTTGAAATTGTGGAGCAAATCCGTGAAACAAGCAAATCGTTGCGAGCGGAATATATTCCGGAGCTATTCGCGCAATTCAAGACGACCGTGTCGTCATTGAGCCCGGAAATTAGGCACCAGGTTATTCGTGCCTTTGCGATTTATTTTCAACTGGTTAACATTGCTGAACAAAATCACCGCATTCGCCGCAAGCGCGATTATGAGCGTTCCACTGGGGAAGGCGTTCAACGCGGCTCCATTGAGAGTGCTGTAGCGGAACTTAAGGAACGTCAAATCGCAGTTGAAGATGTACAGCAAATGCTGAATGGCATTTCGCTGGAGCTTGTTATGACCGCACATCCAACGGAAGCGACACGCAGAGCGGTGCTTGATATTCACAAGCGTATTGCCGAAGATGTGATGGAGCTTGATAATCCAACGCTGACCTACCGTGAGCGTGAGAAGCTTCGCGAGAAGCTGCTGAATGAAGTGCTTATTTTGTGGCAAAGCGATGAGCTTCGCGACCGTAAGCCTACGGTTATCGACGAAGTTCGCAACGGTTTGTATTATTTTGATGAAACGCTGTTTGAGGTGCTGCCTGCTGTTTACGAAGAGCTTGAGCGCTGCCTTGAGAAATATTATCCGGGTGAAAAATGGCATGCGCCAGATTTTCTCCGTTTTGGCTCGTGGATTGGCGGCGACCGTGACGGCAACCCTTCCGTAACCGCTAAGGTGACTTGGGAAGCGCTGACGATGCACCGCCTGCTAGCCATTCGCAAGTATGAAGAAACGCTGAATGAGCTAATGGGCCATCTCAGCTTTAGTACGAATATTGTGGAAGTGTCGGATGAATTGATTGAATCAATTCGCCGCGACCGCGAGCAGGTTGAGCTGAAATGCGTAGAGCTGTGGCGCAACACGAAGGAGCCTTACCGGATCAAGCTTGGTTTTATGCTGGAGAAGCTCGCCAATACGCGCAATGAGGCGCTCAAAGGCTCGGCTATGCGCTATAACAGCCCTCAAGAGCTGCTGGAGGATTTGAAAATTATTGACCGCAGCTTGCGTAATCACTTCGCGGATTATGTAGCAGACACGCATATTGGCAAGCTGGTTCGTCAGGTTGAGCTGTTCGGCTTCCATCTGATGACGCTGGATATTCGCCAGCACAGCAAAGAGCATGAAAATGCAATGGCTGAAATTTTGGCGAAAATGAACATTACACCAGATTATGCAGGTTTGAATGAGGATGAAAAGGTTGAGCTGCTGCATCGCCTGCTGAATGATCCTCGTCCGCTCACGTCGAGCCACTTGGATTATACGGATGCAACGCGTGAATGCCTCGATGTGTACCATACGGCTTACCGTGCGAAGCAAGAGTTTGGCCCCAACTGCATTTCCAGCTATCTGATCAGTATGACGCAGGGCGCCAGCGATATGCTGGAGGTTATGGTCTTCTCGAAGGAGGTTGGCTTGTTCCGTCAAGATCGCGACGGCACGGTTCACTGCTCTGTTCAATCGGTGCCGCTGTTCGAGACAATCGACGACCTTCATGCGGCTCCAGCTATTATGAAGCAGTTGTTCGAGCTGCCGATTTACCGTCAAGCCGTTGCGGCTCGCGGCGATCTGCATGAAATTATGCTAGGTTACTCCGACAGCAATAAAGATGGCGGAGCAGTTACAGCGAACTGGGAGCTGCGTGTAGCTCTTAAGGAAATTACAGCAGCGGCGAACGAATATGACATTAAGCTGAAGTTCTTCCACGGACGCGGAGGAGCACTTGGTCGCGGTGGAATGCCGCTGAACCGCAGTATTTTGGCACAGCCGCCGCATACGGTTGGCGGCGGCATCAAAATTACCGAGCAAGGCGAAGTGCTTTCCTCGCGTTATTCGATGCAGGGCATCGCTTACCGCAGCTTGGAGCAGGCGACTTGGGCGCTTATTACAGCAGCGCGTTTGGCTAAATATCCGGAGCAGGGTCAGGTGGCCGAGCCGGAGTGGGAAGAAATCGCCTGTTCGATTTCTGAGACAGCGCTGGAGAAATATCAGGATTTGATTTTCCGCGATCCGGATTTCCTTACGTACTTTAAGGAATCGACACCGCTGCCGGAGGTTGGCGAGCTGAACATCGGCTCCCGTCCGTCCAAACGGAAAAACAGCGACCGCTTTGAAGACCTGCGTGCGATTCCATGGGTATTCGCATGGACGCAAAGCCGTTATCTGCTGCCAGCCTGGTATGCAGCCGGCACAGCGCTCCAGCAATATGTAGATGGAAGCGAAGAGCGTCTGCAAACGCTAAAAACGATGTATGAGCATTTCCCATTCTTCCGCTCTTTGATCGACAACTTGCAGATGGCACTGGCGAAAGCCGATCTTATTATTGCGAAGGAATATGCGGGCATGATTTCCGATGAGGCTATTCGCGATCGTATTTTCCAGCAAATTGAGTCGGAGTATACGCTGACTTCGCAAATGATTTTGAGTATTACAGGCCAAACGGAAATTTTGGATAATGTACCTGTTATCCAAGAGTCGATTCGCCTCCGTAATCCATACGTCGATCCGCTGAGCTACATGCAGGTTCAGCTTCTGACTGAGCTCCGCGAGCTGCGGGCGAAGGACGAGGATGATCCAGAGCTGCTTCGTGAAGTGTTGCTTACAATTAACGGAATTGCTGCTGGTCTGAGAAACACGGGCTAATACGAATCCGGAGCTTAATAATAAATAAGTAAATGCACGCCAGATTGTGGCGTGAATAGGAAAGCCAAGCAGGGCAGCTATTGCCTCGCTTGGCTTTTTTGCGTTGCAAAAGGCGGGGCAAGCGGCGGCAGTGGCCCTTAATATGCACTTGTAAAGCTTTGTAGCACGATATATGGTCGGGTTTCAAAGGTTTTATGTTGCTTTAAATTTCACTTAAGTTTGATTTAAGGTGCATCCTGCATGATATATACATAGAAGGCAAACGAAATGACCGAAGCAATCGAGCGCACAGGATCGAATCGTAATTTTCCTAATACTTAGCCTAAGTGATGCATTTTACTCGGTAAAACTTGAAGGAGGCAATCAAGATGAGCGAGGACAACCAATATAGAGGAACAAATAACAGCTTGAATGGACAGGGAGATGATCGTATGGAGGATCAAGTAAATGGCAAAGGACAAGGAAATGAACAAGCGGACATGAACACGGCCGGATTGAGCGATAGCAAAGACGGACAGGCGAATGCAGCCGGCAAGTACGGGAGCGAGCAGGTTTTCAAAACGGTTTATGGTTATGAGGATGCTGCTGCGCCAGGGCAAGAGGCGTCAGCGAATGCGGTTGTGGAGGCAAACAGCAGCCGGACAACGCAGCAGCAACCTGATCCATTGTCAGAATTGGCAGCATCGGTATCGCAGCAGGAAACAGCTGCAGGCCAAGAGGCTGCAAAACAGACGACCCCGCTTGTTGCTTCCTATATCTATGAGGCGGAGCGATCCCCTTCGAGTTTGCGCCATTCGTATGAGAAGCAGCTGGGTGAGCTGCAGACGATGACGGATAAAGGGCAAAGCAGCGCAGGCAGGAGCGGGGACGAGGCTTCCTCCAAGCTGGCGAGGCGTTCGCCGTTGAAGTCTATTTTCGCCGCGTTTCTGGCAGGGGCTGTCGTCATCGGCGGTTTTATGTATACGGCAGATCGCAGCAATTTGTTTACAGGCGGCGTAGCTACAGTGAACGCGACAAACGGCAGCGTTGTGAGCAATGGCAGCGAGAACAGCGCAGGCTTGAAAACAGCCGCCAACTCGGTGGACAGCCAAATATCCAGCATTTATGCTGCGGCATCTCCAGCGGTCGTCAAAATTGAAAACTACGGTCAGGCAACGCGCTCAAGCGGACGAGGCTCGGACTACTGGCAGTTTTTTGGCCAGTTGGCCCCGCAAAGCGGCCAGCAGCAGCCAAATGCAGGCTCGGATGACCAAAACAGTACAGATGATTCCAATTTGCAGCTTACCGGCTCTGGAACGGGATTTATATTCCAGTCCGATGGCTACATTTTAACCAATGAGCATGTCATTAGCGGGGCTTCGCAAGTGAAGGTAACTGTAGAAGGCTATGATGAACCGTTTGTAGCCAAGGTTGTGGGCTCCAGCGCTGATTTGGATTTGGCTGTTCTGAAAATTACCGGAACGACTGCATTCCCGACGCTGTCGCTGGGAGACTCCGATAGCACAGCCATCGGCGACTGGGTTATCGCCATCGGCAATCCATATGGCTTCGACCACACGATGACGGTTGGTGTGCTAAGCGCGAAAGAACGCCCAATTTCTGTACAAGATGAAGCTGGAGGCACGAAGGAATATAAACATTTGCTTCAGACCGATGCGTCCATTAACCCAGGCAACTCAGGAGGCCCGTTGCTGAATACGAGCGGACAGGTCATTGGCATTAATACGGCGGTAAGCGCGGAGGCGCAAGGTATTGGTTTTGCTATTCCATCTAGTGAAATTCAAAGCGTGCTTCAAAAGCTGATGACAAATTCCTTATAATATTTTTCATATAAAAGGGCAGGAAACGCTTGTGCGGTAAAATTCGCATTTGCAGCGAGCCCGGCAGGAGCAGCATCAAGCGAAAAGCTTGAGAGCTGCTTTTTTGCCATAGATAGTGGAAAACGTATATAATAATTCAAATAAGGCTGCGGTGTTGTTCGGACTGAAACGCGCTGCGCCGCCAAAGGATGGCGATAGCCGGTTCACCTTGCGTAATTATCTTGCTTTTTAAGCTAATGTGGATTACGCTTTTCTATAGAGATTAAAGGCAGAGGACGCGGCAGGAGTTATATTTGTTTTAGTAGGTATTGCTGATTCATAATAGCACTCGCGGCAACAATCCGTTCAAACGGAAAGTTTGGAGGAGTAGAAGTGAATGTATTGGAAGCCCGCCTTGCAAAATTATCGTTAAAAGGCGACCAGCGGGCATTTGCTGAGCTCGTAGGGCTCTATCAGGACAAGCTTTTTCACATGGCGTACCGCATGCTGAGCAACCGTCAAGAGGCGGAGGATGTCGTGCAGGAAGCGTTCATGCGAGTGTATAGAAATTTAGAGCGTTACGATGAAACCTTGAAATTTTCCACCTGGATTTATCGGATTGCGACGAATCTTTGTATCGACAAGCTGCGCAAGCGCAAGCCTGTGTATTCACTCGATGCGGAATCGACGGATCACGAGGGTCTCGATGGTTATTCAATGATTCCTAGCGACAATCGAACGCCTGAATCGGAGACACTGCTGTCAGAGACACAGCGCATTATCCATCAGGCGATTGATTCGCTTCCACCGAAATACAAGACGGTGATGATGCTGCGTTACATTGAGGATTTATCGCTTCAAGAAATTAGCGAGGTCATGGACATCCCTGTAACGACAATTAAAACGAGGGTACATAGGGGACGGGAATTTCTGCGGAAGAAGCTGGAGCACAAGCTATAAAAAAGAGCTGAAGGCTCGTCGCGAAATTTTGAAACACTTTCGAATTTATTACGTATCCTATAGATGTAGTAGAGCGTTAACGTGAGCAAAAGAAAGAAAGGACTGGCTGCTATGGAATGCAAAGTCGCCATCGGAATGATGCACGACTATTTTGACGGTGATCTGACCAAACAAGGTATGATGGATTTAAAGGGGCATATGAGTACTTGTCCCGCTTGCCTCGCTCGGTTCGAACAGCTGGAGAAGACGGAAGCGATGACCTTTTCCGCCTTGGAGCATGCCGCAGTGGTCCCGCATTACGATATACAGTCTTCCGAGAAGCTTACGCAGCTTATTCTGGACCAAATACCGAAGCCGCAGGCGAAGACACGTCCGCTGTATTTGCGTTTGCTTTACAAGTACCCGGGCGTAACGGTCGCAGCGATTTTTGTATTGGTTATGCTGGGCAGCTTCGTCTCGATGTGGGGACATGATACGAAGCTGGTAGTATCGGGCGAGGATCTGCATCAGGTCGTTATTGACGGCAACACGGTTACAATTCCAGAAGGTGTGCATATTAAAGGAAATTTGATCGTTGAAAATGGCATGGCTGATGTAAGAGGCGAAATTGATGGCAATGTAACGGTTATTGACGGTTCCTTGAATCTTGCCTCGACCGGTTATATTGCCGGACAAAGCCGGACCATTGATCAGGCACTGGATTGGTTCTGGTATAAGGTGACGACGACTATCAGCGGATTGGCCTCTTAGGTGGCTGCCTTCCTGACGGGAAGGCAGTTTTTTTTCACCTTGAATAGAGGAGTTTCCACACCCAATATAGAAAATAATAAAGTTGTAATTCAAAATACATGCGATACGTGCTCGGTTGTTTGGGGGTTCATACATGAGTTACTTTGCAGATTTGACTTGGCAGAACGGCATCAAGGATGTCATTGACATCGGGATCGTCAGCTATATTATTTACAAAATCATTTTGCTTGTACAAGGGACTAGGGCGGTTCAGCTCTTGAAAGGAATCCTTGTGCTTATTGCTGTATGGGCAATTAGCACGTGGTTCAATTTATATACGCTCAAATGGGTTATGAACCAAATGTTCACCTTTGGCGTCGTTTCGGTGCTCATCATTTTTCAGCCTGAGCTTAGGCGGGTGCTGGAGCAGTTGGGACGCGGGAAGCTGTTCGTCAGCTCGTCCTATATGGATAAAGATGTGGTCAATGAGCAAATTGATGAAGTGATGAAGGCTGTTCAGTTTATGGCGAACCGCAAAATCGGCGCGCTTATCGTTTTTGAACGGACGACCGGCGTTAATGAACTGATTGAATCAGGTGTGCAGATGGAGTCGCGAATAACCTCCGAGCTGCTGAACAATATTTTTACGCCAAATACGCCGCTGCATGATGGAGCGGTTATTATTCGGGGTAATCAAATTATGGCGGCCGGCTGCTATTTGCCGCTGTCTGAAAATCCTTTTATTAGCAAGGAGCTAGGTACTCGCCATCGTGCGGCAATCGGCGTCAGCGAGGTTAGCGATGCGATATCGGTTGTGGTGTCGGAAGAAACAGGACAAGTTTCCTTGGCGCTCAATGGCATGATTGTACGTGATATTAAAGAAGAATCGTTAATTTCGAAGCTGTTCGAGGAGCTGACTCCAAAGACGAATGGACGCACGAAGGAACGCTCTGCGTTCGCGTTCTGGAAGCGGAAAGGAGGCCAGGATGGATAAATGGCTTAGTCATCCGACAGCGATCAAAATTATTTCCATCGTCATTGCGCTGCTGCTGTGGGCCGTCGTGCATTTCGATCCGGAATCGACTCCTGCTGCGGTGACCTCCAATACGGACAAAAAAATTATTGAGGCCGCGCAAATTATTCCAACCGGGCTGGATGAGTCCAAATATTCGCTCGTGCAGATGGAGCCGACCGTCGTAAGAATTATGGTGGAGGGCCGCCGTTCCAAGCTGCTGACCGCCAAAGACGAGGATTATATTATTTCTGTCGATTTATCCGAACTCGGAGTAGGCGAGCATGTTGTGCCGTTAACGTATACGATGCCGAGCGGCGTCACCTTGCTGGAAATTTCACAGCGCACTGTGAAGGTAGATATTGAGGAAATTCAGACGAGGTCCTTTGATCTCGGGCTGAAAACTTCAGGCACGCCTTCAAGCGGCTATATTGTCGGCACACCAACATTGGTGGGCAAAGAGACAGACGCATCCGTTAAAGTGACCCTTCCGAAGGATGAAATGGAATATGTCGGTTCGGTTAGCGCGACCGTTAGTGTGGAAGGCGCCAAATCGACAGTTGAGGATAAAAAGGCGAGTGTTGTGGTCTATGATACGGAAGGCAAGGTGATGGAGCATGCCATTACCAATCCGAAGAGCGTTGATGTGGAGGTTCCCATCACGCCGCCAATCAAGATGGTTCCGCTCCAAATCAGCTATACGGGCAGCTTGCCGGAAGGTTTAAGCATTGCTTCGATTAAACCGGAAATCGACAAGGTTGCCGTTTATGCGGATCAGAAAACGCTTGATGCCCTCGAAGTATATAATGGGGTGACTATTGATCTTGGAGCTGTGGAGCAGTCGGGAACAGTGAAGGCAAAGGTAACGAAGCTGGATGGCATCGTGCTCGTTGAGCCCGCTGAAATTAATGTTGAGGTTAATGTCGTCGCATGGGAGTCGCTCACTTTGACGAGAGCGATTCAAATAACGAACGTTGGCGAGGGTCTGTTCGCCGAAATCAGCAAGCCGCAGAGCGGCGAGGCGAGCCTGAATATTCATGGTGCGCCAGATGTGCTATCGGCGATAAGCGATAAGGATTTGCAGCTGACAGCTGATGTGCAGGGGCTAAAGGCAGGCACGCACACGATCAAGCTGAAGACAACGGTGCCGCGTTTTGTGACCGTAACAAATGAAGAAGCGGCATTTAGCGCTACAGTAGTTATTGGCGAGAAGTCTGATCCGGTAACGGTAGACCCGGATGCTAGCGGTGGCACGACCGAGCCAGAGCCGAGTCCGACGCCAGAGCCATCGGCGACGCCGGATAGCGGGGAGAGTACACCTAGCACTGGAGCGGGAAACGATGGCGGCAATGATGGAGCTGAAGCTACGAATGCTGGCGGCGGCGACCCGAGCAATGGCAGCGCCACAAATGCAAATGGCTAATGTAATGTAAGGAGCAGCAACAAATATTTGGCTGGCTCAGCCAATATCGACATCATAAAAGGGGCTAGAACGATAATGGGGAAATATTTTGGTACAGATGGCGTGCGCGGTGTTGCGAATCAGGAACTGACGCCAGAGCTTGCTTATAAAATTGGTCGCTGCGGCGGGTTTGTATTGACGGGAGAGGCAGATAAGCCAGTCGTCGTTATTGGACGGGATACGCGTATTTCCGGCCCTATGCTGGAATCGGCGCTCATTGCTGGTTTGCTGTCCATCGGCGCGAGCGTCGTTCGTCTAGGCGTTGTATCTACGCCAGCAGTAGCCTATATTACGCGTGAGCTCAAGGCGGATGCGGGTGTAATGATTTCCGCTTCACATAATCCGGTGGAGGACAATGGCATTAAGTTTTTCGCGGGCGACGGCTTCAAGCTGTCGGATGAGACGGAAATTCGCATTGAGCAGTTAATTGATGCGGAGCAGGATGAACTGCCGCGCCCTGTAGGCGGCGACATTGGCACTGTAACCGATGATGACTTGGCGAAGAAGCGTTATCTGGACTTTTTGAAAACGACGATTACAGGCGGCTTCAGCGGCCTTAAAATCGTGCTCGACTGCGCTAACGGCTCCGCCTATGAGCTGGCGCCTGCTGTATTCCGCGAGCTTGGCGCGGAAATCATTACGGTGGGGGCAGAGCCGGATGGCCGCAATATTAATGCGGGCGTCGGATCTACGCATCCGGAATATTTGCGTGAGCAGGTGCTGGCGCATAAAGCGGATCTGGGATTATCCTTTGACGGCGATGCCGATCGCCTGATCGCCATTGATGATCAAGGCGAAGAGGTCGATGGCGATTATATTTTGTGCATCATTGGCGATGCGATGAAGCAGGCTGGAAAGCTGAAGCATGACACGGTCGTTACGACGGTTATGGCGAACATCGGCTTCTTCAAGGCTGCGGGGCAGCTAGGCCTGCAAACCGCACAAACCGCTGTTGGCGACCGCTACGTGATGGAAGAAATGCGTCGCGGCGGCTTCAATCTGGGCGGCGAGCAGTCCGGCCATGTTATTTTTCTAGATTATATTACGACGGGTGACGGCATTCTGACCGCTTTGCAACTGGTCGATACGATTAAGGCTTCCGGTCGCAAGCTCAGCGAGCTGAAAACCATTATGCGCAAGTTCCCGCAAGTGCTCGTTAATGTGCGCGTAGAGGACAAGAGCAAATACTTGGGCAACCAGGCGATTGAAGCAGCAGCGGAAGAAGTATCCCGTGAGCTTGGCGATAACGGCCGTGTGCTGGTTCGTCCATCCGGTACGGAATCGCTAATTCGCGTTATGGCAGAAGGCCCGGACAAGGCTCAGGTTGAAGCATATGTTGCAAAAATTGTTGATGTGGTGAAAAAAGAACTCGGTTAAGCATTAATGGGCTGAGTATTTAGCGGCAGCAATAATAAACGTCGGTAATGTTAAGCGATATAAAAGATTGGTGTTCTAAATGATTAATGCCGCTTGTATTCGGCCATTGAATCTCTGCTTGTGCGCTAAAGCTTCAGCACAGGCTGAGAGGATTGGCGGAATGCCGGCGGCTAGGCACCGATACACTTTTTGAGACATAGAATGAAGCAGGCAGTGGAGGCAATCGGTGGGTATAGCTGCAATTGAATGGATATGAGCCCGATCTTGTTGCATAATTGCCTGAAAGTGAATACAATAGAGATTATGATTTCATTCCAGAAGGAAAGTGAGGGTCGAGGTTATACGGCAACATAAGCGCCAGAGCTTGCGTGATGATTTGTTTCGATGCTCTATGTAACCGATCAATGGACTGTATAATGGATGTGCGGACAGTTGGCAACGGTTATGGAGAAGCAGGCGGGGCAATCATACGGGAAGCTGACGAGGTGGAGGTGTTCGAAATGTTCGGCGGGGGCCTCCCGGTTATAGCATGCCAACCGAAAGCTGAGACGCAAAATGTTTGGGCGACCATTCATACAAACGTTCAGCAGGCATCAACAGACGAAATAATTGAACTTTTATTCCCGTATGTCTATGGTGCCGCCTGTGGGGCTGGTACGGGCAGAGGGTTACACAACTTCTTTGGACAAAAGCAAAAGCTGAATTTGTGACAACCGAATAGCGCCTGTGCCGCATATTGGCAGGCATCCGTCATAAGGGCATTATACCTATAACGGAGGTCTATTAAATTATGTGTGGAATTGTAGGATATATTGGTAAACGTGACTCGCAGGCGATTTTGATCGAAGGGCTGAAGAAGCTGGAATACCGCGGCTATGACTCGGCAGGTATTGCTGTTTTCACGGACAACGGTCTTGAAGTTTCCAAGGCAAAAGGACGCCTCGCGAATCTTGAAGGCAAGCTGCAAGGCGAGCCTTTGCACGGATCGGTCGGCATTGGGCATACACGCTGGGCGACACATGGCAAGCCATCTGATGTGAACTCGCATCCGCATACGGACAATTCGGCTAAATTTTCGGTCGTTCACAATGGTATCATTGAGAACTACTTGGACTTGAAGGATGAGCTGTCTGCGAAAGGTCATGTATTCGTATCGGAGACGGATACAGAAGTCATTTCGCATCTCGTAGCTGATGAGTATGACGGCAACATCATTGAAGCGGTGCAGCGTGCGGTTAAACGTATGCGCGGAGCGTTCGCGCTTGGCGTATTGACGGAGTTTGAACCGGAGAAGCTGGTGGCGGTTCGTTTTGCAAGCCCGCTCGTAATCGGCGTAGGCAAAGGCGAAAACTTTATTGGCTCGGATATTCCGGCGATTTTGGAGCATACGCGTGACGTTTACATTTTGGACGACGGCGAAATGGCTATTTTGACACGTGATGGTGTCGAATTGATGACGACAGAAGGCGCGGCTATTTCCAAGGAAATATTCCATGTCGATTGGGATCTGGTAACCGCAGAAAAAGCCGGATTTGATCATTTTATGCTGAAAGAAATTTATGAGCAGCCGAAAGCATACCGCGACACGATGCTTGGCCGCGTTTCAGACGACGGCAAATCGGTGCAGCTGTCTGAGCTGACGATGACGAAGGATTATATTAAAACGATTCGTAAAGTGCATATCGTTGCTTGCGGAACAGCTTACCATGCTGGTCTTGTTGGTAAAACGGTTATTGAGTCGATTGCCCGCATTCCGGTTGAAACGGATGTCGCTTCGGAATATCGTTACCGCTCGCCAATCATTACGCCAGATACACTCGTTATCGTAGTCAGCCAATCCGGTGAGACAGCGGATACGCTTGCTGCGCTTCGTGAAGCGAAGCGCAATGGGGCTCGCGTACTGGCAATTACGAACGTAGTAGGCAGCTCGATTGCCCGCGAAGCGGATGATGTATTGGTAACGTTGGCAGGACCGGAAATTGCGGTTGCTTCGACGAAGGCTTACACGTCGCAGCTCGTCGTATTCTACCTGCTGAGCTTGTACTTTGCGGATACATTGGGAACAAAAAATACAGCTGAGGTGAGCGAGATTCTTGCTGCTATGCAGGAGCTTCCTGAGCAAGTGGAAAGCATTTTGGAGCAAGCGCCGGTATTGCGCGATATTGCTGAATCAATCTCCTCGCATCCGAGCCTGTTCTTTATTGGCCGCGGCATTGACTATCCAGTAGCGCTGGAAGGCTCGCTGAAGCTGAAGGAAATTTCTTATATTCACTCGGAGGCTTACCCGGCTGGCGAGCTGAAGCACGGTACGCTGGCGCTGATTGAAGAAGGCGTTCCGGTTATCGCTTTGGTTACGCAGGAAGAGCTATACGAGAAAACATTGAGCAACATTAAAGAAGTGAAAGCGCGTGGCGCAAATGTGCTCGGAATTGGCAATGTTGGCTACGAAGAAGAAGTGAGCAAATCGGTGGATACATTGTTCTCAATCCCACGCACATTGCCGGTTCTGACGCCAGCACTGTCCGTTGTGCCGCTGCAATTGATCTCCTACTACGCGTCGCTAGCGCTTGGGCATGATGTTGATAAACCGAGAAATTTAGCGAAAAGTGTTACGGTGGAGTAGAGAATGTTGATTGTTAGTTCCTGCCCTGCTGTTAAAAGAAAATAAAGTTGTAGATTGACGGTGATTCATTAAACGAACGGGCAGAATAGTTTAATGATTGGGGCTATAAGCCTGTACTAGATGGAACGCTGTATAGTGTACGGTTGAGCTATGAGAGACCATAACAAAACCACCTTTTCGAAGGTGGTTTTGTTATGGTCAAATACTAGTATCAAAATTTAACATAGCAGATTTTAAATATTGCACCCACATCCTGCGCAGCTCAGCTTCGGATATTTGAAATGCGCCTTGAAAATCAGTGGCATCGCGTATGAATTTGTTGAGCACATCTAAACTGTATGAATGGATGAGATATTCTACGAGCAAGTGTGAGAATCCATATCCCCCTATCTTCTCGAAATCCCAAGTATCATTAGTTAATGCTTGAAAGCTAGGGACAGCGTTATTTTGAATCGCTTCGGAGGTGCTATACTGGATATATTCTTGTGACATTTGTTTGGCTTCATGCCCGCCGAGACCGTGTGTAAGCCATTTCGGTGCCAACGGATTAATATCCTTCACTAACCACATCGTAAACAAGCTTATAGTGTGCCGCAGTACCGATTGATACGTATGTTCAGGGCCAGGGTTCACAATATTTTGCGCAATTTTGAATAGCCAAGTAAATATTCTGGAGTTACACTTAAACAAGTGAAAGTTTTCCATTGCTTTTAAAAAAGCTTGTTGCGTTAAATCATCGGCAGTTGCCGAATTTTTCTTTACTGCAATATAAATTCGAATTCTATCTCGATATTGATTATAAATGGCTTCGAAATGCTGGATTTGCTCCTGCTCCTCCGGAAGAGCAGGGATTTTCTTTTTGTCTTGAGCTCGTGACACCAGTAATACCTCCTCCTGAGCTTACAATTCATTAGACACCGAAGGGAGGTAAAAAGCACATCATTTTAAAAAAATTTTATAAGAGATTCAGGAGCTTAAAAACGTATTGGCTTTCTGGAAAAGCAAGTTCAGAGCATATAAGTTCAGTCATCTAATGTAGGCCCCCAACCAATTGAACTTACTGGGTACGATTGTTGAATAACAAAAGGGCTGCCTGGTGGCAGCCCTTCGTCGTTAAGTTCAGCGTTTATCAAACCTTATTTTAAAAACACATTCTATTCCGTTTGCTTTTGTCGATTCAACTCTCTTCGCAGCTTTCCTCGAAATCCTAAAATCACAGTCGAAACAGCTTTATCAGCGGTTTTCGCGTTTACTGAGCTGCATTTCTTGCAGACTGTCACTAGCTTTCCGTACGAGTTAGCAGCTGAATATAGCAGCTTTATTCTAGTCGAGAGGCAAATCGGACAGGTACCTCTACCTCTAGAAGGTAAGGTTATTCCCAAAATGGCATGCCTGTAAATAAAAACCCTTCCACATTTGCATACCTGCCAAATTCACGAGATACACAATTTTTCACATGCGTCGGCAGCCAATTGTTCGATTCAGGCATTCCAAGAGCGTTCCTCATCCCGATTAGCACTAGCGAAATAAATAACGCTTCTATTTGTGACACATAATTATATGGCAGCGGAAAGTGCTTTCCATACCAATCAATGTATTGCTGTCTGGCATTGGGATGAATAAAGGTAAATGTGATGGCCAAGTCAGTGAGAAAAGGACCGAATCCACACGCGCCAAAGTCAATGGGATTTGCAACCCCATCTACAAACACGATATTGGGAGGAACGATATCACCGTGCAATACGCCCCAAGTCAACTTATTTTTAGGAAGAGTGTCGAGCAGGGCCATCGCTTTTTCCCCAGCGGCTTCAAGGATCTGAACATCATGTGCATCTAAAAACCCTTCCCGCACCTGCTGCTTGAGCAAGTCCAGAGCATTCTGTATGCGTTCACGATTAACTGTTGGACGGATAAAAGATGAAGGGGGCTGCCACTTACTGGCATGCTGGTGCAAAGCTGCCGTCATTTCAGCGGTGGACTTCAATTGTTGCTCGCTGGTAAAGTATTGTTTTAGCTCGCCTTCCACCCAACTGAGCATCGTGCAATTTATATCGTCTACTTGTGTAACATATGCCCCTTGCTGATTGCGTTTTGGCACAGGGAGGGTGAGACTAGTATCGCGATTAAGCGCATCCAGCCATTCCAACTCTGAATCTAGCACATCTGGGCGCGTCCACATCTTTTCAAGCGTACTGATTTTAGGTTTGTGAACACGCAGGCTGTATAATAATCCACAATTATCTTCAATTTTGAAAACCGCCGCGCCACTTTGAGCTACTGACGATATGGATACAACGTTTATATCGTACTGCGCAAGCGCATGCTGCACAATGATTGCATTATCCATTCTGTTCTCCCTTTCCATGGGAAATCGCCCCTAATACTAAGGTAATGATAGGGTACTATGCCTACGACTCGCCTTTTTTAACGACAGGAATCCAAACTTCCATTTCGTACATGCCGTTGCCTCTATCATAGGTCATTTCAAACTCAGGGCCATTTGCAAAATGATAATCACAGGTCGGAAACCATTCCCCCCATATACGTCTCCACAAATCATGAATGTCGCTTTCTCCGTCGGGGTTTACACCAGTTGAAAAAATAGCATACGTTTGCGGGGGGATTTGAAGCCTTTCAAACCCTTGCGGCAATTCATGCTCAGGCAAGAAATAACCGATCATGTAGGAGAAGCTCTCACTTTTATTGTTGTATAAAACCGCATGGATCTGGCCATGTTCCCCCAAACCTGCAGCGGCACGGATTCGATTTACTGTTCCGTTGGAAATACACTTCTCCCAAAAATTTGGTATTTCAATAAACGGATTCTCGCCAGCGGCATGAATCAGGGTTGAAACACCGAACATACTAAAACCTTGTCTTTCCTCAATTTTGTAATTGATCTCCACATCTCCTCGAATCGAAATATGAAAGGATAACCGAGGATAGGCCTTGAGTGAAACACCTTTGTCGCGCGCTGACATCGGCATCACACCGTGCATTTTTTTGAACGCCCTGGAAAATGCCTCAGGCGATTCATAACCGTACTTGAATGCCACATCGATGACTTTTATACCACTGTTTTGCAGTTCAAATGCGGCTAGGGTGAGCCGCCTGCGCCGAATATACTCTGCCAGCGGTACATTTGTGATGAACGAAAACATCCGCTGAAAATTGTAAGTTGAACAACTGGCTATTCTAGCCACTTGATCGTAATCTATTGCTTCAGACAGGTGTGCTTCGACATATTCCATTGCGTTATTCATGCGGTCTAGCCAATCCATTCAAATCCTTCTTTCAAGTTTAATTATAAGCGATGGTGGGAAATGGAACCTTGCAATCCTTGCACAAAAATATCATGGTTTCTCCCTTAAACGCTTAAGAAGGGCCACTGAATTCATCGAGGGACACTTTTTTCAATGTGTCCTTCTTATGGGTCACAGTTCTTCTTCCTCCTGTAAATACTTGTTGCATCAACTTCTCGGACATAGCATCAGGTAACTCGTCTTTTCGGTATAAGTAGTCATAAAGGCTTGTAACAGTCGCTACTGTAAGATTAATGGTCCTTTCTATCCTCTTTCTTTGAATCGAGTAGCTCCGCCAGTCTACCAATTATTTTCGGGGTCTGACGATTTTCTCAACTGTAAACCGCGTAGTATCATCCCTCCTAGTCTACAGCTTAATTTTTCTTTTTACATCAGTTACTCCTAAATCCTTCGACCCGCGCACTTTGTTTCTCAGTGCGTCTCGTCAGGCGAGAGGATTGGACAGCGTCATCCGTTCTTCACTTCAGCTAAACACTTACTTTTCACTTTTCATCTAAAACAAATTGCAATACCTTTTTATTATTCCCCCGGTCTGTCACAATGACTATTCTTGCGGCGACATAGATAAGTATCAAGTAGGCACGCTGACTTTAACTTCATTACTATTTTAACCCTACACAAGGAAGCGAGGATGCTAAAGGGGCGCTAATTGCCGCGAATAGCGTTTAATATAGCGAGCCCCATTAAAACTTCTAAAGTAGACGATATTACCTTGTTCATTGCAGGAAGCAACCGTCATTTCCCGGGAGTTGTTGTTTGAGGCCATGATGAATAAACCCGTCTACTTCCTTCTGGATGATATTATCACAGAAGATTAACACCTAATTTGTAAGAGACTCAATTTAGAGGATCGAGTAATTACGAATAATCAATAAATTGACAGGTTGCCAAACTAAAATAAACAGACTAGAATTGTTTTATGTTGCATAAATTGAACATATATAGGAAATTGTTGAGGGGATAAAATGTCAAATTGTATTTAAGGGCGGTGGTGTTATTACTTCCAAAGAGAGTTTGGCTTTAGTTAAGTGGATAGCTGGTATTACTCTAAAAGAACCAGAAATAGAGGATTTAGATAAAGAGCAATTTCTTGAAATACTTCAAAATCATAAACTTACGTGTCGGTTACTAAAAAAAATCAATAGCTGCCAGCACCGACCTAGATGGATTAGCGATGAATGGGTAAAAGAAATAACATTTCTGCATGAAATCAATACAAAAGTTTTTAATGATCAAATCTCGAATACGATTGAATTGATACAGAAGGCCGCAGTTAATGACCTTATTGTATTAAAAGGTTTTGTTTCTTACCTATTGACAGAAGATGAGAATAGTATTAGAGAGGCAAATGATGTAGATATTCTAGTTGAGGATATAAATGTCTTAAATACTTTTGATGGCTATGAGGAAAGCAGTATTGACCATGAATATGGAAAAATAGTTTACAATGATGTTTCTTTTGATCTGCATAGGTATTTTCCGATCAATTCATATAATGTGAGCTTGAGACCTGAGACAAATGAAAGCGCTAACCTGTTTATTTTGAATAATAATATTTACTCAGTTAGTCATTTGAAGTATCAAGATATTTATAAATATTCTATAAGATCGAAGCATGGAATTCTTATACCTAATATACACATGTGTATATTAATTAAATGTTGTAATTTACTAAAGGATTACACTACCAATTTTTTAACTCAGGATATTGGATGTATTTGTTTAAATGACTTATTGGAAATTGTCGATCTTTGCAATAATGATAAGTACAGCCTCGACGAGCTTACCTGTCTTATTGCTGAATTTAACGCGTACGATTCTATAGACTTCGTTCGTTCACTGCTAGTTGAATTTTGGGGAACATCGCTATTAGGTGCTCGAGTTTACAAAAAGTATCCTTCAAGGCTGAGTTGGAATGGTGTATGGTATGCTCCAACATCATTGCAAAATCTATTAATTCCTAATATAGACACAATAGTGGATGACTTAAATATAATCCCCGTAGCTAAAGAGTCTGTAGCCATTTTTGAAGAAAACTTAGGGGAAATAAATATAAATTATTCCGAAGATATACTAACAATATCTTTTCGCTTTGAGGAAAATGAATTTATTTACCAAGTGATCACATTAAATCTTGGACCTTCGGGACAATTTTGTGAAGTCGTTTCAACAAAAGAGGAGGGAGTAATAAAGCTTGAAGATGATAGTGGTGCAGTGGAGGTAAAACACTCTTGTGATAGTGATTGCTACATTTTGGATATTATTATAACTAAAGCCACTCAAAGTGATTTTTCTATTCTTTGTATTACAGATAGATGGAGAGATTCAACAGTAAGTTCTTGGGTGCATCCAATACGTATTGTGAGTACTAAATTACTGTAGTTCATTTATAACTATATATTATATTTCAAGTAAAAATCCAATATCCCTGAGCCTTGAGTAGGGGAAGATGAGATTAATCGAAAGCGGTAAAAAAATGTTACAGCTGATAAAGTGTTTATTCAAAAGTATTAATTTTTTTACTGATAGTAAGCTATCAGATGATCCGTTAATTAATAGAATAAGTGGGCTGCATGTTTATTTGGGAGAGATGAGGAAAAGAAACAAAAATTCAATAACAAGTGAGGAAAATAATGGAGACTACAAAAATTAAATGGCCTGAATGGCCTCAGTACACAGAGAGTGCTAATAACAATTTGCTTGAAGTGTTTAAATCAAATCGTTGGGCTCTTAGTGGATATTGGACTGGTGATCAACCAATGGTCCAGAAGTTCTCTAAAAAATTTGCTGAATACTGTGATGTTTCTTACTGTGTTCCTACTACTAGTGGATCTATGGCATTAATGCTGGCACTGGAAGCACTGGACATTGGTGAAGGAGATGAGGTTATTGTACCAGCTTTGACATGGATCGCAACAGCTACAGCTGTATTAAATGTGAATGCGCTTCCAGTATTGGTTGATGTTGAAGAAGAAACCTATTGCATGAATCCGGAAAAAATAAGAGAAGCAATAACAGATCGGACGAAAGCGATTATTCCCGTACATCTATTCGGTTGTATGGCTAATATGGACATGATAATGGAAATTGCTAACGAACATGGGTTGTATGTTATAGAAGATGTTGCCCAAAGTCACGGCTCGAAGTGGAATGGTAAATATGCAGGTACACTAGGGCATATTGGTGCGTTCAGTTGTCAGCAAGGAAAGGTGCTGACCTCCGGAGAAGGAGGGATAATTATAACTAACGATCAATATATATATCAAAAGCTGGAACAACTGCGTGCTGACTCAAGAGTTATGACTGAAACGCCATTGAGACATGGTGATATGCAATTAGTTATGAAAGGTGACTTTCAAGGAAGCAATCACTGCATCTCTGAATTTCAGGCAGCTATTTTGTTAGCCCAACTGGAAAGGCTTGATTTCTTGAACTCCATACGTGAGAAAAATGCAGATTTCTTAAATAGAGAGTTAAGCAAAATTCCTGGAATTGTTACGATGAAGAAGTTTTCTCAGATAGATAGGCAAACCTATTACGGATATGTCTTTAAGTTTAATCATTCCGAACATATGGATGCTCAGCGTTTAGCCGAGATTCTCAGACAGAGACTCAATATGGGGACTTTTTATTTATATCCACCATACTTGCCAATACATAAAAATCCCCTTTTCTGTCCTTGGACTAAAAACCGTTATCCTAAAAACATAAGAATGAATGAAGAATATTGGAGGGAACAAAATTTCCCGGTTGCCGAAAGTGCCTTTGCTAATTCTATTGTATTGCATCATGCTATATTACTTGCAGAACCACACCAGTTAAATATGATAGTTGATACGGTAGCGGATGTATTCGGTAGATAAGATCCTATTGGATAAAACTTAAAATAAAACATAAAGGAATTATATGTCCAAAAAAAAAATTTCTAGAGAAAAGCAGTTTTTTATAATGAAATGGTTACTAACGTATCTATTGCCTTATAAATGGACCTTTATATTTCTTATTTTATTGAGCACCATTACAAATGGTATTGAATTAACAATCCCTAAAATCATTCAGTATTTCATAGATGAGATTTTGCCAAAGGGGAAATTAGATCAGCTCGTTTTATTGGTATTTATATTGGTCTCATTAATCATATTGATGCTATTTTCAAGAAGCCTCGCTAGCTTAAAGCAAAGACAGTTTAGTGAGAAGGCGGCAAGTAATGTACAGCTAACCATTCTAGAGCATCTCAGAAATTTGGGGATTGCCTATTTCGAACGCAGACCTGTTGGACACAGCTTGGCTCTAATGAACACGGAAGTATCCATTGTGCAGGAATTATTCAAGGACTTACTACCTAATGTATTAAACTCACTTGTTTTCTGCTCTATAGCAATAGCAATGATGATTACTATTGATATTAAAATCCTTATTCTTGTTACTGTGTTAATCATCATTTACTTTTTTATTGGTCCTAAATATGAAGAGAAAGCTGCTTTAGCTGCAAGGGACTTTTCTGACAGTAGAGTTAGCTTACATCAAAAAATATATGAGAGTGTATCGGCTGTTAAGGAAGTCAAAATTAATAATGCGATCAATTGGGAGCTTGGAAGGATTAATACTAAACAAGTGCTTTACCACAAGTGGTTGTTAAAAAATGTATGGTATGGATATCTTCGAGGTTCAATAAGAAGAGTTATTGTTGCCGTTGGTGGTTTATGTATCTTCTGTTATGGATACTGGGCAATTAATAATGGTCAAAAAACAATAGGTGATATCACTGCTCTAATCCTGTATTTTAATTTTTCAATGCTCGAAATTACCTATTTAATTACTGGTATCACAGAGCTGCGTCTGGTTATCTATCAAACGGAACAACTTTATGATTTTGTTAAGAGCGAGCCGGAAGTGAAAGAAATTAATAGTCCGATTATACTGCCAGCAGTAACAGGCCAACTTGAATTTAAGAAGGTACACTTTGGATATGATGCACAGCATCCTATTTTGCGAGGTATTGATTTCAAAATAAATGCAGGTGAACGAGTAGCATTTATTGGCCGAAGCGGTAATGGTAAGTCTACTATTCTGAAGTTGCTGGGAAGATTCTATGATCCACAAAGCGGGGATATCCTGATTGATGGGAAGCGAATTAAAGACTTGCATTTAAAACAGTTGCGAAATGCTATTGGTTATGTGTTCCAGGAAACCTACTTATTTGGATTTTCTGTTATGGAGAATATTAGGTTTGGTAAGCCTGAAGCAAGTGATGAAGAAATTTATCGAGTGGCAAAATTAGTAAACATGCATGATTTCATCATTCATTTGCCGGATGGTTATGATACCCATGTAGGTGAAAAAGGTGTTCTCTTATCGGGTGGTCAACGACAAAGAATAGCTATAGCAAGAATGTTTTTAAAAGACCCAGTAATCATTATTATGGATGAACCAACATCCTCATTGGATAATATTAGCGAAAGTGAAATACAACAGGCTTTAGAAAAATTGATCCAAGGAAGAACAGTAATTACGGTAGCACATCGATTATCGACCATTAAAGATTTTGATGTTGTATATTGTGTTGAAGATGGAAAAATAGCAAGAAAAGGATCTCCGAGTGAAATGATACCTGTGACATCAATAATTTAAATAGGGGGTGATAGAAAGGCGTAAATAGAAATCAAACTCGGGTTGCGATTAAATGGATAGCCATTCACGACCTAGAATCCTCGTACCTATGAAGCTCACGAATTTCACAGATGAGGAAGGTAGATATGAATGTAATTGTTAAAGTTTTAGTTGAGAAAAAAGTTAAGCTTCTATTAATTTCTGCAATCATCTTATATATATTAGAATCACTTACCCAGGTCCTTGGCATTTACCTCCAAAAGGATTTAATAGAAATATTTATTAATAAAGGGGACTTTAGTTCTTTCGTCAATATTATGCTTCTTATTGGGGCAGCATTGCTTTTACAAATCCTTTTTTTCGCAGCGGGTCCGTATATAAGTCATATTAATCAAACTTTTATTGAAAAAGTAATGGCTACTTCAACGATGAGTGCAGTATACAAAATCCCTCTTCAAAAGTTTAACCAAGAACGTTTTGTGAAATACTCTTATATTTTTTCGAATGATATTCCCAATGTAGCTTATTTAGTATCAACAATTATACCACGCTTCATTCAACTAATAATAAGCCTTGGGATAATTACCTATCTATACTATAGTGCTAATCTTGCTATCCTAATCATGCTTGTTGCTGTCTCTATACTCCAAATCCTAATCGGGAATCATTACGCTCGAAAGAGCATTAGCAAGTATGAAGAAGTTCAAACTAGAAGATCTAATTTATTGGTTCATTTAGAAGATTGTATAAGTGGATCACGTGAAGTCATAGCTTATCATCGTTTTAATTGGGAGAAGAATAAATTTTTTCATTTGTTTGAGAAGCTTTATAAAGCAATACTCAAAGAATGGAAGGTTAATAACAATGGTCTAATTGCTAGTGATGTAGTAAAATGGATGGCTATTTCCAGTTACTTTGCTTACGGCTGTACTTTAGTTATTTCGAATCAAATGTCACTTGGGCTTTTTGTCGTTCTATTTCAGTTTTCCTCGATAATAATGGACAGTATCCAAGCTCTATTCAATACTTTTATGGAGATGATACGCAACTATACAAGTGCAAAAAGAATTGAAAGGGCTCTCATTGAATTGGATAAAGATACTGGAAGAGGGTTCAATGAAGAAATTACTAAAATTGAGTTTTGTAATGTTTGTTTTAGCTATGATTCGAATAACGAGCTGTTGATTAGGAATCTTAGTTTCAGCATACCTAAAGGAGAAAAAGTTGCTTTTGTTGGTGCAAGTGGGTGTGGCAAATCAACCTTAGTTAATCTTCTAGTTCAAAACTACTCCCCAACAAAGGGCTCTATCTTAATTAATGGTATCCCGCTTAATGAAATTGATTCAAGTGACTGGTATGGGAAGGTTGCAGTTGTCTTTCAAGATACCTATTTTTTCCCGGATACAATTAGAAATAATCTCCTTTTAGGAAGAAATAAAATAACTGATGAAGAAATGATAAGAGCTTGTAAAGCGAGTGCTATTCATGAATACATTAATAATCTTGAAAATCGTTATGATACTGTAATTGGAGAGAGAGGTATTACTTTATCCGGAGGTCAAAGACAAAGATTGGCTATTGCAAGAGCTCTATTGGGTAATCCGGAACTCCTAATTTTGGATGAGGCTACTTCATCCTTGGATGTTGAAACGGAACGTATAGTTCAAAGTAATATAGATTCACTTAGAACAAATCGTACTACTGTTATTATCGCTCATCGTCTATCGACAATTCAAAACTCCTCCATTATATATGTACTTCATCAAGGAGATATTGCTGAGTCGGGCACACACGATGAACTAATACAGAAGGGTAAGGATTACAATAAGCTTTTTTTAGCCGGTCAGGTCAGTTGAATGTATAACTGTTAAATAGATTTGCCTTTAATATTTGAATGGGCAATTTTACGAAATAATAAATGGGGAGGGAAATATAAATTGGATCCATTATTCTCAATGATTGAAATTGAAGTAAACTCGCAATGCAATCGAACATGCTGGTATTGTCCGAACAGTGTAACAACCCGAAAAGAAAATGGCGAAATGGATCCCGTGCTCTATGAGAAATTAATGAGGCAACTTCAATCCATTGATTTTTCTGGGCGACTCTCTTTTCATTTCTACGGTGAGCCCTTGCTCTGCAGCAATATTGATCTTTTTGTTGGGCTTACAAAAACTTATATACCCAAAGCAAAGCCAATTATGTATACGAACGGTGATTTATTGGACAGAAATCGGGTGGAGACTTTGCTAAGTCTGGGATTGCAAAAATTTATTGTCACTCAGCATGTTGGAGCAAAGCATAAATTTAAGGAGGTTTATGAGCAACTGCCGGAGGAGCAGCAGCAAGCGATCGTCTATCTCCATCATTCGGATTTGGTTTTATCGAACAGAGGTGGGATTCTCTCGAGAATTCCTGAGTTGGAAAATAAACAACATATTTGCATGGTGCCTTCGACTCTAGCTGTTGTAACGGTTCAAGGGAATGTGCTGCCTTGCTTTGAGGACTTCCATCAGAAATATACAATGGGGAACATTAATGATCGCCATATTCGCGATATATGGTATGGTGGTGAGTTTGCAGCCTTTAGAAAAATGCTTAAAGAAGGCCAGCGAAATAAATCAGAAATTTGCAAAAGTTGCAATAATATAAGTGTGCAATCAACAGCGGAGTACGATTATGTGCTGTAGCTTGAAAAGGAGCTTATCGTGAAAATCTTGCGAATAACCCCGCACTACTATTTCGAGGCTCATAATTGGCCCAGCCGATTCGATCCAATGGGCGGCATGCAGGTTCAAATAACGAATTTATCGGAATGGCTGGCCAAGAAAGGTATTGAACAAGATGTGTTAACTACAGGGATGCCTGGTGTGCCCCGAATAGTAAATTCACTGGAGAATCTAACTGTTCATTCTGTCCGGACGATGACTTTGCCTGTGAAGTCGAAGTATACAGGTACGCTGTTTCTTGATCAAAGCTGGTTTCTAGGTGCACTTAAATGGATCATTAAAAATGGCAGGAATAGGAAGTATGATGCGATACATGTTCATGCAAGCGGAGTTGTGTGGCCATTATTGGCTGCATCTTTTGCTCAAAAATATTTGAATAAGCCGCTGTTTTTATCGATCCATTGCAGTCGGAATTTTACTTATCATCCGATGAACAGCTGGGATAAATGGATTCATAGTCGAGTTAAGTCATACGAGCTAAAAGCAATGCAACAGAGCGATAAAGTTATTCTTCTAACGAAAAAACGCATGGATAGCTATGAAAAGGTTCTACAAAACAACTCGAATTTATTGGAAGTTGGCGATTGTATCGCTCCGCATCATTTACAGCATCCAATTGATTGCCCGAATTGCAGGCTACTTAGAGAAGGGCTGGGCAGTTATCGAAACGTCGTTTTTCTCGGAAGAATTGCCCACGAAAAAGGCTGGCATGCGTTTCTAAATGTTGCCAAGGAGTTGGCCAGCAGGCTTGATAACCTTCGATTTATAGTTTGCGGCGATGGGCCTCAACGGAAGCAAATGGAGGAGGAAATCGCTAAATGCGGATTACAGCATCAATTTCGAATTACTGGATTTATTTCCAATAAAACGGTTTCCTGTTACTTGCAGCAAGCTCATGTAATGGTGTTACCGTCTCAGCATGAAGAGTTTGGCGGCAGCCTGTTGGAGGCAACAGTTGCTGGCGTACCCATTATTGCAACTTGCAACGGAGGACCTGCCGATATTTTTGTTAATGGAAAAACTGGCATTTTAAAAGATCCAAAGGACATTGCCGGCATGGCCGAAGAAGCGTACCGAATTTTGAGCGATCCTATGGCTGGAAATGAACTGCTGCGCAATGCGAGTCGTGAGGTGGTCCCTCGATTTCTTCCAGATCGCGTCTATGCGAATTATGTGGAACTATATGGGAAATACAATCAGAAATGAGGGTAGAGAGGATGCGAGAGCTACATCCGACAATCACAGAACAGATGCGTCAATATGTTCTGTCCTCAAATCAAATTCAACACTTCTATATGTACGCATGCTTAATGGAGCAAAGGCTTTCTGATTCATACCTGTCAGACCGAAGTGAATTAAGCGCGGTCGGGGCGGATGATGACGGTGCGCTTGCTGTTTTGAGAAAACATATTGTCCAGTTGGCATCGAAACTGATGGCGAGGGAAAAACCCTCATGGAATGAGCTGCATTTGTTGGAGGAGTGGAAAAGCTTCTCGGACCGATGGAGCTTGCAGCCTGAAAGCGAAGAGAATGATCTGTTCGATCTGCTAGGTGAGATTAGAACGCCCGAATGTTCCGGATATGATTTGTGCGATGTGGAGGTATGTTATTACGATGCGAGGAACTGGCTGCTCGCAATGTGGGATTTGCAATATCCACCCCTTTTGATTGGAATAAGAACGGGTGGGGGGTACTACGCACCTTTCTGGTCACTGGCCTGCCAGCAAAGATGGAGCAAGGATGTGCCTTACTATACGGTTCGCGCAATGCGGAAACGTCAATCCATCCATTTCTCGGATGCGGAGCTGGCATTGTTGCCGAATCTAGTAGCAGATGAAGTAAAGATCGTTATCATTGATGATCAACCGCATACAGGTGAGACCGTCATCGGGTTGGCGAAGAGCTTAAAGGGTCGGTACGGAGAATCTGTTAGCATCTGGGTGGCATCCCCAGGAAGGTTGTTTAGAGTAAATGGTCTATGTTTGGAAAAGTTAAGTGAGAGACTTCCGCTTGTAAATAAGTCCTCGAGGATATGGGAGCTTCTGGAAGATCCTGAGGCCATTATTCCGAAAATCAACGAAGTCTCTGAATTTTCTGAGCTGTCGTTCGAAGATATGCAAGTCGAGCCACATACAAATTTAAAGTATTGGAGCCATCCATCACTGAAGGACTCCTCGCCGCTCCGAATTAACCCCAAAAAAACGCCGTTTACCATCCGATGCAAAAGGGATAGGCGAATCATGATGTTCGGCAAATTTATCGGAAAAGATCTCTTCGGGGAATTTCAGTTTGAGCAGTTACGTCACTTTAGTAACTGGATGCCAAGAAGAACATCTTACAAGGACGGGTATTTATTGACCGGCTTTGTGGACGGGCTGTTGGATATAAGGGACTACGTATCTGAGGGATCGATAAGTGCGAAATTGGATATCGCCGCCCAGGTCTGTGGGTATTGGGAAATGCTGCATAACCATTTTTCCGTTTCGTCGCGAACGGACATTGGAGGCGTAGCAGATACGCTATGGGCGGATATTGATACGGCTGAGCAAGGATTAAAGAGTAGACTTCCAGTTGATCGAAGTTGGTTCCAACGAAGCCTAGAGGAGAGAGCGGGTCACTCCAATCCAGTCTATTCCTCACTGCCTTATTCTCATCCGCACTGGCATTGGAAATATATGAAAGCTCAGCAACCAGGCGAACGTTCGAAAGTGTATCGCTTTCATATTGATTCCACTTGGGGCGGAATGTCAAGCATTGAGCTGGAAATCGCTTCTTTCATTTTATCTAATAGGCTAGATGTGAATTGGATACGTAAACTTCTGGATATTGTTGCTTCTAAATTCGCCGGGATAACGACCGAATCGGTTATTCATGCACTACCGATGGCGTATATGCTCCATATTCGGACCTTACTTAAACAGAAAAAAATTTTAGTCCCTCCTGTTTCGGACGAAATCAGTTCAGATCTTATGATTCAACTTCAATGGATGAATCGCATCAAACTGTTACTATTGAGCGACTAAATGGTTGCCGTAAATTTTAGTGGGAGGCACAGCATGAGCCGATTTGGTGAGAAGTGCGATAGATTGTTAAAATTCAAGGAAAACTCGTCAATCTCCGACCTAATTCCTGCGACTTATCCAATTGATGTAGTACTAGCACAAAGATGGCAGGAAGTTTATGAAGGAGATAACAATACCGCTGAAATGAATTTGGCGGCCTATATTCGCTGGATTCGTCCTTCTATGCTTGACGAAGTAACGGAGGTTTGCGGACCGATGCCTTGGATAGTCAGAAGCTCAGGGGACGAAGACAAGCTGGATTATACGAATGCAGGCGCATATTTAAGCTTGGTCTGCGATGACCCAAACCACTTTTTCGAGGTGCTCTCGCAGGTCATGTTAAGTGGACGTACGGAGCGGGCTCTCAGTCAAAGCGCATTGTTTGAAAGAACGATGGAAGTAGCCGCTTCTCCGATTCCTATATTCATTCAGCCGTTGATTCAGTCCGACAGCTGCGAACAACCTGAACATCTCGCAACGCCTTATTTAAGCCGTTCCGATGTGCAGAAGGTGTTGAGTATCATGGAAAAAATCCATTCTGAGATAGATGGAGTGCCGCTAGATTGCGAGTGGGTAGCAGACACCGAATGTGGAATCGTATCCATGACTAGCTTGACAGAACGAAATGGGAATCGAATTTCTGGTCAGCTCGCATGCGGTTTCCAATTGTTTTCAACCCAGCACGTGCAAACCTTTAATAGTGTTCATTATATTTTGCCGGATCAAGAGCTCAATCTGTGGCAAGGCAGCACATTTCAGGAGATCAATATCTCCCGATTATATTTGGTGCAGGCACGACCCGCAGCCAACTATAGAATGCTGCAAAGCGTCTACTCCTTAACTAACGAATCACGAGATCAATTGAAGCATGGTGCAGCAGCGGTTCTTTTGACTGCCAATGAGGTTATCGTCCATGGTAAGCTTCCGTCTCCCGGAAAATATATTAAAGCTGTTACGCTAAATGATGCTTGGAATATATATATTACCTATTCCACAAATGAAAATAAGCAGGAGTTCACTGCAGTTTTTGTTGAGATCGGCTCTCGAACCGAGCATGCTGGAATCATGTTTAGTCAAATAGGAATCCCGGTGTTTAGGCTTGCGCCCTCTGCGATTCCCGAATCATTCGAATACGTGATTGTTGATCCGTTTACCAGGCAATGCTGGTTTTACAACGGTCGTATTGTTGAGAAGCTAGTGTTTACGGAACGGGAACTGATCACACTTCCTGATCAATGCCTCGTTATTCAATCAATGGAAGATAATCAGGATTTCGAATCTGGGAACATTAATGCTGTTCATGACGGTTTTAAGGATATACTAGATCGCTCTTATATTGACGAACAGACGCGTGAGCGGTTGGTGCAAAATAGCATCTATCCTTCCCATCGGTTCTTTATGTACGGGACTACAGAGTGGTATTCGCCAACCATTTACGGAAGAATGCTGAACGCAGGTTATCTTCTGAAGCATCTCGCTCCTCAAGAAGCGAATGATTATTTGAAAGCACAGATGCATTCGTCAGGCTTGCAAAAGGATCCATTCCTTGAAACCTATCCGTTAAAATTCGGTGCGGAAAGCAAGAAAGGTGCAGAGGCTTATATATACTGGAAGCTGCTTCGCATGAAAGGGCTGCTTACAGACTATCGCAACAGCAGCAGCCTTCCGTTACTGATAAATCGCCTTCAAACCGATATTTCATCGTGCCAGCCGTATGCAGGTGCGCAGCGTCTAGATCGTCTGTATGACTATTATCAGCACGTACAGTCCCTCCCCATCTATAACGGTGAGGAGATAAGCTGGCTGCTCAATCAATTTTATCGTATTGTTGCGGAAATAGAAGCGACCGACCTGCCTGTGCTCAATAGATTGTGCAAGGATATTTACTTGAATGCTGGACAGCTGTGCAGATTTATGAACGAGTCGTTCACTAACAGGCTATTACTGGAGTTGTACAACGAATATTCCGTACTGAATGCGGAGTTGTTCTTATCCTATTATAATCTGGACAATCTTTATAAATTTGAGGCGTTTACAAAAGTCTTTCAAGAGCTGTGCAGTGAAATCAATAAATATGATTCCCTTGCCGATCTGAATAGTTCGTTATTTCAAATTGCTGTTGAGCTTTTCGATCACACGGCGAAGCAATTGTTGCTGCAGCTTTGTGAAAGTCATACTGCTGCGCTTTACCAGGGATACCTGAAGCTGCTCATGTTATGGTTGTCGTTTATTAAAGAGTTTGATAACCAAAGCAAGGTGCTTCAAACGTTCTACGCCTGGCTGAAGGATCAACAAAATCGGCAGCATGAGCATCAAGATTTCTTTTTGGAGGAAATTCACTGGAAAACGAGGCTGCAGGATGCGATGGATGTTGACGACATGAGGCAAATTTCGATTAAAAACCCGCATCAGTTGCATAACGTGCTGCATCAATGGTCACTATCACTCGCACCTGCATCAACTGGAAAACTACAACCAGCATTTTTGAAGGAAATGGTCGGTTTTGCGAATACGTTCTCTGAACAGGAAAACCGCCTTTTAAGATCTCAAAAGGACTTTTTTGAAATAGAGCTATCGATGTGTACACATAAAGCAGGTTTTACGTTCTATTCCAATCTTGTCCTCGTGGAATTCAGCGAGCCACCTTCCGTAGAGGATGAGGAAGTGGGCCGCTTGATCGCATTCACCAAATTCATAGAGAAGTTTAACACATGGTTCGAAAAGTATAAATTTGCGGCCCGATATGAGAAAGTCGTCGGCACCTGGACCTGCTATATCTCTATTGAGAAGCAGGATAAAGGGAAAATGTCCCAGGCTGATTTTAAACGGATTTTTGAGATTATGAGATTCATGCTAGATAGCTCCTATGATTTTTCACACACGTCGAATGAAATGGTTGACGGTCTTGAGAGCCGTTTTAACGATTCCGAATGGGGCGATATATTCAATAAGCTGGCGGAGTACCGAGTGCAATATGATGATTCCAAACAATTCGTTAATGTGCATCTGTTCGCGTTGTCTTCTATCTTAACGAATATTTGTATTTCTCCGACTTTGCGAGATGATCTGCTTCGGCTGTATCGTGGGGGATTCCAAGTGTGCATGAGCGAACTCTCAAATATTGAGCCACATCTCTCAAGCTTAGAGTGCTATTCAGAGTGGTTTTCGCAATACGAGAAAGCAACATTTATTTCATTGCTGCTTTCGGCTGTTTGGCCGAAAGCGACGACGGACCATTTGCAGCTCGTGATCGATAAGCCAAATGTATTGGATCTGCTATGTAAAAACTTATTTAGACGCAAGGATGTGTCTATACAGGTTTATGAAATTCATAAAGGGCTGAAAGACAGCGTCAAGAAGATTTTGGTCGATAAAATGCTTCATTACTGTCCGCATGTTTATATAGATCGGACCGAATCGGTCGAGGTACTGGCTGAACGATTAGTGAAGGAAGGCAAAAAATTTAAGAGGGCTAAACAGTACTTACTGCATGCCCATGCCCATCGCATTCAGCAGGAGTTATTAAAGGTTATTTTGGATGATGTTCAATATATTCCTTATGGCAGAGGGCAGGAACAAGAGGAACGGATTATTGCCAACATGGCGCAGCATAAGCTTCGATACAATATTTTGATGGAAGTTCTATATAGCGATTTCCCTTTAAAAGGGTGACAACTTAAAATATTGAACTGGAGGTTCTGTCTCATGAATGCTGATAGTAAAGTTGAGATGAACGCCGAGGTGCTTCTGGGAGTGATCGGTACGTATATCGACTCACCGGTAGATCATAAACAGGAGTCCAGACTTCTGTTTGCCAAGGGCAAGGGTTCATTTTTATATGATTATAACGGGAAAGATTATATTGATTTGGTCAATGGCAAAGGCTCCATCGTTCTTGGTCATAACGATCAAGCTGTTACCTCGGCCATTCATACGTTTCTAGAGCAGAATGGCGAAATCGTGACGGGACCTTCGTTGCCGATTATCGAGTTGGCGAAAAGAATAAAGACCGATCTTGCTTTACCAGATTCAAAGGTATCATTTTTTACAACGGGTACTGCGGCTTGCAGGGCGGCAGTATGCGCAGCACGAGCAGCGACGGGTAAAAAAATCATTGTGAGCGCAGGTTATCACGGTTGGGATCCCATGTGGCGGTCGAGTGGAGAATGGCTGACAGCCAACGATGAAGGTGTCGTGGAGTTCTATTTTGTTCCCCAACTGCTTGATGAAGTGCTGACGAAATATAAGGGACAGGTTGCCCTGGTTATTTTCTCGCCTGATTATACCTACTTATCTGCTGCAACGATAACAAAGCTGATCGAGATTTGCAGGATGCATCAAGTACTCATATGTTGCGATGATGTGAAGCAAGGATACAGACATCGCCAAGGCGCTTCGCTAGAGCTTGTTACGGATCAAAAGGCTGATCTTTATATTTTTTCTAAAGGCTTGTCTAACGGTCAGCGGCTATCGTGCATAGTCGGGCCTGATGGCATCATGGAGCAAACGAAGGAGTACACATACACTGCTTACTACCAAATGTTGCCGATTGTTTCCTCCCTCGCGACACTGGAGCAGATGGAGCTAAAATCAGGTTACGAGAAATTAAATGTCTACAGCCAAAGCCTGATTGGTATTTTACGTGAGCTGATCGGACAGTCCTTGCTCCCGATTGAGGTAAACGGTGGACCCTTATTCCAGTTTGTGTTCGGGGATGAAAAGCTGGAGCAGGATTTTTATCGGGAATCCGTTGAGCAAGGCATTCTACTGTTCGAAGGAGATAATCAATCAATTTCTTTAAGTATGGACGAGCATGTTCAGCAGATAATTGCGGGACGATTCGCCAATGTGATCGATCGTCTAACGGACAAGCATTCCCACTTACAGCATGTAAAAGTGTCCGCAGAGCAAACGTTTCAAGCGGCATGGAATATGATTGACGGCGCATCGGATATTTTACCGTATGCAGAACAACTAAAGATACTTACTAAGATAACAGGTGAATGAAATGATAAATAAAAAAATTAGATTTGGAGAAAGGCAGTTTGACTATATATTCGGCGAAAACATATTGCTCTCTCTTAGTCAATATATCGATAAGAGCGAGTACGGGAATTTCTTCATTATAGCGGATAAAGGTGTACCTAACGATATCATTGCTAGAGCGGTTGATGCATTTGGGGTGATTGCGCCGACGCATACTATCCGAGTGGCAGATGGAGAGCAGCATAAGTCGTTAGATGCCGTTAATCAGGCGGCAGAGGAAATCATTGGCCTGGGAGCTGACCGCAGAAGCGCGATTGTTGCGGTAGGGGGCGGGCTTACTGGCAATATAGCAGGTGTGTTGGCAGGCCTCTTATTTCGCGGTATTGCATTAATTCATTATCCGACGACCTTTCTTGCGGCCTCAGATTCGGTGCTTTCCATCAAACAAGCCGTTAACCTGAAAGGTGGAAAAAATCTAGTAGGGTTTTATTATACGCCTCGTTTAGTTTTGGCAGATACGGCTGTTTTGTCTCGGGCCCCACAGCGTCACATCAGGGCTGGAATGTGTGAATTAATAAAAAATTTGTTGGTTGGCGGTATGAATGAAATTGTTCAGCTCTTGCGACCAGACAACAAGTATACTCCTGAAGAAATCGAACGTTTTATTGAATATTGCATCGAAGCGAAAATGACACTCTTGTGCGAGGATGTCTTCGAAAAGAAACGCGGGCTCATTTTTGAGTATGGTCATACGATCGGTCATGCACTGGAACTGGCAGAAAAGGGGAGACTGCTGCATGGGGAAGCAATTGCTGCAGGGATGATCTATGCGGCCAAAATTGCGAACCGAATGGAGTTGCTCTCTCAGCGAGACGTAGAGCTGCATTACGAATTGCTGCAAAAAATTGGCGTGCTGCAGGACATTGAACCAGCGGTTAACGCTGATGCGATCCTGCACTACCAGTTGAATGACAACAAACGAGGATACCTGAGTATGGGCCGAGATCAACTGGGAATGGTGCTGCTGAAAGGTGCTGGTGTTCCATGGATGAAAAACGATTCTCTGATCACGGCTGTTAATCAATCGTTGATATACGAAGTTTTGTGTGAGGGAATCGGTTATGAGCTGGTTGAACGCCGATAAGTTCATATTTGTTTCTCCTCATTATGATGATGTGGTACTGTCTTGTGCAGCAACTATTATGAAGCTGCTAGATAGAAAGTATGCATGCACAGTGAATACCGTTTATGGTGGGGGACCTGCGGATAGCTATGTTCCTAGTCAGGTCGCAATTGATTATGTTGTTGAGGATTTGGGACTGACATGCGAGTCGGTATCCATAGGACATTGTTTGGAGCTACTTTCTATACGCAGGGCGGAAGACGCACGTGCTATGGAGAGGATTGGAATAAGCTGCGTTAAGACAATGGATATTCCGGATGCGATATACCGCGAAAGTGAAGGCTCTTGCTTTTACGCAACAGAGGACGAGCTTTTTGGGGCGCCGCATGTTGAGGATGAAGCCAATGTGTGTGCTGAATTTTTAAAATATGTTCAAACCACCGACCAGAATTATGCTTATAGATGGGTGTTTCCGGCAATCTCGAATCATGTCGATCATCGCATACTGATTAAGGTGGGGAAGCAGTTAGCGGCTGCTGGGTATTGTGTTCTATTTTATGCTGAGGTTCCTTATTGGAAAGAGGATCAACCATTTTCGGAGCGCGATTGGATTCGGATCAATATTCACGTGAAGGAACTGGCTCAGCTAAAGGCTATGGCTATTATGGAGTATAGGTCTCAATTATTGGGATTGTTTAACGTGAATGAAACGGATGAAATTCAAAACAGTATGTTGAACGACGGAATTGAGGTTTTTTGGGTAAGAAAAACGGATACCGAACTAATTCGTTTATTTCATTCGTTGTAATTGGGAAGGAGCATTTAATTATGAAAGTACTAACCTATTATGGACCACGATCGTTAAAAGTAGAGTCAATTGAGAGCATTGCTCTGAAAGATTATCAGTGTCGTATTCAAAGCTTATATTCCGGAATCAGCCACGGGACCGAAATGGGGGCGTACCGTGGGACGGCACCGTACTTTACGAGAGATTTAGACCCTGAAACCCGATTATTTTACGATATCGAAGAGCGTAATCGCCTTCGATACCCCATTCGAAGCTGCGATGACGAAGCTTGGTTTATGGGGTATTCCAATGTTGGTACTATTATTGATTTAGGCTCAAAAGTGGAAGGTTTTAAAGTCGGCGATCTTGTTTTTTCACATGGCCCTCATCAGTCGATTGTCAACAAAAATTACAAAAAGATATTTAAAGTGCCGGATAACATACCGCCTGAACATTGCGTATTTTACACCAACTTGGTTACGGCATATAATGCGATTCTTGATACTAGAATTAAGGTCGGCGATACAGTTGTAGTATCCGGTTTGGGCGTTGTGGGCCAACTCATCTCACAGCTTGTGAAGCGCTCGGGTGCCTCGCTTGTTATCGGGATCGATTTGCACGATCACAGGTTGCGTATCGCCAAGGAGAATGGAATTGACGTATGTATTAATCCTCGCTCGATATCCAACGCTGCGGGGGAAATCAGAAGGCTTACGAATAACCGAGGGGCCGATGCTGTAATTGAGGTTTCAGGAAACCCTGCCGCTTTAAACGAAGCAATCCGAATGGCGGCGCCAGATACTACGGTTACTGCCGTAGGCTGGTATCAGGGTGGGAACAGCATCCTCAATCTAGGTGAAGAGTTCCATCAGAACAGAATTGCGATTCGTGCTTCACAGACGCTCGGCACGGACCCTTCAATTCGACATATGTACGACGATAAAAGAAAAAGTGAGATAGGGAAGCAATTGCTCTCAGAGCTGAAACTGCATAACCTGATAACGCATCGGATTCCGTTCGAGGATGCCCCTTCCGCTTATGAAATGATCGACCGTAATTCTGAAAATATTCTACAGGTTCTATTAACTTACGGATGATCAGGAGGCCGAGGCTGTCATGAATGTATTTGTCACAGGCGCCAATCGTGGCTTTGGGCTTAGCCTAACAATATTTTTTTTGCAGAAGGGACATTGTGTTGTCGCAAGTGTACGCGGTTTATCGCAATCCGATGAATTACGCAAGCTCAAAGCAGACTTTAATGATTCGTTAATCATTGTACAAATGGATGCGAGCGATCCGTTGTCGGTAAAAGAGGCTTGCCGCTTAATTAAGGAGACGCTGCCATTCATTGATATCTTAATTAATAATGCGGCCCGGGAAGGAATGCGCTGCAAGAAAATACAGGACGTTGACATCCATGATTTGGAAACAACGATCAAAACGAATCTGCTTGGCCCAGTGTCAGTCGTACAGGGAATAGTGCCTCTTATGGAAGACAGCGCCTATAAAATAATTATTAATATTAGCTCGGAAGCCGGAAGCCTATCGGACATTCCGTTAAAGTATTACGGATATTGCATGTCAAAAGCAGCGCTCAATATGTTCAGCAGATTGCTTGCAAGAGAGCTTAAGCCACGTAACTTCAAAGTGCTTGCTATTCATCCGGGGTGGATGAGAACGGATATGGGAGGTGAAGAAGCACCTTTACACCCGCTAGAGGCTTCTAACCAATTATTCAATCTTATACAATCGCTGGACGAAGCTGATTTTGATGATAATTTTGTCGACATTTCAGGCATGAAGATGAAGTACTAGAGGGGGAGCAGGATGCCAAGATTGTTTGTGTACGGAACATTACGCAAAGGGGGGAACAATCACCATTATATGAATGGAGCGTTGCTTCTCTCACTTCATACAGTAGTCAAAGGAACTCTCGTGGACAGTGGAAAAGGTTTTCCAGGTATGCTGCTGGAAGATGGGATGGTTTTTGGAGAGTTATATGACGTTTCTGAAGAAACGCTCGCTAGAATTGATAAACTCGAGGAGTACTTCGGGCCGGATGTTAGCACAAATCTGTATAACCGTGTTGAGGTGGATGTTCGTACGGAACAAGCTACAATGAGCGCATGGACCTATATCTATAACTGCGAGGATTATTTCCATCCAAGATTTTCTGATTGGATGCAATACAATGAACGCAGAGAACGGTTTTCCTAATGAGGAGAACCTAATAATGGAACAACGAAACTTGCACATTACACGTTCCGATGAGAAGTTTTACGACTGCAGAAAATCTCAAATTCTTGCTTATCTACACTGTCATCAGGTCAGAATTGTACCTTTATTCTATAACTCATATCAAAGCACGGAAGAGGTTTTCAAGCAGATTATCATCGAAGGCAAGAGTAGATGGAAATATATCGAACCATCATTGTCCGATAAGGATTTGATTCGACTAGGGGTTATTCCCCGGCGCCGACAGTTCAACTGCTTTACCGAAGCTGCCATGTACTTAAGCAATCGGCTGCAGCGGGGAAAGGGTGAACCCGTCTTCCTTTGGGGCGACGAGTTCTATCTCCCTTACCGCCAGAAAGCCTTCCAAAACATCCACTCCACTCATTCCCTGATGTGTACGCAGTATGACGAGCGATTCTCTTCGTTCTATGTTCAGGACTGGGATGGCCTCTATGGATATCTCGAGGCGAAGCATATTCAAGACGCATTTGACAGTTTGCCTCATTCGATGAGGACTGTGCTAGAGCTTGACTTCAATGCAGAGCATTGCGCTGAGGATACGGAGACGCTGCGTTTGTTCGTAGAATGGTTAAAGCGGTTTGAGGACAATGGAATTTTATATGAATCCGTACTGAACGACGGAACGGCTTATAGCAAGCGACAATGGGAGGCTGTAGACCAATGCTTCGGATTAATAGGAGCTTCCCGGTATGTATTTGGCCAGTTTCTTTCATACACCAAGTATCGCGAAGATGAAATCGACCGAATTGTGGAGTGTCACCTCCTAGCCAAGCAAATCGTAACGATCATCCGACGCTTCGTGCTTGTCGGCAGAATGGACTGGGATGATTTTAAGCGTAAACTTAACAGGCTAGCTTGGTTGGAACAAGACACAATTCTCAAGTTGAAGCAGCATTATTTGTAGACTGCTACATGTATAGGAGGAAGAGCTATGTCAATGTCAATGCAGCAGGAAGAACGCTATTCGACAATTTTGTCATGTGTCAAACAAGTGTTGGAGCTTAATGAAGAGCCTGGATATGATACGGATCTCAGCATGCTAGGATTGGATTCAATTACTACCGTCAATTTAATTGTGGCATTGGAGAACGAGTTTGACATCATCTTCGAGAATGATGATTTGGTTGTCGATTACTTTTCAACCATCACCCAAATCGACGCCATCATCGCTGAGAAAAAAGGAGGGAGATGATTGTGGTGCACCCTTTGAAGTTCTACTACTCTCAGGGGGAACGTATGCTTTGGTACATGAACATCGAAGATGAGCAGCGTTGGAACACAAGCGATTATTTTCCCAATGTCCAGGATATACAGGCGCGAGCTATAGTAACACAGCAAGAGCATCAGCTCATTTTTTTAGCTGATTCGCGCGATACTGTATTTTTTCGTAGAAAACCAGATTCGTCGTTTTTGGAATATTGCAGAGCTATTCTCGGCAGTCTTCCTTCCATTATATCTTGCGAATCAGTATCACAAGTACCTAATCTAGCCAGCTATACGCTGGTGCCGTTTGTTATGACGGATGAGATTCGGCAGCTGCAATATCAATGTCCCGGCTTGAAAGTAATTGGGCCGGATTATGAGCTATGCAAAAAAATAAATAACAAGTTTGAAACGAGAAGATTGATGGAACAGCACGGAATTAATGTCACAGAAGGAGATTTTTGCAGCAGCACAGCTGAATTAATCGACAGCTACGACCGACTTATAAGCATTGGCTATTCGAAATGCGTGCTTAAAGTTCCCCATGGCTCATCTGGTAAAGGGCTCAAGATAGTCGATAATTCCACAAGTTTTCAACAATTGGCGAAATATATCGGCAATAGGCATAAAAACTTCGAAATTCTTTTGGAAGGATGGCATCCGCATAAAATCAGCTTAACTGCACAATTGCTTATTAACGAGCGTGAAGTACAGTTGCTAGCGATTACAGAACAGGTCATTGATAGTTACGGAGTCTATAAGGGAACTAATTTCACTCCCTTCCTTACGGAGGAGGAAGCTTCGACTTATAGCGAAGCGGTGCTGCAAGTCGGACGGATTTTGCAGCAGTGCGGATATGCTGGCGTTGCGGGGGTCGATTCCATTATTGGACAGAACGGTGTTATTTATCCCGTGATTGAAATTAATGCGAGATTGACTCAAGTTTCCTATATATTTCCCTTTGTTCAGAGTCGGATGAGTATTGGAAATCGCGTCCAGAGCAAAATTCTTGTATTTAATTCTGCACTTAATCTGTCGTTTGACCAATTTTTGCATCGTATACAAGATATCGCCGAACAAAATAACGGTGACATTGTCGTATATAATTTTTGTAAATCGCCGGGTACTCGCAAATATCTATATAAAATATTCATACTTCTAATGGTTAACGAAAATGACGAATTGAACTTCGATAACACGATGCAAGCGATAGACAAGCTGCAGAGTGAGTTATCCAAAAGCCAAGAGCTTGAGCGAGAGTCAGTATGATGAATATTAACCATGATGAGGTTTTCCGTTTGGCTGACATGCACGAGACACCGTTTTATTTGTATGATGGTGATTTTCTCGAATCTCATTACCGCACGATTAGGGAGATGTTTGATCCGTCTATATCGTTCTATCTCTCATTGAAGTCAAACAATAATGTGTACCTGGCCAGTTTGTTCCAAAGCTGGGGAACAGGAGTTGAAGTGGCTTCTGTCGGTGAAATTGTGCTTGCAAATAAGGCGGGTTTTACAACTGGCCAAATGATCTTCTCTGGTCCAGGAAAAAAGAAGAGCGAACTCGAATATGCAGTTCAGGTAGGAATTGGCTGCATTATCGCAGAGTCGGCAGACGAGCTGCGGGCCATTAAAACGATTGTGGAGTATGCCAATAAGGAAGTCTCCGTCGCAATTCGTATTAATCCGGACAAAAGTATGGCGAACACCGCCATTAAGATGGGCGGCGCTCCTAGGCAATTCGGGATAGACGAATCTATGCTTGAAGAGGCGATGTGTGTCATTCAGGCGAGTCAGTCAATTATTTTCGCTGGCATCCATGTTTATGGGGGGACCCAAAATTTAAATCATGATGCGATTGTCGAGTCAGTTCGATATACCGTCGGTTTGGCTGTGAAAATATATGAGCAGTACGGCTACATATGTAGAATGGTGAATCTTGGCGGGGGCTTTGGTATTCCGTATTTTCCTCATGAAGTACCTTTGAATGCTGCTGAGCTGGCGGCTCGCATTAATGCGATTGTTCAGGATGCTAGAAAAACTAATTTTAAAGATACCGTATTTATTATTGAGAGTGGACGATATTTGCTGGCGCAATCGGCTATTTATGTAACCCGCGTACTATACAGCAAGCTGTCCAAGGGAGAACGATTCATCATTGTTGACGGGGGGATGCATCATCATGCGGCCTCAACGTTTCGAGGAAGAAATATTCGTAATAATTTTCCGCTCGGCTTTATAAGCAAGGTGAGCGGCGAGGCGAGCCAGGAAGAAGCTACACTTGAAAAAGCCTCCATTGTAGGTCCGTTGTGTACGCCTGAAGATTGTATCGGGAAAGGCATAAATGTTCCCGTATTGCAGGCAGGGGATATCGTATACGTCTTAAATTCGGGTGCTTACGGTCTCAGCTACAGTCCGATTCAGTTTCTAGGACATCCTAGTCCGGCAGAACTGCTGAACCATCGCGGACAATGCCGCATTATTCGCAGGAGAGGCGATTCGGAGGATTTATTGGTAAACCAAGTATTCTCTGATCAAATTGTAAATCCAATTTTGGGGGAATGATCAATGACTAGCATCCGCATTTATACACAAATGCCGGGATTTAGCCATTATGTGGATTCGCCTTCCTACACCCGAGCATTGGTTGAAATCTCAAGACGAGCGGATGAATGCGGAATCGAGGGTTCTTTAGTGTTTTTCAATCATGCTGTTCTGGATCCCTGGGCGGTTAGTTCAGTTGTGCTGCAAAATACCAGACGGCACGTTCCGTTGGTTGCGCTGCAACCTTATATGTATCCACCGCATACAGCGGCCAAGATGATTCATAGCCTGTCCTATCTGTATAATCGGCGGATAGATATTAACATGATTACAGGGGCTGTGACCAAAGAACTGCACGAAGTTGGCGATAATTCGGATCACAGAAGGCGCTACGACAGATTGCAGGAATATGTAGTCGTATTAAAGGCACTTCTGGAATCACCAGATCCCGTTTCGTTTCAAGGCGACTATTATTCCTTAAGCAAGGTGGATTTTTCCCCTAAACTTTTGGCTAAGGAATTGCTGCCAAAAATTTTTATTGCTGGATCATCCGAGCAAGGCATGCAAGCGGCTCTCGCGGTAGGAGACATCGCCGTCACGCATCCAGGGCCAATTGATCATTATCAAAACAAATACGGGGCAATTGCGAACAAGGGCAAGCTTGAATTGGCGATCCGGATCGAGTTAATTGCGAGACCTACTTCTAAAGAAGCCTGGTGTGTTGCGCATGCCAGATATCCGGTGACCCGTCAGGGGGATATACAGCTTGTGCTCAAAATGAAGTCAGAATCGCAATGGCAGCGGGATTTGGCAGAGTTGGCAATAAAAGATGAACAGTATGATGATGTGTTTTGGATGGGCGGATTCAGAAATGGAGGCTGCTACAGCCCGGTTTTGGTTGGCAGCTACGGACAAGTTGCTCAATATTTGCAACAATATTTCCGTTTGGGAGTAAAGAGCTTACTGCTCAGTTCTGTATATGAGGAGGAAGAGTTTATCCATTTGCATGCACTCAAGAAATGGATCGATGGTTTTTCTACCTTGAAACCCGTTACTATAAGTTGAACGAGGAAGGAGCGAAACGATGCGCATTATTATGATTCGGCATGCAGAAGCGTCATGCAATATATTGCATGACGCTTCGCTCATCGAAGCCTACGATCCATTATGCGAGTTGACCGAGTTAGGCGTGAAGCAGGCTATGCTTCTTCGCGAACGTTTTCCATCAACGCTTACGCCAACAATAATGTTTACCAGTCCCTATAAGAGGGCACTGGAGACAGCGAATATCTTTCGGCAGCGTTTCCCGGTCGCCTTGTCACATGACGAAAGGTTGGGAGAAGTTCGTGCCCCCTCACGGTTTGATCCGCCAATAACCCAGCTTCAATGGGATATGCTGCTTCACGAACGGTTCCGCAGCCCTGATCAGGAGGTTATCCGTGATCTGGAATCATTGAAATCGCAGAGAGAGCGAGTTGTCGGTTTTTGTCAGGAATTGCTGGATCAATACGGACATGATTCTACTGCGAATGTAATCGTTTTCACGCATGCGTTTTGCATTCAATTGGCGTTATTACATTTTATGAAGCTGGACAACGACAATTTGCTTCAATGGCAATTTAAGATGAGCAATACAGGGATGCACATGATAAAGTACGAGCATGATGCCGGCACTTTCTTAATTGAGAGCATCAATAATAAAATTCATTTAGAACAAATTTAGGTCGAGAGGTCGGTCTTATTATGAATAAAAACGTGTTACATTACCGCCAGCATATCATCCATGCGATTTCTGGTGTCACAGGCATGGATGGGGACGAGCTTCAGGAAATGCTTCAATCACAGCCGCTGGAAATGGACAAGCGAGATTATTTTGAAATTGTGCAGCGAATTGAGTCTTTTTTTGACTGTACATTGGATTTTGAGTTTGCGGAGCCGTATCAAATCTGTATGGATCGTATTATTGAGCGGCTAGTGGAAATAGATGCTCATTGCTCAAATGGTACATCTTATGGATGAATTCATTCATTATTACGAACATACGATTATGATGCTCAAGCCAGATTGCTTCAATAGAAAGCTCGAGGATGAAATCATGCGCGAAATTGTTGCGAATGGATTTACTGTCAAGCATACGAAACAGGTCATGCTGACAGCTGCCGATATTGAGCGCTGTTTTCTTCACTCCGATTCCTTTTATGTTCATTATTTGACGCGATCGCCGGTTAAATTCTTTGTTCTCGGGCATGAACACACTGCTATAGAGAGGATGTCTGAGCTGAAGTATGACATTCGGAACAGGTATGGGGTATTGGGAAAGATAGAAAATTTAATTCATGCCACAGATGAAGGAACAGAATATCATTTGCTGCTCCAATACTTTTTCCCTGAACTGGCTGTAAAACAATATTGCAGCTTCGCTGATTTCGATATGTGGCTGCGACATGGTAATGCGGAGGATAGAAGGCGTCTGATTGATATCCTAGACCGCAGCAGCGCATTGAGATACTGCAAAATTCGGTTAGCTTCAGTTTACGATTTGGAATTAGCGGATAACCTTATACTTGCTCCTTGCCAAAAAATCGTGACTGATTTCAAGCTGTGCATAGCAATCGACGATAATCAAGAGTGCTTTCTGGATATCGATCTTCCGAAAAATCCAAATCTAATTAAAGAATTGTATGGGATGTCAATATCATCAAATCGGATGGAATGCATCGAGTACGCGATAAAGAATGATTGTGCAATCCATTTATTGCATATTCCGCTATCAGCTCAAGATCAGGCAAAGTATCGAGTTTGGATTTCTGAGAAAAGTAAAAATATGGACGAGCTGATTGTCGGACTAGAAGCGTATCAACGTATTCATGAATTAAAGACTAAATATGCGATTGCGGGCTTGAACTGTTACCGATTCGATTACTCCCTGCTTGCAACTGAGCTTTACATGGACCTCGGCAGGCTTCATGGACTCCAGTTACGAGGTGGAAGCGGGGGGATTGTGGAGCCTGGGCATTTCAGTATTGCAGCTAGGGATACTAAATAACGGATGGATGGTGATTGAGTTTGATAAAAGAGTTCGATGTATGTGTAATTGGCAGCGGCGCCGCTGGATCTGTAGCAAGCCGAGTGTTTGCGGAGAAAGGCTGGCGCGTCGCTATCGTCGAGCAAGGCCGTAAAGTTGAGCCGGGAACGAATATTGATCAAGTCATGGAGCATGCAGAAAAGGCATATGCGCGTGATGAGCATGGTCAATGGGGATTGAATGGAAATCCATGGTCGGCAAGTGCGGTAGGCGGAGGCACGATTTTCTATGCCGGCGTATCGTTTCGCTACCGAGATGTAGATTTTGATGCAAGAAACTATGTGGCTTCAGATGCCATGGATCCTCAATGGCCGATCACCTATGCCGATCTGGACCCTTATTACAATCAAATTGAAGCATGGCTGGGGGTTTCTGGCGATTTAAAAGCGGATCCGATGATGAGCTCAAGTAGTACGGGACGTCTGCATCCTGCACATTCATTTAGCCAACAAGGGATGGTTATAGCTGATGCCAGTAAAAGACTCGGTTTGAATCCGTTCCCGACTCCATTGGCGGTCAATAATTCCTCGTTAAACGGATATCCGGCCTGTGAAAATCTGACAAGCTGTACGGATTACGCATGTCCTGTTGGAGCCAAGGGTGACAGCTTCTCCCGCATTTTGCGGCCTGTCTTAAATGAAAATGTCGATCTGATGGAAAATACAAAGGCTTTGCGATTTATTCAGCATGATAGGTTTCGAATAGCTGAGCTTGAATGCTTGGATATGGGAACTATGGAAATCTTCCGAATTAAGGCTAAACAGTTTGTTCTAGCAGGAAATGCAATACAAAGCTCGGCGCTGGTGCTTCGATCCGTTAATGATTGGTGGCCGAATGGGGTTGGCAATAAATCGGGGCTTGTTGGAGCAGGCTTAAGCTTTAAAGTAAGTCAGTACGTCTCGGGATGGGTAGAAAATCATCCGTTTACTCAGTTGAATGAGCCGTTAAAGGGGTTGTATTCGACTGTTTCCATGACCGACCATTATATCGACCGTGATTGCCCATCAGGTCTTGGAGGCTTGATCTATGAAGCCAATCCATGGACCGACTACGGCAATCCTGGAAAAGGCCTGTACGTCCAGCTAGAATGCATCTTGGCTGATCAGCCGCAACATTCAAACCGAGTCAGACTATCCGATCAGAAGGAAGCAACAGGCGTACCGAAAATCATGCTTGACTATACAACACACGAATTGGATCGGGCGAGATTGGACTATATGACAGAAAAAACGAAAGGTATCTTATATGAAATGGGTGCGACACTAATTCAAAACAATCCTTCTTATTATTATTTAGGAAGCGCCCATTTGCATGGTACCTGTCGCGCTGGCTTGGATGAAAATACGTCGGTGGTGGATAAGCTCGGTAGATTCCATACGATTGACAATTTGCATGTAGCAGACGGCTCATTTATGCCCTTTGCGGGTGGTGTAAACCCTACGTTGACCATACAAGCAAACGCTCTAAGAATTGCAGAGGGATTAAAGCTGTAATAAGTCGTAAGAACCGATGCGTGGAGTCAGACTATTTTTAATAAATTTAACTAATTTCATAGAATAGAAAGGAATGATTAAAATGAAATTTTTACTAGTTAACCCTCCAAATATAAAGGGATATCATGTCATGAGATCATATTCTGGAGGATTCGGTGATTTATTCGAATATAAACTTGAAGATGGAATTTCAATTTTCTTTCCACCAACCGAGTTGCTTATGCTAGCTGGAGAAATACAAAGTAAAGGTCATGAGGTTATTGTGAGGGACTACCAGGTAACACCTTTTGATGAATTAGAATTTATCAACATATTAATAAATGATAGTATAGATTATCTCATTCACGTCATTTCACTTCCTACTTTGGAGAATGATTGTAAAATATCTCAAATAGCAAAACAAACTAATCCGAAGATAAAAGTATATATTCGCTCCTCGATTACACATGAAGATGTTTTGGAGAAGGTTGCCAAAATATCAGGTGCTGATAAGATCATTTTTCCTGACTCTATTGGAAATATTATTGATATCGTGGAGGGGACGGATCATTCGAATACGGCATCATTGGATAACGAGGGTAAATTATTTATTGCAGAAGTGAACAGAGTAAATGATATTGACCAATTTGCAATGCCAGCACGGGATCTAGTTGACCATCGCTTATATACTTTCGAAAATTTTAGGAGCACTCCTCGAAACAATATTGCCACGATACATTCAAGTTATGGCTGCCCTCACCCTTGCGGGTTCTATTGTCCGTATCCACTTGCTGAGGGGAAAAAGGTAAGGATGCATTCTGTAAATAGAATGATGCAGGAAATGAAGCAAATAAAAAAATTGGGAATAACGGGGGTAGTATTTCGTGACCCGTTATTTACCTACAACCAAAAGCGCATTGAGGAATTTTGTCGGCAGTTAATTGCTGAAAAATTAGAAATAGATTGGTGGTGTGAAACGCGTATAGATCGTCTTTCGTTCGAATTATTAAAGTTAATGAAACAAGCGGGATGTGTTGGTCTTGAAGTAGGGGTGGAATCTGGAGACGAAAAAGTTCTATTACAGCAAGCTAAGAGAGGATTAGACCTCAAAAAGCTGGAAAATTTTCATAACTGGATTCGTGAATTAGATATTCATACTGTATATTTATTTTTAGTCGGTCTTCCAGTTGAAACACCCCAATCCATTGTGAAAACGTACAGGCTAATGTTAGAAATGGAGCTATTGGTTGATGAATACAATTTATCTTTTATTACTCCTTATCTCGGAACACCTTTATACTATGAGGCGATTGAAAAAGGATGGATACTTGAAAACTGGGATCATTTCTCGGGTTATTCTATTGTAATGCGGACAGACAACCTTTCAAAAGAAAAGATGCAAGAGGCCTATGAGTTCGGTGAGGAATTAAACGTACTTATACGAGAACGAGAACAAGAAACAAACGAAAGATGGGACAAGCGAAAGAATTTATTTATTACGCGAATAGAAAATTGGGCGAATCAAGATGCAAAAGAAAAAATAGAAGTATTATAACTCTAATATTTATAATAACACCCCTGCGTTGTATTCATCTGACCGACAATATATCTGAAAATTAAGAAAATTCCATTCATTCATGATTATTATCTGGAGGTATTTATGAACAACACAAACATTGTATTTATTTCTGGAGCGAATAGAGGATTGGGGAAAGAAATAGCTTTACGTTTGGGGAAACGGGGAATGACTGTACTACTGGGGTGTAGGGATATTTCTAAGGGGAAAATGGTTGAACAGATGATTTCTGACCTTGGAGGTATCTCTGAGACATATCCGTTTGATTTAAGGGATCCAAGGGCATGTTATTTAACTATTAAACAGATAGAAAAGAAATATAATTATATTGATATATTGATTAATAATGCTGGTGTATTTTCACATGAAAACGATGATACGATAGATACTATTACAGATCAGTTGATGGAGGAGATGGTCGCAGTCAACATGCTAGGACCATTACGCTCAACAAGGGACTTTCTGCCTCTTTTACTAAGGTCACAGGCTGGTAAGATTATTAATATTACAAGCGACCTTGCTGATTTCAATTCAATGGATGGGCTATATAACTTATACAGGATGACAAAGACAGCTCTAAACGCAATGACGGTAAATGTCGGGGCTGAGTTAAAAGACACGAAGGTTAAAATATACGGATTGGACCCAGGTTGGATGAATACTGATATGGGAGGTGCTGAGGGTCCGCAAACTCCAATGGAGGTTTCAAACTGGGTAGAATGGGTCCTAGATTTGCAAGATAGTTTTCCTTCGGGAACAGTTTTTTATGAATATCAGATTGCAAAATGGTGGAATATAAATAGGTAAAGCCGTTATTCGAATTTCAGCGGCCTATCAGCAGCCCAACTTCGACAGAGGATGGGTTGTTTTTTCATGCGGATGATATTGATAAATAACAGATGCTAACCATGCTGTTTTGAACCCGCAAACGCGTTGTTCACGAAAGCGACAAGTATTTTTGACAGAATCATGAGGGTTAAAGAAGTAGCAGCAAATAAGTGATGCTTTATGGTAACCTATAGAGGTAACCTATAGAAATGAACGATATCAGTGAAATTAGATACAGGGAGTGTTATTCTCATGTTGATACAAAGCAATACAACGAGTATTGAACGAATACCCACCTCCATTACGAAGGTGCTCTTTGAAACGATAAAGTTTGGCATTATTAAGTCGAACCTCATTGCGATGATCGCAGGACTTAGCATGGCGCTGTACGTTCATCACTTATCTTTCTTCGATAAAATCGGCCACATTGTGCTCGCTTTGATCGGGTCTGCCTTGGTGATTGGAGCGGCTGGCATCTTCAATAATTTATATGATCGTGATATCGACGCCATAATGGAACGGACGAAAAATAGGCCGACTGTATCAGGAGTTGTTGACCTTTGGAGCGGGCTGATCATGGGAATCTGGATCGCCACAGGTGGACTTGTCGCCTTGTATATTTCTTCTCCGCTCGCAGCTTATTGCGGCTTTCTGGGATTATTTCTCTATGTCGTGCCTTATACTATGTGGACGAAGCGCAGAACGATCTATAATACGGAGGTGGGAAGCTTGTCGGGGGCGATGCCTCCGCTGATCGGCTGGGCCGCGATTTCACCGGACATTTTTCACCCTGGCGCAATGGCGTTGTTCCTATTAATGGTGATTTGGCAGATGCCGCATTTTTATGCCATCGGCATTCGTCGGATGGAGGAATACCGTGCGGCTAACATCCCCATGCTGCCGGTTGTCAAGGGCATTCGCAGAACGTACGTACAGATGAATGTATATTTGGTTGCCTTGTTCCTTAGCAGCTTCATGTTCTGGTCCTTTAATCCGTACATCGCTGTGGCGAATGCGCTCCTGAGCTTGATCTGGCTGATTCTGAGCGTAGACGGATATCGGCGGAAGCCAGAGGAAAAGTGGGCGCGTTCGATGTTCATATTCTCGCTCAACCACATTACGATACTGCTGCTAATGATCGTCGGCTACTCCTTGGGTGCTCCTCTATTTCAGTAAAACGATAATGGTGGCTGCGAATCCAACCTGCTATTTCTTCACGTGCTTGCATATGTGTCGCTTAAACAATAAAGGTCGGTTTTGGATCACTTAGACGTGATCTGAAACCGATCTTTTTTTGGTGAATGATAAGAGTTAACAACAGGCTACACACTTTGTCCAAGCCAAAAGCTTCAGCGATTTGATCCTTCTCATAACCGGCCATTAGATTGGTGATTAGAGTGATTAGCAAAATGGGACTGCAACTTCCTTCACTAGGAGAATGGTAAACGATAAAGTATACTTTATAGCGAGCGAAAAACGGGCGATCATTTTAAGCTGTACCCAATTATAGGATGAAACGCAAGGTTGTACGTTAAGAGGAGGATCAGCTATGTACAAGGTGCTCATTGTGGATGACGAAATATTTGTGCGAAAGGGCCTGATCAATTTAATGAATTGGGCCGCCATGCAATTCGAAATATGCGGAGAAGCAGAAAACGGAAAGCAAGCTATAGAGCTAATTGAGCGACTGAAGCCTAATCTGGTTATTGTAGATATCAGGATGCCTGTCCTTGATGGTCTCGAGCTGATTAAGCATGTGAAGGAGGAGGGCGACCATCAGCCGTTATTTATTATTATAAGCGGTCATCATGATTTTACTTATGCACAGCAAGCCTTGCGCTACAATGTGTCGGATTATATTTTGAAGCCAGTGGACAAGAAAGAGCTGGGCGCCACTTTGAAAAAGGTGGAAAATACGCTGAATCAAATGCAGCTGTTGTCCTATACAGGAGAGAAGCCGCTCGCTGATACCATCATCGCAACCCTGCTGCAAACAGAGCCCAACGATCAGGTCATTCAGCAAATTTCCCATATTTTGCAGCTTCCGGCCGCTTCTTCTTACACCTATGTCATTGCAGATATACAGGATATGCAGCTGCCCGGAGCATTCGATTATTTACCGGCCATGCAGCAGGCGCTTCAGCGGTATATGCAGCGCGAAGGAACGCTCCCGCTCGTTCATGTGCGCGAGAACAATCAATATGGCCTAATTGTCCCACAAGCATGGCTCATGCAATGGGGCGATAACGAGCATACCGCTTATGCCTGGCTGCTGGATATGCTGGAGCAGGAGCTGGGAACGACGATAAGCTTATTCATCGGAAGCAGGGAGGAGCATCTTAAGCGCATGGACCAGTCCGGGAGCAGCGCAAGCCAATGCTTGAATTACCGTTTTGCTGCAGGCTCGCGCGGTATTATTATGGCCTCTGAGATGCTGCCACTATCCTTATATTATTTTGACGTAGATGAAGAATTGCACAGCAAATTGATTACCGAGATGGAAGAGAATGAACGTGAGGGCTATGAGGCCGTCATCGAAACGATGTTTGAACAATTTCAGCAATTGCGGTTTGCTCCTGACGCAGTCGCCAATACCATCAGACGGAGCATGATTGCAATCATAAACACCATTAGACAATTTGAAGGGGACGAGAAGGAGCTGCTGCTGCTGAACGAATTGCTGGATTGGCGAAACAAATACCGCAACCTAAATCAGCTTCGGCATATATGCTTGCGTTTTGTAGAAGAATCGGCTGGCTATATAGCTGCCAAGCGAAGTGAAAAAGGAAAGGGCAGCATTGAGAAAATCAAAAAATATATTGATGCGAATTTCACGGAAAATATCAATTTGAAAGGAATCGCAGCAAAATTTTATATGAATCCTGTTTATCTTGGACAGCTCTTTCGCAAAAGCTATGGCATGTATTTTAATGAGTATTTGCTTTCATTGCGCATTGAAGAAGCTAAGCGGCTGCTGCGGCAAACGAACAACCGTATGTATAAAATCGCAGAGCTCGTTGGATTTCCGAATTCCGATTACTTTGCAACACAATTTGAAAAATTGGAAAAAATGACTCCGACCGATTATCGCAATAAGATTATTGGCAGAAAATAAGGAGGCTATGCAGGGTGTTCAAATTTAGTCTGCATCATTTAAAGCTGCGAAACAAGCTGGTTTTCATCTATATCGTTTGCGTATTTATCCCCATTGTGCTGACGAATATTATGTTTTACAACGTCATGACCACTAAAATAAAAAATCAGAAGAAGGCAGACGCGGAGCTGGCCATTACGCAGATGAAAAAAGAGCTTGGCGTCGCCATTGATGATGCCGCAGGCATTACCTATTTGTATTCCATTGATAAATCGCTCATCCACCATCTGAATACGGAATATAAAACCTACGATCAATATATCGAGTCGCTCGCAGCCATTTCCAACATTTTCAATCGCTCGGACAAGGAATATAAAATGCTGAGCTCGGCTGTCATCATGAGTGATAATCCGACTATTTTAGTGTCTGGCGATATAGTCAAGCTTGATGATGCGATCCGGGCCAGCGACTGGTATCAGCATGTGAGGGATTACAGCAATACGTATCCGTTTTTGCATGTAACGCCGGAAAACATCAGTGTCATTCAAAAAATAGCGGATCAGCGTGATCAGGCCTACGAGCATATAATAAAGATTGATCTTAATATGGAGTACATTGCTCAATTAATAGCCCTCTCCAGCTTTGAGGGCGATATCTATATTTTGGACCCAAGCAATCAGGTTCGCTACAGCCATCTAGTTAATGGGCAGTTGGGCGACCAGCTGGCGGCAGGCGATAAATGGACGGTGAATGAGATTAAAAAGCCGGATGAGCCGATTGTGATCCAAAAGCAATATCAGGATAGACGTTATATGGAGGGCTGGACGCTATATGGCGTAATGGATGAAAAAAAGATTTTGTATGAGGTGCGGCAGTCAGGACAGTTTATTTTGTGGTTCGCAATCATAAATTTTCTTGTTCCTACCCTCATCATCATCATGGTATCTCGTTCCATCCATACCCGAATAAAGGACATCCTGGTGCACATGAAGTCAGTGAGAAACAAAACGATTGGAAGAATCCCCTATAATCGGGAACGGGATGAAATTGGCGAGCTTGCCGTTGAATTTAACCGTATGAGCGAGCGAATAGAAAATTTGATTAATGATGTTTATGTAGCGGATATTCAAAAAAAAGAGCTGGAAATCCGTCAAAGACAAGCGCAGCTTCATGCGCTGCACAGCCAAATTAATCCTCATTTTTTGTTTAATGCACTGGAAACGGTCCGTATGCGAAGCCTGATGAAGGGAGAAGCCGAAACAGCCAACACCATTCATAATATGGCTAAAATATTTCGCAAGTCGATTGCGTGGAAGCGCAGCTTCGTTACGATACGTGATGAGCTGGAATTGATTGAAAGCTTTCTGGAAATCCAAAAGTATCGTTTTGACAATAAGCTTCAGTTCCAAATTGCTGTTGAGCAATCCTTATTGGAATATGAAATACCGAAAATGACCTTGTTGCCCTTCGTAGAAAATGCCAGCATTCACGGTGTTGAAAGCAGTCCCGGAATAGGCTTTATCACCATTCAAATTGGACAAGACAAGGGACGGATTTTAGTCGTGATTGCCGATAATGGCGGCGGCATGGGCGAAGAAAAGCTGGAGGAGCTGCATCAATATTTTTCTGAAGACGTTACAATGGGCGATTCGGTAGGGATGAAAAATGTGTTAACACGGCTAAAGCTTTGTTATGGAAATTCCTTTGATTATACGATTGACAGCCATGCGGGGAAAGGTACACGTATTATGCTGCGCTTGCCAATGGGACATGCCAATCATTAAATGACCCGGTCAGATGCTTTATTTTACAAAGAACATTCTAAGGTTTGCGGTGTAACATTGCGCCCTCATTTCTTTTATAATGAAAGTGCTTACAATTAATGGGGTAAGAGAGGGGACAGAGTGATGATGAACAAGAAACGGCTCAAGACAGCTATGGCCATTATAATGGCTTCGGCGATGCTTATTGCCGGCTGCAGCGATGGTGGAGCGAAGAATGCTGGAAGTAAGGAGGCAGGTAAGACGGAGGGCTCCGAGGTAAGTACTGAGCCGGTAACCTTTACTTACTTTGGCTTCGGCTCGAACAAGGATGTGCTGGCCAGCGACACGACCATTGGCAAGGTGCTTCAGCAGCAAACAGGTGTGGACTGGAAAATGGAATTTGTCGTTGGCGATGCGAGCACAAAGTCCGGCGTTATGATTGCTGGGGGAGAATATCCCGACGTTATATCCCCAGTTGCGGAGCTTGAGAAGCTGATTGATGCAGGAGCACTTATTCCATTAAATGATTTAATCGAGGAGCACGCCCCGAACATTAAGCGGGTATATGGCGATTACATGGATAAAATCAAAAGCGAGGACGGAAATATTTATATTCTTCCTTATACCGCCAATGTCAACGGCTATTTGACTGAGCCGGACGTTGGGCAAGGCGCCTTCTGGATTCAACGCCGTGTATTGAAGGAATTTGGCTACCCTGAAGTGAAGACGCTCGATCAATATTTTGATCTGATTGAGAAATATCAAGCCAAATACCCTTCGATAGATGGTAAAAGTACAATTGGGTTTATTACTTCCGCAGGTGTGTCGGGTGATTTCTATTCCATTACAAATGTGCCTATGCATTTAGCCGGATATCCAAACGACGGCAATGTAATGGTTGATATGAATACTCATGAAGCTAAAGTGTATGCAGCTTCGGAGTTCGAGAAAAAATGGCTGGCTGCATTGAATGATATAAACAGTAAGGGCTTGCTTGATCCAGAGACATTTACAGCTAACAAGGATCAGTATCTTGCAAAGCTTACTTCGGGTCGTGTGCTTGGGTACTTCAACTATGGCTGGCAGACGGGAGATGCTACTAACAACCTTAAAGCTGCTGGCAATGACGATCTTCGTTATGTAGGGCTCCCAATCGTATTCGACGAAAGCATTAAAGATGCTTACATTGATCCTCCTGCATTTGTTAACAATCGCGGAATCGGGATTTCTGTTAGTGCAAAGGACCCTATCCGTATTATTAAATATTGGGATAACCTGCTGACCGAAGAAAATCAGAAGCTGGTTCAGTGGGGGCAGGAAGGTGTAACCTATTCCAAGAATGAAGAAGGCCGCTTCGTGATGGATAAGCAGCAGCTTGCCAATCGTAATGATAATGAGTTTAAACGTTCCTACGGATGGGCGTATTTTGATTATGAATGGCCTCGTTATGGCAGCAACTCTGTATTTGAGGATGGCAATTCCTATACTGTAGGCAATCAGCCTGAGGTAGCGGCTGCGAATTATACAGAAGGCGATCTCAAATTGCTTGAAGCCTACAAGGTGGAGACCTTCTCCAAAATGTTCGCGCAGCCGGTAGAACGACCGTGGTATCCTGCTTGGAGTATTTTGAAGGAGCAAGGCTCTCCCGAACAGATTTATAATCAAAAATCCGAGGATTTGCAAAAGAAATATTATCCGAAGCTGGTGTTTGCAGACAAGTCAGCCTATGAAGCGATCTGGAATGAGTATGTGACAGAATTCGGCAAGCTGGACGTTGCTGGCTTTGAAGCCTTTATTACAAACAAGGTGAAGGAACGTGTTGCAGGTAATTGGTAAGCTAGAATAAGCAGCGAATGGGAGATGAGGCGAGTAAAAGGCGGAGCTAGCTTCGCCTTTTACTTCCAAAATATATCATCATTAGAAATTTATGTATAAAGGAGGCATCTGGAGTGGGGAAACAGACTGAGCTAATTGTAGCAACGCCTACCGGCCGCTTGCACAAAACAAACTTATTAAAAAGACTGTCCAAGCAGAAAATGCTCATGCTGATGTCTTTGCCATTTTTAGCTTGGGTCATATTATTTAAATACGTTCCGCTTTGGGGCTGGACGATCGCTTTTCAAAAATTCAAGCCGGCTAAGGATCTTTTTGATCAAAAATGGGTCGGGCTTGATAACTTCACGTTTCTATTCAAGGAAGAGGCCTTTTATCTCGTGCTGCGCAACACGATTGTCATGAGTTCCATTAATCTCGTGTTAGGATTTTTAACAGCCATTGTATTAGCCTTGCTGCTCAATGAGCTGCGTAACGTTTATTTCAAAAGAACGGTGCAAACGATTAGCTACTTGCCCCATTTTATTTCCTGGGTTGTGGCCGCAAACATTGTGCAAACCGCACTCTCTCCCGAGGGTATTGTCAACATCCTGCTGCTGAAGCTGCAGCTAATTGACCAGCCTATTCTCTGGTTAGGTAAAGGGGAATATTTCTGGGGCATTCTTGGGGTATCTGAAATTTGGAAAAATGTAGGCTGGAACACGATCATCTATCTCGCTGCCATTTTAACGATCGACCCTGCGCAATATGAAGCGGCAGAAATGGATGGTGCTTCTCGGTTGCAGCGTATTTGGCATATTACACTTCCAGGCATGAGACCGGTCATCGTTATTTTATTAATTATGAACCTTGGCTTCATTCTTGAATCAGGATTTGAGCCGCAATACTTGCTCGGCAATAGTATGAACGTTGATTATTCAGAAAATCTGGATATATTCGTTTTGAAATATGGCATGCAGATGAATAACTATGGCTTGGCAACGGCAGCCGGTATGTTCAAAACAGTTGTCAGCTTTATCTTTCTGATTGCAGCGAACCATATTGCGAAACGGTTAGGTCAAAGCAGGCTCTACTAATCCATATGCAAGGAGGCAAACATGATGAGTCAGGCGAAATCAACTCGTAAAGCATACTTCTCTTCCCCAGATAAAATATTCGATGTGTGCAATATCATTTTTATGCTCTTGCTGATCACTGTAACGCTGTACCCTTTTTTGAATATGTTTGCTCTCTCCTTTAATGATGCCAATGATTCCATTCGTGGGAGTATCTATATTTGGCCTCGTGATTGGACGCTGCGAAATTATGAATATATTTTCAATGAGTCCGCTATTTTTCATGCAACCTTTATTTCTATAGCACGCACAATTGTAGGGACGGCAGTCTCTGTATTTTGCACAGCGATGCTGGCCTACACCATTAGTCGCCCTGAATATGTTTTCAAAAAATTTGTGACGATCGTTTTTATTTTTACGATGTATTTTAGCGGCGGCTTAATTCCGAACTACTTGCTGACGAAGGAGCTAGACTTGCTGAACACCTTTTGGGTCTATATTATTCCCGGAATTATCGGTGTGTTTAACATGATTGTCATTCGTTCCTTTATCGAAGGCTTGCCCGAAGGAATTATGGAGTCGGCAAGAATAGATGGTGCTGGGGATTTTACGACGTTTATGCGAATCGTTCTTCCTCTTACCGTGCCAGCCCTCGCGACGGTTTCACTATTTGTAGCGGTTTATCAATGGAACTCCTGGTTTGATGTTTTCCTGTATAATTCCTCCAGTCTTCATTTAAGTACACTGCAATATGAGCTGATGAAGGTGCTTTCAACCTCAAGCACGACTACGAGTACAGGCGGAACCGCAGCAGATGCCTTTGCCAATGCGCAGGGCAATGTAACGATGGTAACACCGACTTCCATTCGAGCAACGATGACGATTGTTGCCAGTCTGCCGATTATTATTGTGTATCCCTTTCTGCAAAAGTATTTCGTGCAAGGGATGACTGTCGGCGGTGTGAAGGGATAAACCGGAAATTGTTGACCGCGAGCCAAGTAAAATCAGGTATTCAGGCCTGATTTTACTTGGCTATTCTTTATTTGTCGACTTTACAAAAGCTTAATACATTCGCCATTGATTATATAAGTGATTGATTATATGATTATGCCACGAGCATTAGCTAGTTAGATATTTAGGGAGGTGCCGCTTATGGAGCAGAATATGGAGCAAAATATGGAACAGAAAATTTTACAAATGGCGGAAGCCTTTAAATTGTTAGCGGATAAAACACGGTTAACCATCCTTGCATTGTTAAGAGAACGAGAGCTTTGTGTCTGTGATATAACCGAATTGATTGGGATGTCTCAGCCGAATGCCAGCCAGCATCTTCGAAAGCTGAAGGCAGCAGGGCTGCTAAGTGAAAAGAAAAAAGGGCAATGGGTCTATTATTCTTTAGACCCGGAAGCAGAAGCCTATGTACAAGGTGTTTATGAATATTTGCCTTCCATGAAAGCACAAATTGCAGGCTTGAAAAATAACAGCTGTAGTGTACGGGAGGAAGCATGACAGTTCTTGCCGTTGTTATTTTTCTGCTCACCCTTGTATTTGTCATTTGGCAGCCGAAGGGGCTAAGCATAGGCTGGTCGGCAACGGCGGGGGCGTTGCTTGCCCTTCTTCTGGGGGTTGTAAGCTTCGCGGATGTTGGCGCGGTTGCAGGGCTTATTTGGAATGCTACCCTTGCCTTTGTTGCGATCATTTTTATTTCCCTGATTTTAGACGAAATTGGTCTTTTTGAATGGGCAGCGCTGCATATGGCCCGTCTCGCGAAGGGGAATGGCAAGCTTATGTTTGTGTATGTCATTTTGCTTGGCGCTGCTGTAGCTGCATTTTTTGCAAACGACGGTGCTGCATTAATTATTACCCCAATCGTGCTTTCCATGGTGAGGGCATTGAAATTTGAACATAAAATGATTTTGCCTTTTATTATGGCGAGCGGGTTTATTGCAGACACGGCTTCTTTGCCTCTAGTTGTGAGTAATTTGGTTAATATCGTATCTGCCGATTATTTTGAAGTCGGGTTTGCAGAGTATGCCAGCCGGATGATCGTTCCGAGCTTCTTTTCCATTATCGCAAGCTTAATCATGCTCTACCTGTTGTTTAGAAAGAGCATACCGAAAAATTACGAGCTAGCTCAATTAAAGAAGCCAGTCGATGCCATCAAGGATAAGAGATTATTTAAGCTTTCTTGGATTATTTTAGCTGTATTATTACTGGCGTATTTTGGAAGCGAATGGTTCTCCATTCCGGTTTCTATTGTAGCAGGTATGGCGGCTATTGGATTTCTTATCGCAGCCCGTAAAAGTCCAGTTATCCATACGGTAAAGCTTGTTAAGGAAGCTCCATGGACGGTCGTCATTTTCTCCTTGGGCATGTATATTGTCGTATATGGCTTGCGAAATGCAGGGCTGACGGATGCCCTTGGCAATGTGATTCAAACGGTTGCGGATAAGGGGATGCTTGTCGCCACGGTGGGAATGGGCTTTATCGCCGCGATATTGTCTTCCATGATGAATAATATGCCGACGGTCATGATTGACGCGTTAGCTATAAACGGAACCCAGACGGAGGGGATGCTCCGTGAAGCCCTAATTTACGCGAATGTGATCGGCTCTGATTTAGGACCGAAGATTACCCCGATTGGTTCACTCGCCACGCTTCTATGGCTCCATGTGCTTTCGCGTAAAGAGGTGAAGATTAGCTGGGGGTACTATTTTAAGATCGGTGTTTTATTAACGGTACCGACCCTATTTATGACGCTTGCGGGGTTGTCGGCATGGCTTTATTTCATTCATACCGTAAACATAAACGTCTGGATTTCCACGATTTTGGTGGCTGCCGTCATCTTGTTGATTACAGTGGCATTAGTGAAATCGCTGGGCAAAAAAACAAACCTTCCATATTGAAAAGGGGATAAGAAAATGGAGAACAAACCACTCATTTATTTTTTGTGCACGGGGAACTCTTGCAGAAGCCAAATCGCCGATGGTTTTTTGAAATATATTGGCGGGAATAACTATGAGGTGAAAAGTGCGGGGCTTGAAGCTCATGGCTTAAATCCTCGTGCCGTTCAAGTAATGAAAGAAGCGGGTGTCGATATTAGCAGCCATACGTCCGATGTCATTGACCCTGAAATTTTAAATCATGCTGATTATGTCATTACTCTTTGCGGGCACGCAGACGAGCATTGTCCCGTCGTATCCAATCCGAACGTGGCCAAATGGCACTGGGGCTTTGATGATCCGGCAAAAGCAATAGGAACAGAGGAAGAGATTATGGCTCAGTTCCGTCTGGTTCGCGATTCGATTAAACAACGTATTGAGCAATTCGTACAAGAAGGCAAGTAATGCGTTCGAGTGATCTTGAAAAAAAGGGGAGGCAGCCAAATGAACAGAACAGCTGTAGTGGCGGGAGCCACAGGGTTAATTGGCAAGGAACTGGTTCAATTGTTGCTTCACGACGCAGCATATAAGAGCGTAACGATTGTTGTTCGGCGACCAACGGGCATGGAGCATCCCAAGCTCGTGGAGCAAATCGTCGACTTCGAGCAATTGCAGCAAGCGGGTGTCCAGATGGACGGTGCAGATGTGTTTTGTACACTCGGTACGACAATTAAGAAGGCAGGGAGTCAGGATGCTTTTCGAAAAGTAGACTATCAATACCCGCTATCGCTCGGGCAATTGGCAAGTCAGCAAGGAGCAAGGCAGCTATTGCTTGTAACAGCGATCGGGGCGAGCGCCTCCTCGCGGGCCTTCTATAATCGAGTGAAGGGGGAGGTGGAAGAAGCGCTGAGCGGCCTTAAGCTTCCAGCTTTGCATATTTTCCGTCCTTCACTGCTGCTTGGCGAGCGGGGGGAGTTTCGATTCGGGGAACGATTCGCGGCAGCGTTGTCGGGCGTGCTTTCTCCGTTGTTTTCGGGGCCGCTCCGAAAATATGCGCCTGTGCAGGCCAGTGCGGTCGCCAAAACGATGATTTTTGCAGCGAAAAGCAATCAGGCAGGCATTCATATTCATGAGAATGAGCATATCGTAAAGCTAAAGCGGGAAAAATAAAACAGCTGTGGTCAAGGACGTTATTTTCAGGTCCGAGACTATAGCTGTTTCTTATTCTAAGGCTGCTTTATAGTTGGCTAAGCAGAATACTTGGATAATAATCGAGTTCCTTCACGCTGCCAGATGTTTAGAAAGGCATTAACGACGTCGGGATCAAATTGGGTCCCTGCATTTTTTTGAATTTCCTCTATCGCAAACGCAACATCCAGCTCTCCTCTGTAAACCCTCTTGGAGGTCATCGCATTTCTAAAGAAAACGATAAGAACGACGAGCACGCCTCGAATCCAGGCTTCCTTCCAGAAAGAGAGACCTACCAGTATGCTGAGCATTAAATAAGTAAACTGGAACAATATGTAATTTTCGAAATAAAAGTCTGCCGCAATAACCGCAAGAAATGCGATTCCGAACAAGAAGCGGCTTGTATATTTACTAAGAATAAAGGTTTCCGCTTGGTAAGCGATGTAATTTTTCATAGGACTGAGAACTTCTGCAATCATTCAATTCATTTCTAAATTATGTATTTAGCTGTGGAGAATTATATCACATTCTAAAGCTTAGTCTCTATATAGAATTATTAATATTACATGAACGCTAACCATCTATATGTCTATCTCTATCTATCGGGATTATGTTAATAAGTTGGGAAGTACGCAAAGGTTCAGCTCCACTTAACTATTAAATTTTTATTTGGATAAAATATGTAAATGTGTTAACATGAGTAAGTGATCGGTATGTTTACTGTTCTATTAAAGCCCCCAAATCAGCGGAAATTCGCAAAGATTCCTTTGGGCTTTATTATCATTCAAATAATATGATAGCGCTTACAAACTTGAGGCAAGGTAAGTAAACGCGAGAGTTTATATTTTTAATGAAGAAAGGGAAAATGGATGATGCTCAAAATAGTGCTGGCAGACGATGAGGTATTTGTTCGGAAAGGACTGATCGAGCTAATCCCATGGGAAGAAATGAAGTTTACAATAGTCGGTGAGGCGAATAATGGCAAGGAAGCGCTGGAAATGATTATGGAGCTAAAGCCGGATTTAGTCATTACGGACATACGCATGCCGCTCGTGAATGGGCTTGATCTGATTCGAAGTGTAAAGGAGCATGGCCAGCTTGACCCGTTTTTCATAATTATCAGCGGCTATAATGACTTTAATTATGCACAGCAGGCTCTACGCTACGGGGTACACGACTATATTATGAAGCCTATTGACGAGGAGGAAATGACGGCGGCTTTACGGCGGCTGACCTACAGCATTATAGAAAAAAAGAAGGCTTTGCTGTCCGGAGACAAGCAGCAAGGCAACTCTATTCTAGAAGCGTTGATGCAGGGAGCTTTAAGCAAGAAGGAGGCAGAGTCATATTCCGCGATGCTAGGCATGCCGGAGGGTGCAAGCATGATGTATGTGTTGGTTGACGTGTATGCCGCTCCGCAGGAGCAACTGACGGACATTAAGATGTTTCAGGAAGCGCTGCACGCTATTGAGTATAGAGAAGGAGATATTCCTGTCATAGAGCTGCAGCCGGGCAAGTTTGGGCTCCTGTTAAACGTGGATGGGCTACATACGAGAGAGGGAGGAATCGAGCAAGCTTTGGAAAGGCTGCGCGTAGCTCTTTCCCATCGCCTGAGCTGCGACATTGGCATGTATGTGGGCAATGCCGTCGATCATATTGCCGAGCTTCGCCATTCCTATTTGGAGGCTAGCGAGGCGGCCCGGCATAAATATGCTGAGCGCGGTGTAATTTGGTACTCAAAAATTAAGGCTCTGTCGCTGTATGTTTTTGATATTAGTCCAGACCTTTCAAATCGGCTGGTCTTGCAGCTGGAGGAGGGCAGCCGGGAGGCATACCGTCAAACGGCGGCGGACATGTTCCGCCTGTTCCGTGAGCAGCGCTTCACCCCGCAGGCTGTAACGGGGTCGCTCTCCCGATGCATCACCGGAATTATAGCAGTCATTAAGGAGATGGACGGCAGCGAGGAGGAGGTTCGGCGGTTAAAGGAGCTGGCTGAACGGGAGCATGGCAATTGGAGCTTGCAGCTGCTGGAGGAGCATTTCATGCTGGCGCTTATGGAAGCGGAGGACTACATTGCGTTGCTGCGTCAGGAGTGGTCCAAAGGCAGCATCAAGCAGATTAAAAACTATATTGACGCCCATTATAGCGAAAATATTAGTCTCAAATCCATCGCGGCCATGTTTTATATGAATGCCTTGTATTTAGGCCGGCTTTTTCGCAAAAGCTATGGGGTTTATTTCAATGAATATTTGCTGGAGCTGCGGGTCAAGGAAGCTAAAAAGCTGCTTCGACAAACTGACCTGCGCATGTACGAAATCGCCGCCAGAGTCGGCTTTCAGAATGCGGATTATTTTGTCGCCCAGTTCGAGAAGCGGGAGAAGCTGTCGCCGACAGAATACCGAAACATACTGAATGCCAAGGAGCTGGGAGGCTAAGCGATGCTTAAACTCAATTTGAACTACATGAAGCTGCTGCTTATGTACATACTGTCCGTATTCATCCCTATCGTTGTCACGAACGTGGTTTTCTATAATGTGACAACCGTCAATATTCGCAGCCAAAAAACCCGTGATGCCGACATGGCCTTGAACAATCTCAAAAACGACCTGCGCGTAACGTTTGACCAAGGTGTTGGTCTTTCCTATTCCCTCTATGCCGATCCGATCTTTAACAAAACAGTTGCAAGGCATTTTGCCACTCAGCTGGATTACATTGAGACTTATCAATCTTATTTGAGCGGGGCATTTTCTGATCAAAACGTGCAGGGTGTCCGCTGGTACCAGGTGTATACAGATAATCCCACCGTTTTGTCCTCGGGCTACATTGATCTCCTGAACGAAGCGGTTCGGCAGTCCGACTGGTATATCCAGTCCAAGTCCTCCTCTGCGCCTTATCCGGCTTTTGTTTATTCCGACAAGAAACTCAGCCTCATTCAACAGTTAAACAATTACCGTACTGGCAGTATTGAGCAGCTGGTGAAAATTGATTTGAACATGGACTTGCTCGCCCAAAAATTCGGAAACAGTGCCTTTGGCGGCAAGGTTTATTTGGTTGACCCTCAGGGACGGGTGTGCTTTGGCTATGAACGAGTAGGAGAATGGCAGCAGGCAAATGTGCGGTTCGAGGATATCACGCTTCCTAAAAACTCACATTTGTTTGAGGCTTCTTTTGATGGCATTAGTTATTTGGAGGGGTGGACGCTCCAGGGTGTGATGAATGAGGAGGTCTTCCTTAGAGAGGTAGGCGATTCGCGGTTCATTGTCATTTGGCTCGCCTGCATTAATTTTGTGCTGCCCTCCATCATTATCGCAGTGATGTCGAGATCTCTGCATGTCCGGCTGGTAAAGATTCTCATGCATATGAAGAAGGTGAAAACGCAAACCTTTCAGACGATTCCTCACGAGGAGGCGAGAGATGAAATCGGCCAGCTGACGGTGGAATTCAATCAAATGATGGGAACGATCAACAATTTGATTAATGAGGTGTATATTGCGGATATCCAAAAGAAGGATTTGGAGCTAAAGCAGCAGCAGGCGCAGCTTCATGCCTTGCACAGTCAGATTAATCCCCACTTCCTGTTTAACGCTCTGGAATCTGTCCGAATGAGGAGCGTCATCAAGGGGGAGCGGGAAACGGCAAAAATTATTCATCATATGTCCCAAATGTTTCGCCAGTCTATTTCTTGGAGTCGGAAGCACGTGCTGGTGCGCGAGGAGCTTGAGCTGATAGACAGCTTTCTGGAAATACAGCAATACCGCTTTGGGGGGAAGCTGGACTATAGCATTGTAGCAGATCCGTCAGCGCTTAACCGCCGAATTCCTAAGATGGTTATTTTGCCGTTTGTGGAAAATGCCAGCATCCATGGAATCGAATCGAGTCCCGACAAAGGAATGATTACGATCTCTGTTACCGAGCGGGAGGAGCAGCTTTATATCAAATTAGACGATAATGGTATCGGCATGTCTCAGGCCAAGCTGGATGAGCTGTTTCATTATTTGGAGGAAAATGATGATATAGGCGAGCGAGTTGGCATGAAAAATGCTTATCACCGTCTAAAGCTGTGTTACCAGAATCGGTTTGACTTCTCTATCCACGCTAGTGAAGGGAAGGGGACGCATATCGAAATCGTTCTGCCGTTGGAAACCGAGGAGTTGTAATAGTTGGGAAAGAATGGGTATGCTTTTCGAAGAAAAAGGTATGGTTTGTAGGGTAATCAAGAAAACGCTTTCTTGATATATTGAAAGGGCTTACAACTTTGCGGTTGGAAGGGGATTTTGTTGAAATGTACAAAAGCATGGCGGTAATTGCTGGCTTGATGATTTTATTAGCAGCGATGCTTGGAGGGTGCAGTAAGGCGGATAACAGTACGTCTAACAGCGTCTCTAGCAACAAATCCACCTCCGATGCTTACACAGCAAGTGGAGAGGAGAATCCGCCTGTAACTTTTTCATACTATCATTTTTCGACAGGCAAGAAGGACACTTTGGCGAGTGAAACGGTCATCGGAAAACAATTGCAGCAACAAACCGGTGTCGACTGGAAGCTGGAATATGTCGTAGGCGATAGTCTAACCAAGGCTGGAGTCATGATTGCAAGCGGCGATTATCCAGATGTGATTAGCTCTAGTGGCGAAATGGCGAAGCTGATGGACGCAGGAGCATACATCCCGCTCGATGATCTAATTGAGGAGTACGGGCCTAACATCAAACGCGTGTACGGCGCTTACTTCGATAAAATGCGACAGACGGACGGGAAAATTTATACGTTGCCGTATACCGCCAATCAGGGCGAGTATATCGGCGGTCCCAATATTGGCGGAGGAGCCTTCTGGATCCAGCGTTCGGTGCTGAAGGAGTTCGACTATCCGAAGATCAGCACGTTGGACGAATATTTTGCTCTAATCAAGCAATACAGGGAGAAGCATCCGACAATTGATGGTGCGGATACAATCGGATTCGTTTCTCTGGCCGGCGTCGCAAATAACTTCTTTACGCTGCAAAACCCTGCTATGCATCTTGCGGGCTATCCTAACGACGGCAGTGTTATTGTCGATATGGAAACCCACGAGGCCAAGGTTGTAGCCGGAACCGACTACCAGAAGAGATGGATTCAGAAGCTGAACGAAGTGAACGCGGAAAAGCTGTTTGATCCAGAATCCTTTACGATGAACAAGGATCAATACTTGGCCAAATTGACCTCAGGACGTGTGCTTGGCTACTTTAACTATGCATGGCAGGTAGGGGATGCTTCCAAAAGTTTATTAGCGGCTGGCATTGACGAGAAACGTTATGCTCCGCTTCCCCTTGTATTCGACAAAGACATCAAAGATCAGTATGTGGACCCGCCAGGCTTTGTCGCCAATTATGGGGTCGGCATTTCCATCAAAGCCAAGGATCCCATTCGCATTATTAAATACTTCGATGCTTTGTTGAAGGAAGAAAATCAAATCCTCGTACAGTGGGGGATCAAGGACCAAACCTACAGTGTAGATGACCATGGCCGTTTTTATTACGCAAGCGATGATCAGCGCAAATACCATGATGATCTGGAGCTCAGTCGTGCTTTCGGCTTCACCTACTTCCAAACGGACTGGCCGCGTTACGGCGTGGAGTCCACTTTATTAGACGGCAATGCCTTTAGTCCCGGCAATCAGCCCGAGCTGGCCTATGCCTCGTTTACCGAAGGCGATAAAGCGATTCTGAACGCATATGGTGTCGATACGTTCAGCGAGATGTTTTCAAAGCCAGATGCACGCCCATGGTTCCCTGTATGGTCCATTGCGCTGGAGCAAGGCTCCCCGGAGCAAATTTTTACGATGAAGTCGGATGATGTGCAGCGTAAATATTTGCCTGCTCTGGTCATGTCCTCGCCGCCTGATTTTGACAAGCTGTGGGAGGAGTATATCGGCGAGCTGAACAAGCTGGACAAGAAGAGCTATGAGAATACGATAACCAAGGCGATAAAGGATCGCGTTGCAGGCAAATGGTGAGCAGGGCTGAAGCGGGGGGCTGAACGATGGCCTTTTAAAATTTCAAACCAGCAAAGCCCCTCGGGGAACAGAAATATGAGAAGGGAGGTGGTTGGCGGTTGTTGAAGCAGCCGGAGAAGCTGGAGCAGCTTATAGGAAAAACTACTATTCCAAGGAGATGAAAAAAATGATCTCAAGTTTGAAAAAATCAATGTTTGTATTATTGGCATGTTTAACGGCGCTTCCGTTAGTATTAACCGTGCCAGGTCCTCCTAAGGTATCAGCAGCAAGCGATGCAGTTATTAATTTATCGGCAGAAAAACAATTAATAAAAGGCTTTGGAGGTATTAACCACCCGGCCTGGATTGGGGATCTGACAGCATCCCAAAGAGATACGGCATTTGGCAATGGACAAAATCAGCTTGGCTTTTCGGTTTTAAGAATTTTTGTAGACGGTGACAGCAACAATTGGTACAAAGAAGTTCCGACTGCCAAACGCGCGATTGAGCAAGGCGCACTCGTCTTTGCTTCACCATGGAATCCTCCAGCTAGTATGATTGAGACCTTCAATAAAAATGGCGATACTTCAGCCAAACGTCTTAAATATGATAAGTATGCTGCATATGCCCAGCATCTTAATGATTTTGTCACTTACATGAAAAATAACGGTGTGAACCTTTATGCGATTTCGGTTCAAAATGAGCCTGATTATGCTCATGACTGGACATGGTGGACGCCACAAGAGATGCTTCGCTTTATGAAAGAAAATGCGGGCTCCATTCAAAATACGAAGGTCATGGCTCCAGAGTCATTTCAATACCTGAAAAATATGTCAGATCCGATATTGAATGATCCGCAAGCTCTTGCCAATATGGATATTCTTGGTGCCCATCTTTATGGTACAAGCGTTAGCAATTTTGCGTACCCACTGTTCAAACAAAAGGGAGCGGGCAAAGAGCTTTGGATGACAGAAGTATACTATCCAAATAGCAACAACAACTCGGCGGATCTCTGGCCTGAGGCATTGGATGTATCCCATCATATTCACAATGCGATGGTTGAGGGCGATTTCCAAGCCTATGTATGGTGGTATATTCGCAGACAATACGGCCCGATGAAAGAGGACGGCACGATTAGCAAACGCGGCTATAACATGGCTCATTTCTCCAAATTTGTTCGTCCAGGCTATGTAAGGGTTGATGCAACCAAGACTCCTGAAACAAATGTCCATGTCTCTGCTTATAAAGGTGACAACAAGGTCGTTATTGTAGCCATTAATAGAAGCACCTCGGCCGTCAATCAAAAATTTGTTTTGCAAAACGGCAATGCATCGACGGTATCTTCATGGGTAACAGACAGCACTAGAAATCTTGCAGCCGGATCGTCAATTAATGTGTCTGCGGGCTCCTTTACAGGTCAGCTTCCAGCACGGAGTGTTACAACCTATGTAGCTGAACTGGGCAGCGGTGGAAACAACAACAGCGGTACGACTTATGAAGCTGAGACGGGAACAACGTTGACGAACTCCGTAGTAGAAGCCATAAATTCGGGCTACACCGGCAGCGGATATGTCAACTTTAATGCTTTAACCGATGCAGCCATTCAGTGGGGCAGCATTTACGCTTCCGTAGCAGGAACTAAAAATGTGAAGTTCCGTTATGCGTTAGAGTCAGGAACAAGAAATTTGGACGTTTATGTTAACGGGACGAAAGTGATTAGCAATGCAGCTTTTGCAGCGACTGGCAGTTGGACAAGCTGGGGTGAGAAAACGCTTCAGGTTGCCATGAATAGCGGAAACAATACTTTAAGGGTGGTTACGACGGGTACAGAGGGACCGAATATAGATAACATCAACGTTACAGCCCAATAGCAGAACGGCTGTAGAAATGGTTGCTTGTAAGAGGCAGGGTACGTAAGAAATGAAGGAGGATATGGAGTAATGAAAAAGAAGTTGAGCGTTTTTTTATTAGCTTTTGCCTTAATATTGAGCTGTCTGCCAGAGATGTCTGCATTTGCGGCTAGTACGACCATTGCCAAAAATGTAGGGAATTCCAACCCGCTCATTGACCATCATTTAGGGGCGGACCCCTTTGCAATGACCTATAACGGAAGAGTATATATTTATATGTCCAGTGATGACTATGAATATAATAGCAACGGAACGATTAAAGATAATTCTTTTGCTAATCTGAATAAGGTGTTCGTTATATCTTCAGCGGATATGGTGAACTGGACAGATCACGGCGCTATTCCGGTAGCAGGTGCAAATGGAGCAAATGGCGGACAAGGCATTGCAAAATGGGCGGGTGCCTCTTGGGCTCCTGCTGCGGCAGTGAAGAAAATAAATGGCCAGGATAAATTTTTCCTGTATTTTGCAAATAGTGGGGGAGGTATCGGTGTTCTCACAGCTGACAGCCCAATCGGGCCATGGAGCGATCCGCTGGGAAGAGCACTGGTCACAACGAGTACACCGGGTATGTCCGGCGTAGTTTGGCTTTTTGACCCGGCCGTATTTGTAGATGACGACGGCACAGGCTACTTGTATGCAGGTGGAGGCATCCCTGGCGGTTCAAATCCAACGCAGGCGCAATATGCAAATCCTAATACAGCTAGAGTATTGAAATTAGGTGCTGATATGACCAGCATCGTTGGAAGTGCATCAACGATTGATGCGCCGTTCATGTTTGAGGACTCAGGCATCCACAAGTATAATGGGGTATATTATTACTCCTATTGTATTAATTTCAGCGGTACGCATCCTGCTGACAAGCCTAAAGGTGAAATCGGCTATATGACTAGTACAAGTCCGATGGGACCCTTTACGTACGCAGGCCATTTCCTAAAAAATCCAGGCTCATTTTTTGGTGCAGGAGGCAATAACCATCACTCTGTGTTTAATTTAAACAACCAGTGGTATGTGGTATATCATACTCAAACGGTCAGCTATGCTCTATACGGAGCAGGTAGAGGCTACCGTTCCCCTCATATCAATAAGCTTGTGCATAATGCGAATGGATCGATTCAGGAGGTTGCAGCCAATTTTGCAGGCGTATCGCAGCTTGCCAATCTCAATCCCTATAATCGGGTAGAGGCTGAAACGTTTGCCTGGAATGGACGCATTTTGACGGAGAAAACTTCAGCAACAGGCGGACCAGTAAGTAATCTTCACGTAACGAGCATTAACAATGGGGACTGGGTCGCTGTAGGAAACGCCGAATTCGGTTCAAGTGGAGCAACTACTTTTAAAGCAAATGTAGCCTCTACTGTAGGTGGGAATATTGAAATACGTCTTGACAGTGTAACCGGCCCGCTTGTCGGAACGCTTAATGTACCTTCCACAGGTGGAACACAAAACTGGAGCGTTATTGAAACGGGTGTAAGCGGTGCAACCGGTACTCATAACGTCTTCCTAGTCTTTACTGGGGCTGGCTCAGGCAACCTATTTAATTTTGATTACTGGCAGTTTACACAAAATGCTGTGAGCACCGGTACTTCTTATGAAGCAGAGACGGGCACTATACTGACCAACTCTTTAGTAGAAGCCATCCATACCGGCTACAGCGGCAGCGGATATGTTAACTTCAATGCTACAACCGATGCGGCTATTGAATGGAATAACATCTACGCTGCAGTTACAGGTACTAAAAATGTTAAGATCCGGTATGCCTTGGAAACAGGTACGAGAAATTTAGATGTTTTTGTAAACGGTACGAAAGTGATTAGCAATGTTGCCTTTACAGCAACCGGCGGCTGGGGAACCTGGGTCGAGAAGACGATTCAGGTACCTATGAACAGCGGAACTAATAGTTTAAAACTGGTCACTACAGGCACAGAAGGGCCAAATATTGATAGCATTAATGTTTCGGCTCAGTAATGATTATGGCAAAAAGGCTTCGTCTCCTTTACATGGGGACGAGGCCTTTCGGCTTTAGGGTGCTAAATCCTTGACCGAACCTCATTATACCGTCGCAGAGAAAGGAATTTCTCCTTTGAGAGGATACGTCGAACCCTATCACAATGAAGGGCAAGGTTTGATATAATGGCGGGGGAGGGTGAACAACATGCATACGATAGACAATTTAATGAAGCAGCTAGAGCAGCTAGGCATTGACAGCCAAGGGACGCTGCTCGTCCATTCCTCGATGAAAAGTATTGGGCCTGTTGAAGGTGGCGCTGATACCGTTTTAGATGCGTTAACCGCTCATATGAAGGAGGGGCTGTTGGTGTTGCCCACCCATACATGGTCCTACGTCAATGCGGATAATCCGAAATTTTACGTTGATCATTCCCCCTCCTGTGTTGGAATACTGCCTGAGCTTTTTCGCAAGCGGCCGGGTGTGGTGCGTTCGCTGCACCCCACTCATTCGGTAGCAGCATTAGGCAAGGATGCTATAGAGCTTACAAACGACGATCATCGCTTCGATACGCCCTGCGCTAGAGGCTCCGCTTGGGGGAAGCTGCTCGACCGCAGGGCGACTATATTGTTAGTTGGAGTCGATTTAAGGCGCAATACCTTTATTCATGGAGTCGAAGAATGGGTAGATATACCGGGCAGATTAACGGATGACTCGGAGCAGCTTTACACGGTTTTAGCCGATGGAACAGAAATTTCTGTCCCTTCCCGCAGACATTGCGGACTGTCATGGTCGCAGCATTTTTGGAAAGTAGATGATTTACTGGAAAGCGAAGGCGCTATGTATAAGGGGCGGCTTGGCGATGCGGTTGTAAGGGTTTGTGATGCGGCCGGGGTAGCAAGAGTCATAACGAGCATGCTCCAAGACAATCCCGATTTGTTCTCGGATAATAATCCACTGAACCATTAATAAAATGTATGAAGGGCTGTCCGGTAACGGATGGCTCTAGAATGCTACCGCGTAAAAGCTTCTTAATTCATCCCCAAACCACGCTCTTCTCCTCACATGGCATAGGCCATAATCATCCCATTCACGGGCAAATTCAAAGAAGGTATGAAGGAATCGGTTAGAGGATGGTTGGACTGCCATTGTATGGGCTAGCTGACTGCTTTACTGTGTGATAAGATGTGGTTAATTTAACCAAGCTAATGATAGGGAAAATCATCTTTTAAAGGTCCATTTAAGTGTTATGGAGTATACTATTTCTATACTATCGTAGTCGTCGTATCAAAAAAGGAGAAGATTTGTGAGCCCATTAGTGTGGTATGATCTTTTTTTATTCCTCCTATTGTCTGGTTTATATGTGTATGTTTTTGCTACCGTTAGAATTACGAATTTACATAAGGTGTACTTTCTATTTCATTTTTTAATGATGCTCTGGCCCCTGTGTCAGATTGCAATAGATCTGACTAGTGATCCGCTTCTTCAGTTGTTTTATGTAATATTGTCTTTTGTCGCCCTTTCTATGTTAGGATGCGGCTGGCTGTTGCTTACTGTCTTTCTTACCGGAAATACTAATAAATTAAGGGGGAAGACGTTATTTCTGCTGCTCGCTCCGGCTGTTATTGCAGCAATTGGCGTGGTCATTAACCCACATAATATGTTTGTCATGCCGCTTGAGGGCGGTTATATTCATCGAGAATACGGCGCATGGTTTTGGGTAGTCATCACTATTTTGGTGAGCTACTTCTTTGCTTCCCTCTTTGTTCTGTTTGGGGCGTTGAGGGCTCCTAAATCTTCACCAATGATTAGGAAGCAAGTGAAGGTAACCTTATGGGGAATATTCGTGCTTGCTATATTTGCAGGTATTGATGCTCTTCTTAATGTGGTATTGAGGGAGTGGCTGCCGATCATTCCAGGCTTTACTTCGATGGGTATTTTTCTTTCAGATTTATTTTTTGTTTATGTCATTAAAAAATATAATGTGTTTGAGCTGGTCTCCATCGCCCATGAGGATGTGATCAACACGCTTCCATATGGTATTCTTGTACTCGACGATAATGAAACCATTATTGAGGCGAATAAAGCCTTGCGCCATTATATGGAATTAAATGTCGGTGATTATTTTGATATGGAGTCGTTGCTCGGCTCTGTTCGTGTTGAGGGCAGCAGCAAGAGGTTTCTGGAACGTTATAAGCGTAAAGAAAATACGTTGTCTCAAATCGAAATCATTGATGAGCGAGACCTCGTGCGTCATTTTATTATACAGGCTTCGCCAATTGTCGATTCCTACCGCATGCAGATTGGACATATCATTACGTTTCAGGATGTCACGAAAGAGCGTTTTTTTGTGAAAGAAATGAATCGGCAAAATGAGGTTCTTCAGGAACGCAACCATGCCCTTGATCGTATTAGCAATGAGCTGTTCACAGCTAATCAAAAGCTTGAGGAATTAGTTCTGACGGATAGTTTAACAAACTGCTACAATCGACGTTATTTGACGCAGCAGCTCATGCATGAGGTTATAACGAATATTCAATATAAAATCCCGTTTTCACTGATCCTCTTTGATATTGACTTCTTTAAAGCCATTAATGATCGCTATGGACATGTAATAGGAGATGAGGTTCTTTATCGCACGGCACAGGCGGTCAAGCAAGCCATTCGTGGGACTGATATTCTAACTCGCTATGGCGGGGAGGAGTTTATGATTTACCTGCCGCATACAGAACGCCAGTTAGCTGAAAAATTAGCGGAACAAGTGAGAGTAGCGGTACAGTCAAACGACATTTTAGTAGATCATGAAATCAAACAGGTTTCTATTACGGTAAGCGTAGGGTGCTTATCCATTGAAGACTTTAATCTTCAGCATGTCCCGGACAATCCGGAAGGGTATTTAATTCAACTTTTTGCCGCCGTCGATAAAGCTCTTTATCAGGCCAAGCAAAATGGAAGAAATCGAATTGAATTTGCCGATGCTCAGAGTGTTTCTTAAATGTAACAGGAATGCATTAGCATGTTGCTAGGTTGTATATGGTTTAATGTAGCTACCACGTGCTGATGTATGGATAAGGTGAGGGTGACTCGGGGGCTTGTTCTATTTATTGTTAATGTGACAGCTGGCATATTGCCGGTCTGTCTCTTTTTTTTGTTTGGATGCGAAGAGCTCGAACCCCTATACACTGTTTTTTTCTGAGGACAGAGGTAACCCCCGGATAGTCACCTGAAACATGCGAGCAGCATCAAGCTGCTGATTGCCGACTATCTATATGTAAAACGAGTCTGTCCCGAAGGTCATTTCTGACCTGTCGAGACAGACTCGTTTCATTTACTTACTCAGCCTATCCTATTAATCACAATAGCTTAACGTCCAGAAAGAGCAGTAACAAATGCGCTGAGTGGAGCAGCAGGGCGACCTAGCAGCGTTTCTAAATCATTGCTCTCTACATCGAGCGAGCCTTCACGAATTGCCCCTTGCATATCAACAATCATCGCTACGACAAAATCAGGAAGCCCAGCTTGCGTCAAAGCTTGGCCGAATGCAGCATCGTCTACATCCACGACGTTAATTTCTTTGCCCAATGCTTCGCCAGTGATAGCTGCCAGCTCAGCTTGCGTGCGCGGCTTGCCCGACAGCTCGTAGACCTTATTGTCATGGCCTTCGCCAGCTAGAACAGCCGCCGCCGCTTCGGCATAATCGCTCCGTAATGCATAGCCTACACGCGCAGTGCCAGTGGCGTTCAGCCAAGGTGCTCCGTGGATGGCGCCCTGTACGCTGCCAGCTTCGTTTTCGGCATACCAGTTGTTGCGCAGCAGAGAATATGGAATTCCCGTCGCAACAATTGCTTCTTCCGCAGCGCGGTGTACCTCTGCGAGCGAGAGTGTGCTCTTATCTGCATTGGCAACACTTGTGTAAGCAATGAAGCCTACGCCTGCTTTTTTGGCGGCATCAATTGCGGCTTGATGCTGGCGAATACGTGTAGCATTATCTGCATCAGCGGAAACGATCAACAGACGGTCAACACCAGCAAATGCTGTATCGAGCGTTGCGGGCTGATCAAAGTCACCATGGCGTACGTCAACGCCTTGTGCTTGCAAATGCGCAGCTTTCTCAGGCGTACGCACACTTACCGCAAGCTGATCAGCAGGCAGCTTTTTTAATAGGGAATTGATAACGAGGGAGCCAAATTGTCCAGTTGCGCCAGTTACTAAAATTTTCATGATTCATGCCTCCATAAGTTCGGTTTGTGTGAAATAAAATGGGCTTCCATGCTTGAAATCCCTTTATAGCCTAGCATGAGCTACTTTTAAAATCTTTATCGTTGTAACTATAATAGTTACTTCTGGGCGCGATGTCAATCCTGCTATTACATTTTTGTGCGGATTCTAATTTTGTACGATTTTTCCTGCAATAGCTGCTCCTGAGTCCGCGAAATAAGCTATAGCCCGAGATTCAATTGAAATAGCGGCTGCTGCGTCCGCCAGGCCCATCGCGAACAGCAGGCGCTGGCTTCATCGGTTCCCTCGCTCTGCCGGACGAGCCAATGAAAGTGCTATTTTACCTAATCATCGTGTCATTACAAAGATATAGGTCGTTGATAAAATAATGAAAACGGATACAACGCAGCAAGGCATCAAGCGCATGAAGCAGGAGAGGATGTTACGGATGAACGAGACAGGCGTCGGACGCTTGGGCAGCAGGCTATTTTTCATGGGACCTGCACTGTTGATTTTTTTGGCAGTCATTATTGTGCCGATCAGTATGAGTATTTATTATAGCTTCTTTCAATGGGACGGAGTTTCGGCAAAGATTTTCAACGGAGGGGAAAATTTTAATCGGCTGCTCCATGACCCGGTTCTATGGACCTCACTCAAAAACTCCGTGTATTTAACTTTGGGAGCGCTTTTAATTCAGCTGCCGATCGGCTTGTTTTTTGCCATTGTACTAGGCTACAAGCTGAGAGGCTCGAATTTTATGAAAACGATTTATTTCACGCCCGTTATGCTGTCTACAGCGGTGCTTGGCATTTTGTGGGGGCAAATTTACGACCCGAATTTCGGGCTGCTGAATAATTTGCTTGTGCAGCTTGGCCTCGACAGCTGGGCGCATGCATGGCTTGGGGAGGAAGCGACGGCGCTCGGATCGGTTATTGCGGTTGTTGCTTGGCAGTTTATCGGCTTTTATATCATCGTCTATATCGGTGCGCTTCAGGGCATTTCCGATGAGGTGCTGGAGTCGGCGAGAGTCGAGGGCGCAAGCGAGTGGAAAATTATTTTCAGCATCCAAATCCCGCTCATCTGGCCGACCATTACGTTCACCGTGCTAAACTGTGTCATCAACTCTTTGAAATATTTCGACCTGATTTACATTATGACGGGCGGCGGACCGAATAATAGCAGTGAGGTGCTAGCAAGCTATATGATGAAAAATGCATTCCGCATGATGGATTTCGGCTATGGCAGCACCATCTCGACCTTCTTATTGCTGTTCGGGCTGTGCCTCGCATTTATGATTTCAAAGCTTCTGAGCCGCACTGGCGCCAGATTCCAATAAGAGAAAGGAGAGATGAAGGTGAGCGCGACTCAAACGATGCTGCCTGCGGGGACGCGCGGCAAGGGCTTTTCCCGATTGCTGCTGTATGTGCTGCTGCTGGTCCATCTCGTATTTACAGGCTACCCGTTCGTATGGATGGCCATTTCGTCCTTCAAAACCAATAAGGAGTATTTTGCTAACCCTTGGGGGCTGCCGGAATCGTGGCATTTTGATCATTTTGTGCAGGCTTGGAACCAAGGCATCAACGGATATTTGTTCAATAGCCTATACATTACCTTTTTCTCGGTAGTCGGGCTGCTGGTTGTAGCAACGTTAATTGGCTTTTACTTATCCATTCGGCCGTTTAGAGGCTCGAAGCTGCTGCTCGGAGCTTTTTTTCTCGGCATGCTGATTCCGATTCACAGCACCTTGATTCCACTGTTTACGATGGCGAACAAGCTGGGAATCTATGATTCGTTCTGGGCGTTATTTTTCCCTTATATCGCCTTTAATCTTCCTGTCGCAGTCTTTATCGCCCACGGCTTCTTCCAAGGCGTGCCGAAGGAGCTGGAGGAGGCGGCCATGATCGACGGCTGCTCGATTTACCAGACGTTTTTCAAGGTGTATTTTCCGATTGCGAAGCCTGTGCTGGCGACGATTACGATTCTTTCCTTTTTCAACATCATGAACGATTTCGTATTTCCGCTCGTTATGGTGTCCAAGGAATCGCTCAAAACGCTGCCGCTCGGCCTCATGATGTTCAAAGGCAACTTCAGTGCCGATTATTCGCTCATTAGCGCGGCATTGGTCATCACGACAGCTCCTATCATTATTTTATACATGTTCCTACAAAAGTATATTCAGAAGGGGGTTGTAGCGGGGGCGGTCAAAGGATAATTTGCTCTAAGGAGCATTAGGAACATGAGCTGCGGCATTCAACATTCAAGGTGCGACGTTCAACATTCACGCTAGACATTACTCAAGGGGGAAACAAACATGAAAAAGGGTCTTATTTTATTGTTGACAATGATAATGGCAGTAATGGCTGGCTGCTCCAGCGCTGGCAACAAGGCGGAGAGCGGCAATTCCGAAGCTGTATCCGGCGATATAACGAAGCTGACGATGTGGAGCATGGAGACGAGAAACAAGGACATTATTGAAAAGTCGATCAAGCAATTCAACGACGAGCATCCGAACATTGAGCTTACAGCTGAGTTTTTTGAAGATGAGGCTTTGAAAACAAAAATGAAAGTAGCGATCACAGGCAACCAGGTGCCGGATATCATTACGTACTGGAGCGGTGAAACGTTCGACACGCTCGTATCGAACAGCATGCTGGGCGATATTACAGAGTCGCTTAACAAGGATGCAGCGTTCAAAAACGATGTGCTTAACGGTGGTTTGGAAACGTTCTCTTACGATGGCAAAAACTACGGCATTCCCGTTCTATTCAGCGGCGTATCCCTGTGGTACAACAAGCAGATTTTTAATGAAAATGGTTTGACGCCTCCGACAACCTACGCGGAGCTGCTAAATGTCGTAGATCAGCTGAACGCTAAAAATATCGTTCCGATTACGGTAGCAGGCAAAGACCGCTGGCCGGTTCTGCACTGGTTCTCCTATTTGGCACAGCGCATCGGCGGCATGGAGCCGTTCGAGAAAGCGAAAAAAGGCGAAGCCGATTTCACACAGGACAGCTTTGTGCAAGCGGGCGAAATGCTGCGTGAGCTTGCTGTCGATCATAAAGGCTTCATCAATGGCTTCCTTGGACTTGATTATGCAGCAGCAGAATCGCTGTTCACAAACGGTAAAGCTGCAATGTATTTGCAAGGTGAATGGGCAATGAATTCCTTCCTGGATGGCGATTTTGCCGACAAAGTAAGCTTCGTGCCATTCCCGACAGTAGATGGCGGACAAGGCGGTATTAACACTTACCAAGGCGGCTTCGGCGCAGGCATGGCGATTTCCTCCAAGACGAACCAAGAGGCAGCTTATGAAGCGATTCGCTTCCTTACGGATTCGCTGCAACGGAAAGAAATTAACGAAGGCGCGAACATTAGCCCCATGAAAAACCCAGGACTTGAAGCGGCAAAAATGAATCCGCTGGCTTTCGCTTACGACAGCTCGATCAGCAGCAGCCTGGAAGGCTTCTTCAGCTACTATGACCAAGCGCTTGATGCCAAACGTGCCGAGCAATTCCTGAACTCAGTCGGTGCGATTGTCGGTCAAAATTCGAACAGCGTCAAAGACGAGTTGGCGAAAATCAAGTAGCAGCAGCTCATAGCATATGTGACAGGAGGCGCTTACGATTAGCGTAATTAACAATCCGATCTTACGGGGCTTTAACCCCGATCCTTCGATTATTCGTGTCGGAGACGATTATTATATTGCGACCTCAACCTTTGAATGGTTTCCCGGTGTCCAAATTCATCATTCTCGCGATTTGAAAAACTGGCGGGTGCTGACGCAACCGCTTGCCCGGGCAAGCCAGCTTGATATGATCGGCAATCCCGACTCCGGCGGCGTATGGGCACCGTGCCTCAGCTACGACAACGGCATCTTCTATCTGGTGTTTACCGATGTGAAAAGTCATATGGGGCCCTTCAAGGACACGCATAACTATGTCGTAACAGCAACCGATATTATGGGGCCGTGGTCAGAGCCGATTTATTTGAACAGCAGCGGCTTTGATCCTTCGCTGTTCCATGATGAGAATGGCACCAAATGGCTGGTCAACTTAACTTGGGATCATCGGAAAGGGAAAAACCCGTTCGGCGGTATCGTCATCCAGCAGTATTCCGAGGAGCTTAAGGCGCTGACAGGCCCGATCCACACGATCTTCGACGGCACGCCGCTTGGCTTGACGGAGGGGCCGCATATTTACCGTCATGACGGTTATTATTATTTGCTTACAGCCGAGGGAGGCACGCGTTATGGGCATGCGGCTACGGTTGCTCGCTCACGGACACTGCTTGGCACCTATGAGGCCGATCCGGCAGGCCCGCTTCTAACGTCAACGGATCACTCCGAGCTGCCGCTGCAAAAGGCTGGACATGCGAGCCTAGTGGAAACGCAGGATGGACAGCTGTACATTGCCCATCTGTGCGCACGACCGCTCAGCCCTTCGGGAAGCTGCACGCTTGGAAGAGAAACTGCGCTTCAGAGAGTCGCTTGGACGGAGGATGGCTGGCTGCGTTTAATTGGCGGAGGCCACTCGCCTGAGGTTCAGGTCATCGCGCCAGCACTGCCGGAGCATCCCTTCGAGGCGGAGCCGGAGGTTGAGCATTTTGACGGGGATGCGATCAGCATTCATCTTCATACGCTGCGCGAGCCGCGGAGCGAGCAATGGGCGACGCTGAAGGAGCGCCCCGGCCATATGAGGATGAAGGGAAGAGAATCGCTATATTCCGCTCATCGGCAGAGCTTGCTTGCACGCCGACAGCAATCGTTTACAGTTGATGCTGAAACGGTCGTAGAATTTGAGCCAGACACTTATCAGCAGCTTGCTGGGCTTGTATACTATTACAATACGAAGAATTATTATTACCTATGGATCAGCCGCGACGAGCAGCAGGGCAAATGTCTCGGCATTATGTCGAGTGACCGCGCTGTCTATGATGAGCCGCTTGACCAGCCCGTGTCCATTGACGGGGCGGAGCGCTGCTATTTGAAGGCGGAAATTCGCCATGTTGCGCTGCAATTTTACTATTCATTGGATGGCAAGGCTTGGCAGCCAATAGGCCCTGTTTTGGATGCCAGCAAAATATCGGATGAAAACGCCGAGCTAGTCAAGGATGGCATCGCGCTGGATCAAGGCTTCACCGGAGCATTTATCGGCATTTGCGTACAGGATTTAAGCGGGCGCGGCAAGCATGCGGACTTTGATTATTTCAAGTATTCCGAAAGGTGAGCTGATGATGAGCAAAAACGTTATGGAAGCGGCCGTTATGAACAAGCCGCTGGATATTGAGATCCAACAAATACCCGTTCCAACACCGAAGGACGATGAGGCGCTCGTTAAAGTATATTGTATTGGCGTATGCGGCTCAGACGTTCATTATTATGAGCATGGCAGAATTGGCCGCTATGTCGTGGAGAAGCCTATTATTCTCGGACATGAGCTGGCTGGCGAGGTAGTAGCTGTCGGCGCGGGCGTATCGAATGTCTCCATTGGCGACCGGGTAGCGGTTGAGCCGGGCGTTGCCTGCGGCCGCTGTGAATATTGCAAGTCGGGTCGTTACAATTTGTGCCCGGACGTCGTATTTATGGCAACACCGCCAGTTGACGGCGCATGGGCCGAGTATGTAACGGTACGCAGCGACTTCCTATTCAAGCTGCCCGATGAAATCAGCTTTGAGCAGGGCGCGCTTCTGGAGCCGTTGTCCGTGGGACTTCATGCGATGAACCGCGCAAAGGTCACTCCGGCAGACCGTCTGCTCGTAACGGGTCTTGGCCCGATTGGTCTGCTTGCGATACAGGCGGCAAAGGTGTTTGGCGTAAGTGAAATTTATGCTACAGACGTCGTTCCGTTCCGTCAGGAGCTGGCGAAGGAAATGGGCGTTACAGCGATTATTGATCCAATGAAGGAGGACGTGCAGGCGCGTATTGCCGAATTGACAGGCGGAAAAGGCGTTACGGTTATCGTCGAGACGTCAGGAAATGGTCGGGCCATTGCCGATGCTGTACGTACCGTCAAGCGCGGAGGACGCATTGTGCTCGTCGGAATGCCGGCAGCCTCTGAAATTCCGGTTGATGTGAACGCGATTATTGATGCGGAGGTAGATGTGCTCGGATTGTTCCGTTATGCCAATACCTACCCGGGCGCTATCCAAGCGCTCAGCCAATCAAGCGTGGACATCGAGAAGGTTATTACTCATAAATATGCGCTTCGCGATACGAAGGAAGCGGTTGAAATGGCGCGTACACAGAAGGATACAAGTATTAAAATAATGATCTATCCTAATCAATAACCATATGCGGACAAAGCCTATCCTTTCACGAACGTTCGAGAGGATAGGTTTTGTGCAAGTTTCACTGGAGGAAGCAACAATTGGGATATTTTAAAAAAATAGGGCTGGATCAGACGAGAGGTCAAATTTTCGTCGGTTTTATTTTGACCATGTCGCTCGTCCTGCTGCTTACGGTGAGCAGTCTGTATGTGCTGCTGTCCAAGGTGCAGCGGGAAAATGCGTCGCTATACATTGATGAGATCGCACTGCAAGCAAGCGGAAGGCTGGAATCGCAGCTGAATGAGGTTAACGTTCTAACGCTGCAGCTGGCTATGGATGATCGGATACAAGAAGCGCTCAGCTCGGAGAAGCAGGGGCATTTGGCAGTCTATGACGAACGAATGAAGCTGAGGAAGCTGCTCATTGAGAAGACAGCCTATTCAGATACGATAAAGGATATTGAGCTTTACAGCTTATCTCGCAGCCTGTACCCTATCGTGGAGAAGAATATCGGGGAGCGGATAGACGCGCGTTCCTTACAGCAGGCGGACGATATCCATCAAGCCGGGGCGATTATTTGGATAGGACGCGATCCGGACAATCCCGATAATTTGCTAGCCGTCAGGCAGGTGAAGCTGGAGAAGGAGAAATATGCGAAGGGCGGCTATTTGCTCATTCGGCTTAAGCCCTCGATTATCGAGCTGGCGACTACGGACAAGGCGAAGGACAAAGGCCGCGTGATGCGGCTTCTTGATGAGAACAATAATAGCATGAACGTTGTAGAGGATAGCGGGCTGCTCCTGTCGGTCGGCGCGGTTGAAGGCGAGAACGACGATTATGTGACGGTAGAGAGGGCCATACGCGCTACGGGCTGGAAGCTGCAAATTATGATTCCCAAGCAGACGCTGACTGCCGATATTTACTTTTTGCGCGATGTGCTACTGTGGGCGAGTGTGCTTAGCATTTTCGTATTTGGCCTGCTGTCCTACTATTTATCCAAGTTTATTACGTCGCCAATCAGAAGCCTGACACGCATCATTCAAGGCGGCAAGCATGGCAGTCCACGGGAAAATCCCGATCAATATTTCAACCGAGAGGTTAATCAGCTGAATATGACCTATAACCAGATGGTTAAGCAGATTAATTATTTGATTAAATCCGTATACGAGATAGAAATTGTGAAAAGCAAAAGCGAAATTAAAGCGCTCCATTCGCAAATCAATCCGCATTTTTTATTCAATACGCTCGATTCCCTTTATTGGGATCATATTCGCAAAGGAGAGCAGGAGCTGGCGCAAACGGTCATTCAGCTTGCTGATTTGTTTCGGTATACAATTCATTCCAGCACCCAGGACGGCTTCGTCACGATTCATGAGGAGCTGGAGCAGATTAAGCGGTATGGCGATATTATGAAAATGCGCTGGCGCGATAGGCTCGCCATTGAGATTGACTGCGACCTCAAGCTTGGCGACGTGCGTATTCCGAAGCTTGCGATTCAGCCGCTCGTTGAAAATGCCATCGTGCACGGGATAGAGCCAATGGAGCATGGCGGAACGATCAAGCTGCGCGTAAGGGAGGATGGGGGCGTCATCTCCTTCACGGTGCACGATAACGGAATCGGCATGGACCAAGGCCAGCTGCACCAAATAAGAGAACGCTTACAAAATGATTTGAGCATTGCTTTTGTAACCGGTAAAAACGGAATTGGCTTGTTCAATGTGTGCAAGCTGATTCAGCTGCACTATGGCATGCAGTATGGCTTAACCATTGACAGCGCGCCGGGTGCCGGGACGACGATTGTATTGAAAATTCCGCTAGAGCCCGAGCTTATGCCCGTACCAGAGAGGGGAGCTTCTGACGATGAATCACAGCATACTGGTCGTTGATGATGAGTATAACTCACGCATGGGGGTGGCCTTCACCCTGGAGCAGTGGGGAGAGGATAAGGTGAAGGTCGAGATGGCCGACAATGGCAAGCAGGCGATTCGTCTGCTTCGGGAGAAGTCCTATGATCTGCTCATTACCGATATTCGGATGCCGCTAATGAGCGGAATCGAGCTGCTTGAGACGCTGCGCGGGGAGCAGAACGACATCAATACCATTTTGCTCACCGGCTTTGCGGAATTTGAGTATGCCCAGAAGGGGCTAAAGCTGGGCGCCGTCGATTATTTGCTGAAGCCGATTCGGCAGGAGCAGCTCATACAGGCAGTCGGCAAGGTGTTTCAGTCCAAGTCGGAGGAAGCGGCGAACGGGCTTGCCTATGGCGTGCCCTCCACTAATGCTTATATTATTAGTGCCGTAAAATATATTCATGAAAGCATGGGTATGCCTTTGTCGATCAAGGAGGTCGCCCAGCATGTACATCTGAATCCAAGCTATTTCAGCGTGCTGTTCAAGGAGGAGACGGGCGTCAGCTTCAGCGATTATGTCATTCGGCTGCGGATGAAGCGGGCAAAGGAGCTGCTCTATCATTCTCCGTTAAGCCTGGACGGTATTTCGGAGCAAATCGGCTTGCAGACGGCGAGCTATTTCATCCGCTTTTTCAAAAAATATGAAGGCATTACGCCAAAGCAGTACCGCGAGCAGCTTAAGATGATGGCTGCCCATGGGAGCCAAGGTTCGCTGTCTTAGCTTTGAATGAGATGCTCAGCTAAGAAGGCATTTTGCTTGCGATCCAGCTCGGCAGTATGCTTGCCTATCCATATTAGGTGGCCCCAGGCATCGAGAATGCAAGCTTCGGCATGTGCAATATGAGCCGTGGCATATTCAGCATGCTTGGGAGCGACGGAACGATCATTTTTACTGTGCATAATGAGGGTAGGAGCCTTAATGGAACGTAATGCTTTCGTATAATCAGCCTGAGCTTGCTTGAGATCAATAAGAAAGCCATTATAGGAGCGCTGTCGATTGTTCATTTTGCGAAATGATTCAATAGCGAGACCGTCGAGCCTTGCATAAGCTTCAGCTGGCGATAGGGTGGAAAAGGAGAAAAGCAGCAGCCTGAATGTAAGCCGCGGCAGTAGGTTATTGATCCGAGCCAGTAGCAGCCACGTCCATTTTTCCACCCCCGGTTTGAAAATTCGCCTGAAAATGCGATAGGCCCAATCATGAGGTGAGAGCCATGGCGAGGTGATTGCACTTTGCAGGGTGAGGCTTGCAACGCGCTCAGCATAGGTTGCGCAAAAAAGGATGCCTGTTGGCCCTCCCGCTGAGGCTGCAATAACATGCGCTTTTGCTATATGAAGATGATCCAGCAGAGACAAATATAGACCGCAGGCTTGCTCCAGCTCAGCAATAGAGGAGGTGCGGCTATAGCCTGAGCGGGAGGGGGTAATGATGGAATACCCTGAAGCGACAAGGTTCTGGTAGCCGAACTCCTCATAGCAGTTGGAATGACCGCCATGAAAAAACAGCAGCGGGACTCCTCCGCCCACAATGGAGTATTCCAGCACATATTCTCCTACTTGCAGGGTGCTGACTTGACGATCCATGACGACTCACCCTTCCTATTATTCACTGCTTGTATGTGCTGCCCACATTAAGGGGGAATACGAAGTTTGTCAAAGGGGGCAAGGAGCGCTATTGCTATCTAGTAGTCACGATTTGCCGTCCTTTGAATGCGGACATATTCTCTAGGCTGAAATGGGAGCGGCGGAAAATCTCCGTTTTTCCAGAAGGAGGCCTGATAAAGCGTAGAGGTCGGCATCGTTTCAGAGGGCGAGGTCACTGTATATCTTTTTTGTTGCTCCAGATGGTTATTCGTGACAGCTCCTAGCCCAATCAGAAAAACAAAGATGGATAAGCAAACGATTATTTTTATTCGCAGCATAGGAAATCACCTCTTTTATTAAAAGTTTTCCCTGCTGAGAAGTATTTCATGCCCTGGTGCCTGCATTTATAGGTTTGACAAAAAAGTGGGCTAAAACTATAATGAACAGTAGTTGTGTCATAAAATCGCATATTGCTTTATTCGGAGGAGCCTGCCAACAGCGGGCTCTTTTTGCGTTTTTTTGGAAAAACTGAGTGGAAAGAGCTATAAACAGGGTTAAGGAGGATGAAAAGGTTGTCTTTACTGCATGTGGCTATTATTTTGCCTTTTTTATTTGCTGGCGGCAGCGCGGTATGCCATAAGCTGATGCATCGGTTTCATACGGGCTGGTTCGTCATCCCTGTTCCTGTGCTGCTATTTATTTATTTTCTTCTGCACCTACCGCTCATTCAAGCGGGAAATACACTCACGGAGACAATGCCATGGATACCGTCGCTAGGCATCAACTTTACGGCTTATTTGGATGGGCTAGGGTTATTGTTTGCTCTGTTGATTAGCGGAATAGGCTCTTTAGTGGTGTTATACTCGATCTTTTATTTAGACAAAGGGAAAGAGGCGCTGCCTTCCTTCTACGTGTATTTGCTGTTGTTTATGGGAGCCATGCTTGGCGTGGTGCTCTCGGATAACGTCATTGTGCTATACGGGTTTTGGGAATTGACGAGCATTTCTTCTTTTTTACTGATCGCTTTCTGGCACAATAGGGAAAAATCCAAATATGGCGCCCTAAAATCAATGCTCATTACGGTGCTCGGCGGTCTCGCCATGCTCGCCGGATTTATTCTCCTATACACGATGGCAGGAACATTTAGCATCAGAGAAATGATAGGCAGCATGGATGTTCTTACTGCTCATTCGTTATTCCTTCCGGCGCTGCTGCTTATATTGCTGGGTGCCTTTACGAAATCCGCACAATTTCCGTTTCATATTTGGCTGCCTGATGCGATGGAGGCACCAACACCGGTTAGCGCCTATCTCCATTCGGCGACAATGGTAAAGGCAGGCTTATACTTGGTCGCCAGATTTAGCACTGTTTTTGCGGGACACGCGGTGTGGTTCTGGTTAGTCTCACTTGTTGGCCTGATTACGTTGATCTATGGCTCCTATCGGGCGCTCAAGCAAACGGATCTGAAGGCAATGCTCGCCTTCTCAACAATTAGCCAGCTTGGATTAATTATGAGCTTGCTCGGGCTTGGCTCTGCCGCTGCTTTCTATACAGGCGTCAACGATTCCTTGTTTTATACGAAGGCGACGATGGCAGCGATTTTTCATCTCATCAATCATGCTATTTTCAAAGGAGCCTTATTTATGGTCGTCGGCATTGTGGATCATGAGACCGGCACCCGGGATATTCGCAAGCTTGGCGGGCTTCTTTCGGTCATGCCGATCACCTTTACAATTGCGCTCATAGGCACCTTCTCGATGGCAGGCTTGCCTCCATTTAATGGATTTTTAAGCAAGGAAATGTTTTTCACAGCTGTACTCGGCATTATGGAGATGGATGTCATGAACATGCAGTCCATTGGGGCTGTCTTCCCGGTTATCGCCTGGGTCGCCAGCATTTTCACATTTGGCTACAGCATGGTTCTACTGTTCAGAACGTTTACAGGTCCCGCCCAGTTTGAAAAATTGGCTAAAAAGCCACATGAGGCGCCATTCGGCTTGCTGCTTTCGCCGGTCGTTTTAGCGTCGCTGGCGGTTGTATTCGGGCTGTTTCCAAATTTGCTGGCTTATTCGTTAATTGAGCCGGCAATGGCGGCTATCCATCCGGGTCTTCTGCTTCCGGGCGACCGCTTCGTCGTCTCCATTCATATGTGGCATGGCTGGACAGCGGAGTTATACATGACGATGGGAGTCGTAGCCGCTGGAATGATGGTGTATCGCTTCCATCAGCGCCTGCGTGTGCTTCATCAGCCGCTTTTTTACCGGGCGACCCTGAATGCTGCCTATGACAAAGGAATCGGGCTGCTGCATGGAGGATCACGCCGTCTGACTAATCGCTATATGACAGGCTCAATCCGTCACTATTTGATTTATGTTTTTATTTTTTTCATCCTGTCTCTCGGATGGGGGCTGTATCGCAGCGGCGGCATGACGCTTGATTTTACGGCTTTTGCCCCGGTTTCGCTTTATGAGGCGGTCATTAATCTGGTTCTTATAGCTGCGGTCATTGCGATACCCTTTGCAAGGTCACGAATGATTGCGATTATTTGGACTGGTGCCGCAGGCTACATGGTCACCTTGTTTTTCGTTATATTCCGAGCGCCGGATCTCGCTTTAACCCAAATGATTGTCGAGACGGTTTCGGTTGCCCTATTCCTGCTCTGCTTCTACCACCTTCCGAAGCTGAAAAAAGAGGAGACGAAGCTCCCTTTTAAGCTGACTAACCTAGTCATCTCGGTTTCGGTTGGGGCAATTATGACACTCATTGCGCTGAGCGTAAGCGGCAGCAAGCTATTTGATTCCATATCGGATTATTATTTGAAATACAGCTACGAGCTCGCTGGCGGGAAAAACGTCGTGAACGTCATTCTTGTGGACTTCCGCGGATTTGATACGATGCTGGAAATCGTCGTGCTTGGCATTGCCTCTTATGGCATTTATGCCCTGATTCGGCTGCGGCTCGCTAACGAGGCAGATGGTGCCAGCCAAGCAGCCATAACAACCAATGCTGAAAATCAGCTTTCGGCTGCTTGGCGAGGGAAGAGCAATGATGTGATTTTGCAGACGATTTCCAAGATAGCGGTATTTATCATTATAACGTTCGCCTTGTACTTGTTCTTTGCTGGACATAATGAGCCGGGAGGCGGCTTCATCGGCGCCTTAATGACTGCGGCTGCACTCATATTGCTAACGATGGCCTTCGGCGTAAAAACGATGCGTGAGGTCATTCCCCTCGACTTCAAAAAGCTGACTGCCCTTGGCTTATTTATCGCTGTACTGACAGGCATAGGCTCCTTCTTATTCAAGGCGCCTTTCCTAAGCCATGCCTTTGGTTATTTCGACCTGCCATTACTCGGAAAAACCGAGCTGGCAACGGCCGTATTGTTTGATTTGGGCGTATATATGACGGTTGTCGGCATTACGATGACGATCATCCTTACGATAGGGAGGGATAAGTAGGTATGGAGCTGTATATGTCGCTAACGATCGGTGTGCTGTTTGCCGTCGGCGTATATCTTATTTTGTCAAAAAGCTTGCTGCGCATTATTTTAGGCACCTCCTTGCTCACGCATGGCGTCCATTTGCTGCTGCTGACGATGTCCCGGCTCAAAACGGGATCGGCACCTCTATTAGGGGAGGAAGCAGCGGCCTACGTCGATCCGCTGCCGCAGGCACTTATTTTAACCTCCATCGTCATCAGCTTTGGCGTGACCTCCTTCTTCTTTGTATTGGCCTACAAGGCGTATCAGAAGCTGGGAACCGATGATATGGAGCAGCTGAGGGGGAAGGACGATGAATAATTTGCTCGTATTCCCGCTGCTGATTCCCTTATGCACGGCTATTCTTCTATTGTTTTTCAAAAATCAGGTAAGGCTTCAGCGCTGGATCAGCGCAATAGGCATGCTGCTTCAAATAACGGTATCGTGCCTGCTGGCTTTTCAAGTTCGTGCGGAGGGCGTTCAGGTGCTGCATATGGGGGGCTGGATACCGCCATATGGCATTGTATTTGTCGCTGATATGCTCGCGGTGCTGCTCGTTTTAACGGCATCGCTCGTCAGTGCCTTCTGTTTGTTTTATTCCTTCGGCACGATTGGGAAGGAGCGGGAGCGCTATTACTTCTATCCCTTTTTTCAGTTCATTCTCGTTGGAATCAATGGCTCCTTTCTGACTGGCGATTTGTTTAATTTGTTCGTCTGCTTCGAGGTCATGCTCATTTCCTCGTACGCCCTTATTGTATTGGGCGGCACAAGGCGGCAGCTAAGGGAGACGCTAAAGTATATTCTCATTAATATTTTATCCTCTACGCTGTTTGTCGCAGCTGTTGCTTATTTATACGGGGTTGTAGGCACGCTAAACATGGCCGACTTGTCCGTCAAAATCGCGGAGGCAGGGCAGAGCGGGATATTGCATGTCATTGCACTGCTGTTCATGATCGTATTTTCCTTAAAAGCCGGACTGTTCCTATTTTTCTGGCTGCCCGGCTCCTACGGTGCTCCTCCGGCTGCCGTAACGGCATTGTTCGCGGCATTGCTCACAAAGGTAGGAATCTATGCACTGCTGCGGACGTTCACGCTGATTTTTCATACGGATTTGGCGATTACTGAAAGCTGGATCAAATGGATGGCTATTGCAACCATGCTGTTAGGCGCCTTCGGTGCGGTTGCCTATCAGGACATCCGGCGTATTATGAATTACAACGTAGTGATTAGCGTAGGCTTTATTGCATTAGGGCTAGCCGTATCCTCCAAGGCTTCTTTGGATGGAGCTGTGTTTTATCTCCTGCATGACATGCTGGGCAAGGCGCTGCTGTTTATTTTAGGCGGCCTGATTATTCAAGCTTCAGGGACGGACGGCCTTCAGCATATGGGAGGTCTGATCAAACGGTATCCGCTAATGGGATGGCTGTTCCTGCTTGCGACACTTGCGATTGCAGGAATTCCACCGTTCAGCGGCTTTACAGGCAAGCTGCTTCTCCTTCAGGGAGGCTTGCAGAAGGGGGAATATGTCCTGACGGCGGTTGCGCTAGCATCGAGCTTGATCGTGCTTTACTCCTTAATTCGGATATTTATGGCGGCTTTCTGGGGGGAGGAGAAGCGTGAGCTGGATCAAATGCCGCTGTTAAGCAACAAGCTGCTCCTGCCTGCCGTAGGCTTAAGTGTTCTCGTTATTGGAATGGGGCTGGGCTCAGAAGCGGTATACGGATGGGTGTCCGTAGCAGGAGATACGCTCCTTCACCCTGCAACCTATATTGATGCCGTATTAAAGGAGTAGATGGGATGGCCTTTCAAATCATATTAAATCTAATTATAGCTTTCGTCTGGATGCTGCTGAATAATGAATGGTCTACCATGCAGTTTACCGTCGGTTATTTGATCGGCATAGGCTGCATAGGGCTGCTCCGCCGCTTCTGGCCGCATGACTTCTATATGAAAAGAGTATGGGCGATCTTCAAGCTGCTTATCCTGTTTATGAAGGAATTGCTGCTGTCCAGCATCGCTGTGATGCTGCAAATTGTTAAGCCAAGGCTAGCCATACGTCCTGGCATCTTCGCTTTTCGGACGGAGCTGAAATCCGATTGGGAAATAACAGTGCTCTCCTGCCTCATCTGCCTTACACCTGGTACGCTTACTTTAGATGTATCTTCTGATAATCAAACCTTATACATCCATGCCATTGATATTCACGATGCAGAACTGCTAGCGGTGCAAATTAAAGATACATTTGAAAAAGCGATTATGGAGGTGACGAGGACATGACGACCTATCTGCTTCTAATATCGCTAGCGCTGCTGGCCTTGGCTATTTTGGGTTGTATGTACAGATTGCTGAAGGGGCCTTCCCTACCGGACCGAATAGCCGCATTGGATACAATTGGCGTCATTTTGCTATCCATGGTTGCGATCCTTTGCGTCCTGTTAAGAACGACGGCCTATATTGATATTGTACTGTTAATCGGTATATTAAGCTTTATCGGGACCACTGCATTTGCGCGATATATAGAAAGAGGTGAGGTCATTGAATAGCGGGCTGCTTAGCGGGGCAGGGGAAATTGCGATTGGAATCGTCATTTTGCTTGGCGCAATCATTAGCTTGATCAGCGCATTTGGCCTCATACGGCTTCCTGATGTTTATTTGCGCTCACATGCGGCTACCAAAAGCGCGACGCTAGGTGTTTTGTTTATTTTGGTCGGTGCCTTTCTCTATTTTTTGTTTTATGAGGGTCATGTCAGCGTTAAGCTGCTGCTTGGCATCGTATTTGTTTTTTTGACCTCTCCGGTGGCGGGGCATCTAAATGGCAGGGCAGCTTATCGTTCGGGAGTGCCGCTATGGAAGAAGAGTGTTCAGGACGATCTTGAGCATACGATGGCTAAAGAGCGGGCGGAAGGACAATAACGATGGGGAGGCTTGCTAGTGCCTAAAGCGATTGCGGTTCATCCTTATTTTAAAATGGAGAGACAAGTGACTGCTACCGAGCAAGTAATGATTTTCCATGAACGCACCATCTGTTTATATGAGCTGGAGATTGTAACCGGCTACCGCGTATTTGCTCTTCATGACGTATACGACATGTCCTATCGCCGCATGGGGCAGGAAGAGGGTATTTTATATTTGCATACGAAGCAAGGCGTATATCCTTACAATGTGAAATCTGATCCAAAGTTTTTTATAGAAGCCTTCATGCAGCTGACGAAAAAGCCGTATGAGGCTGAATAAGCGCCTTTCCCTGAGGGGACAGGCGCTTATTTTTTTACTTAATGGGCATATTGCTGCATAAGCTGCTTGAGCTTGTCCCCAATCGCAGCACGCAGCTGCGGGGGCTGCCGCACATTTGCCTCTGTACCAAAGCCAAGAAAAAATTGCACGGCCCACGATATATAGGAGGCGCTTAGTTTCGTATGAATCGTTCCTGAACCGTCCTCATGTAACATAACAGCCTGTGATAGCCAAAGCTCTGACTGACATCTTCGTACCCCCTCAGCCGTTAAATCCACCTCCAGCTGCAATAAGTCACTCTCCTCCATCCGCATAATCCACGGCCGAATATGCGCCTCTGTTTTTTCGAGCTGCATGGATTGGTCTTCCTGAGGAGCTAGCGCCTTGACACGGTCAACGCGGAAGACGCGATTACCCTCAGCTAGGAAGCAATAGGCCTGGCAATACCATAATCCATTCATCGTATACAGCCCAATAGGCTGAATCATGCGTTCGCGCCGTGTAGCTGCCTCATAAACGATCGTTATAACCTGTTGGTCTAGCGCGGCTTCAAGCAAGGGCTGCAAAAAAGGAATTTCCATCTGGTGCGGCGGCACCCAGAATACGAGCCGCTGCTGCATCCGTTCTATTTTTTGCTTAGGCTCGCTTGATAGGTAGTGCATGAACTTTTGAAGCGCGGCGTTTACTTCATTTTCGAAAGGCAGCGATTTATAATTTTGCAGTGATTGGCAGGCGAAAAATAAGGCGGTGGCCTCGTTTTCAGTAAAGCTAATCGGTGGCAGCAGCTTCTCGCGCAAAATCCGGTAGCCGCCTCCCGGACCGACTTGGGAATAAAGCGGCACGCCAAGCTCGCTTAGCTCCATTAAATCGCGAATCATTGTCCGCCGTGAGACGCCAAGCTCCTCGCTAAGCTCCTGTATCGTAAATTGCTTGCGCTCATTAACCAGCATGATGAGCTGAATGAGCCGTTGTGCTTTGTTCATCGTCAGAGTCCCCTTTACGGGTAGATAGATTTTATTTAAAAATCTCAAATAATAGTGCCATTAGATGGCACTATTATTTCGTATAGTTAACCGTGTAGTCAAGTTTATGATTTCGCAAATGGAAAGGAAGCTTAGAAAATGGAACAGACTCAACAAAATGACGTGCTGGAGCTCGTCTTATTCACCTTAAAGGAAGGGACAGATAAATCGCTTTTTTGCCAGGCAGCCTCTAATTTAAGTGAAGTGCTGAAGGCGAAGGTGCCGGGCTTTAAGAAGCGCTCCCTCATGCATTCAGCGGATGAAGCCCAATGGACGGATATGGTTTACTGGTCGGATATGGAGTCGGCGATGGCAGCGCTGGAGCAGTTAAAGACACTGCCGGAATTCCGTTCCTTTGTTTCAATGATTGACACTCGTGAAATTACGATGCGGCATTTAATGGCAGCCCAAATATGAAGGGGGAAATCCAATGAAAAAGAAAATAAATGAGGTAACGATAGTCGGATTAGGAGCAATGGGTTCTATGCTGGCCCGCGCTTTGCTTCGGAAAAGCTATCGCGTCACCGTCTGGAACCGCTCGACCGAAAAAGCAGAGCAGCTTGTAAGCGAGGGAGCTAGCTTAGCGCCAAGTGTAGCAGCCGCTGTTAGTGCAAGTCCAGTGACCATTGTCTGTGTCTCCGACTATCAGACCTCTTATCAGCTGCTCGATACGGAGGAAGCCAAGTCCGCTTTGACAGGCCGAGTGCTCATACAGCTGAGTACGGGCAGTCCACAGCAGGCACGTGACAATGAAGCGTGGGCCAAAGCGCTAGAAATGGAATATCTCGATGGCGCAATAGCTGCCTCGCCATCACAAATAGGCGGAGAGGGTGCAGTTATTTTTACATCCGGATCAGCTTATGCTTTTCAAGCAAGTGAAGAGGTTCTAAAAAGCTTGGCTGGAAGCGTGCCTTATCTTGGCGAGCAGGTGAGCGCAGCAGCGACGACGGATCTTGCATTTCTGTCCTATTTATTTGGTTCTTATTTGGGCTTCTTCCATGCCGCGCGTATGATGGAGTCGGATGGTCTTCAAGTGGGCGCATTCGGTGCGATGCTGGCTCAGATTTCTCCTGTCATCGGCGAGGTTATTAAATACGAGGGCGAATTAATTGAAGCAGAAAAATATGATCATCCACAAAGCTCCTTGAACATGTGTATGGTTACTGCAAAGCTGCTCATGGAGCAGGCGAGAGAAGCCGGCATTAACGATGAATTCCCGGCCTTTGCCGAGCGGCTGTTTGCGAGAGCGCTTGATGCAGGCTATGGCAATGAGGAGGTTGCTGCTCTTATTAAAGTGCTGCGATAAACAAAGTGCCATAACACAAAAAAATAAACACATATACCATCGTTTAAAACAGAAAGAGTTGTCCTTGGCTATATAGGCCGTAAGGACAGCTTCTTTTTTGCAGAGAATAAAGTGTATCCTTTCCTTCGCGAGAAGACATAAGCCGCTCTTTTCCCTTCTACATTAGGGGCTTTCGTACGCTTGATGAACAAGCCCAGCCCGCCATTGCTGAAGCAGCGTCGTAATTGGAATCTCTAAAATAAGTATGTCCCCTCACGCGCCCCTTCACTCCATGTCCGTACGACAGCAGCGACAATAGTCGTTTCGTCCCCCCAGCTTCATTGATTGCCCCATCCCGTATGGAGGGCGGCATCCTATACAATGAAGCTACAAAAGAAGGGGAGATGAAGGCATGCATAAAAATCGAATCGGGGCGTATTTGTTCAGCTTTCCAAGCTTTTTTCTAACTATGGCGCTCGGTATTTATCCGGTTGTATGGGCGCTTCGATATATGTTTTTCGACTATCAAGGGTTTGGCACGCCGAAATTTATCGGTCTTGAGAACTTTGCGCGAGTGGGAAGGGATGTCGAGTTCTGGCACTCCGTTCTGAATACTTTCATCTATGCGGGTGGAAAATTAATCATTACGCTTCCGTTATCGCTTATACTGGCGGTTATTTTGAATCGGAAGCTGCGGGGACGGCATCTGTTTCGGGCGGTTTTTTTCCTGCCAACGATATTCAGCGCCTCAGTTATGTCCATCGTCTTCTATATTGTGTTCAACTCCTACAACGGGATTATCAATCAGTATTTAATGAAGCTAAACATCGTATCTGCTCCAGTAGACTGGCTGGGTGCTGCGAATGCGATGACGACAATCGTCATTATTGCGGTGTGGGGGGCAGTCGGCAACTATATGCTGCTCTTTATTGCGGGACTTCAGAATATTCCTGAGGATGTGTATGAAGCGGCATCGCTTGATGGTGTAAATCCGGTGCAGCGGATGTGGTACATTACGATTCCTATGCTCGGCCCTGTCCTGCAAATGATTATTATGCTGGCGATTACAACGTCGCTTAAAGGCTATGAGAGCATTATGGTATTGACGGAGGGCGGTCCTTTCGGCAAAACCGAGGTTATGTATTTATACCTGTACAAGCTGTTCTTCCCATTGACGACGTCAGGCACCTCCGTGCAAAATATCGGCTACGGCAGCGCGGTCGGCTTCACAACGGCTGTTATTGTCGGTATCGTCACATGGCTGTATTTCTGGATGTCGAAAAAACTTAATAACGTTTATTAAGAGGGGGAACGATCATGACCATTCGCAAAATAATCGTACGCACGCCAGTATGGCTGCTGCTGCTTGTTACGGCAGCCTTGATGCTTTTTCCAATCGTAATTGCGCTGTTCGGCTCCTTCAAGACCAACCTGGAGCTGACTACGGGAGCGACATTCTTCCCTTCCACCTGGCAATTTAAAAACTATTTGCAGGCTTGGACTCAAGCGGATTTCTCCGCTTATACCTTCAATAGCTTGTATGTAGCCGTGTTTGCTACAGTGGGCACGCTGCTCGTATCCTCAATGGCAGCCTATGCGGTTGACCGAGTAGCTTTCAAGGGTAAGAAGCTATTTATATTGCTGCAATCGTTCACTTTGTTTATTTCCATCGGTGCCGTCGTGCTTCGTCCGCAGTTCGATTTGATGGTTTCCATCGGTTTGCAGAAATCGCTATGGGGTGTCATAATCATTCTAATTAGCGCCCATGCGACTGCGTTTTTTATGGTCATTGGCTTTTTCCGCGGCATTCCCCGGGAGCTCGATGAAGCGGCGCTTATAGATGGCTGTAATTTCTACTCCACCTTCTGGCTCATTATTTTGCCGCTGCTGCGTCCAGCTCTGGCGGTTGTATCGCTATTTACCTTCCGTAACGCTTGGAATGAATATATTTTGCCGCTCGTCTTTTCCCTGTCGCGGCCTGATCTGCAGACCTTGCCGGTGGGACTTGCGAATTTGCGCTACGGGGCAGGAGCTGCGGTTGAAAATCAATTGATGCTCGCAGGGGCATGTATTTCGATTTTCCCTCTGCTCATCGTTTATGTTTTCGCGAACCGTTCCTTTATGCAGGTTACAGTTGGCTCGGTTAAGGGCTAATAAAGGCTAATCAACTCCATAGGCATTGAGGCGATGAACAGCATGAAACGTATATTTCGAAAAATGTCGCTAAAAAGACGGCTGTGGGTTTCGTTCGTTTTATTAACCGTCGTATGTATATCGGTCACGGGAACTTATGTTTCCGTGTCTTTTTCTCGTGAAATGGAATCACAGGCAACGAAGACCAGTCAGGATACGCTCAATAAGTCGGCGAGGGTGCTGGATGAGCGCTTGAAAAATATCGTCGTGCTCGTCTCCACCCTCATGATGGGCGAGCCCTTCCAACGAACGCTGAAGGATGTGCAGTCAAGCAGCAAGAAGGAATATTATAATCGGCTTTCCGAGCTGCAAACGCCCTTTGCCCAGCTGATGCTGGCTGAGCAGTCCATTGACTCCGTGCTGGTGCATACGCCGCTCGGTGATTTTTATCCAACGGGAAATCGGCGCAGCCCGGGCCGCGATTTTGAGAATACGATTATTAATCAGAAGATAATGGATACCAAGGAAAGATGGAGCAAGCTATGGGTGCCGGGACATGCAGATGAGCTGTTCAGCCGGAGAAGCTCTGTTATTACCTTAATCATTAAACCGTTTTTTGATATCCAGCTGCCCGGTGTGTATGTCGTAGTCAACATTCGCGAGGATATTTTACTGGATCTCATTCAGGCGGATATGCAGAGCGCCAGCCTTCAGCAGCTCGTCGTGGATCGGACTGGCAAGGAGGTTCTTGCTTCTACGGAAGGCATCCCGCAAAGCAATCAACAAATTTATGAGCGGGTCGGTTCCAGCGCCCGAGGAAACTTTGAATATATAAGCCAGAGCGGTGACGCTTATTTGCTTAATTATGCTGCGCTTGGGATGAATCCAGATTGGGTATTGATCGGCTATCAATCCAAGTCGGAGCTGCTGGAGCCTGTCCAGCGCATGCGCTGGACGATTCTTACGATTATGGGCGGCTGCGTCGTACTGGCGCTGGTCATGTCCAGCATGCTGTCGGAGCTGCTGCTAAAGCCGCTGTTCAAGCTGCGTAATCTCATGATGAAGGTTGAGCACAATAAGCTTGATGTCAGGTTTGAGAGCGCATTTGAGGATGAAATTAGTCAGGTTGGCCACAAGTTTAACCGGATGATGGAGCAAATTGGCGAATTAATTGAAGAGGTTAAAGCATCCGAGCAGGACAAGCGCAAATCGGAAATTAAAGCGCTGCAGGCGCAGATTGATCCTCATTTTTTGTACAATACGTTAAATACAATTTATTGGAAAAGCGAGATGGAGGAGCAGCAGGCGGTCAGCGGCATGATTGTTTCGCTGTCCCTGCTGTTCCGGCTGGGCCTGAACAATGGCCGGGAAATTACGACGCTGCGGCAGGAACTGGAGCATGTGGCGCAATATTTAAATTTGCAGGAAATGTGCTATCCGGATTTGTTTAGGTACAGCATACAGACGGTCGATGAGAAGCTGCTGGATACTCCTGTGCTTAAAATTTTGCTGCAGCCGCTGGTGGAAAATTCTATTTTGCACGGCTTTCAGGAGCTGCCCCATGAGGGGATAATCCGAATTGAGGCGGAGGCCGATGCTGCAAAGGGCTTGCTGGTGCTGACCGTCACGGACAATGGGATTGGCATGGATGCCCAGCGAGTGGAAAAAATGCTGAATGGTCCAGTGGTGGAGCGCACGAGCTATGCATTAGTGAACGTAAGGACAAGATTGTCGCTGTATTACGGCTATAAGGCTTCCATAGAGCTTGAAAGCGAGCCGGGCGTGCAAACCTCCGTTAAGCTAATCATTCCTATTCAAGAGGTGATAAACGAATGAGTCAAATTACGATGTGCATCATAGATGATGTAAAGACGGTCATTGATGGAATCGTATCAAAGATACCTTGGAAGGAGCATGGCATTCAAATTGTGGGCACGGCTTCTAACGGCCATGATGGCTTGCAGCTTATTAAAGAGAAGCATCCGCATATTGTACTGACCGACATTCGGATGCCGATGCGAACCGGCATTGATATGATTCGTGAGCTGAAGGAAAGTGGAGAGCCGGAGGCCAAGGTTATTTTTTTCAGCGGCTATACCGACTTCACCTATGCTCAGGAATCAGTGAGACTGGGAGCGTTCGATTATTTGGTTAAGCCGTTTACGACGCAGCAAATTGTTGACGTTGTGCTGCGCGCTAAAGCACAGATTGAAACGCAGCAGCTGGAGCAGCTGGACCGGCTGACGCTGGAGCGTAAGGTGAGGGAAAGCTTGCCCTATTTGCGCCAAGAGTATTTCCGACTGCTGATCCGGCATGATGAGCTGCCCGAGCGGGCGCATGACAAGTGGGAATTTCTAAGCATCGATATGGATACCCGCTGTTTCGTAGCGATGTCTGTGCAGATCGAGGGGCTAATGGACGAGCATTCCCCGCTATCCGTGCGGGAAGTGGAGCTAACCCGCTTCGCCGTACAAAACATAATGGAGGAAACGATTAAAAAACGGGCGAAGGGCATCGTATTTCGAGAGCATTTGGGCCAATTTGTCATATTGCTGAACCCTAATGAGGAGGTAGGTATGCTGGCGCTGGCGGAGGAGTGCCGGGATAATGTGAATCGCTACGCGAAGCGGGACATTTCCATTGGCGTCGGAAGCTGCGTGGAAGGCATCAGCGAAATCGCTCTTTCCTATAATCAGGCGAAAACAGCGCTCAGCTATCAGTTTTATTCCGGCAGTGGCTGTGTCATCTCCTATAGCGATATTGAACGGCAAAATCATATTTCACCCCATTATTCCGCAGATAAGGAGGTGGAACTGCTCTATTGCTTGCGCTCAGGCAACCGGGAAGGGACGGAGAAGCTGCTGGAGAGCATTTCCGAGGAATGCCTGCGTTATCCGACGCCGCCTGATCCAGAAGTGATGACCAATTTGTTTTATGGACTGGCCTTCTCCATTTACCGCGTCATTGCCGAGAAGGCGGACAGCAAGCAGCGCATATGGCTTGATGAACGGCTGAGCATGATTAAGAAAGGCCGGTATTTATCTACCTCCGAGCTGATTAACGATGTGTTGGAGCTCGGACTGACCGGCTGTGACTGGCTCCAGAAGCGCCAGAAAAACAATGTCGGCCAGCTCATTCATCAGGCTATGAATTATGTGGGCGGCCGTCTCGGCAGCGACTTGACAGTACAGGAATGCGCGAATGTCGTCCACTTGAGCCCGAGCTATTTTTCCAATTTGTTTAAAAAAGAGACCGGAATGACATTCATGCAATATGTCACCTCCGCACGAATGGACAAGGCAAAGGAGCTGCTGCTGGAAGGGCTGCAAGTACAGGATATAACGTATGAGCTTGGCTATCGGGACCGTCCGTATTTTACCGAGCTGTTCAAAAAGCATACGGGGCTTACGCCTACGGAATTTCGCAGCAAATACGAAAGCGCGGAACCGGAAGCACAATCATAGTCATTTTGCCCTCCCATAATCGTGTTTTTGTCCTTCATGGGCAGGCGGACAACGGTGCTACAATGAGGTCAGCAGGAGGGGCTGGGTGGTAGTCAACACTTGAACGCCGCTTGCCAAACAAAGGGGAGGTACGACAGATGAAAAAAAGATTTTCAACGAAACGCTCGTTTCTGCTTTGCAGCTTGCTGGTAATGGCTTTGATGCTGGGAGCTTGTTCAACGGGTAACGGAACGAATGCCGCACCAGAAGCAAGCGCGGGTACAGACGGTGCAAGCAGCGCAGCAAAGACGAAAATTTCCTATTGGACAATAGATCGTCATGACATGGATTATATGCAGGAGAAGGTAGACAAATATAACGAAACGAATACAGATAACATTGAAGTAGAAATGAAGGTTATGGCGGATAACTACAATCAGGCGATTGAGGTTGCATTCGCAAGCAACCAGGCTCCAGACATTTTCCGCAGCGGTGACTTTCAGACTTATGTAAGCAAAGGCTATTTTGCTCCACTTGATACGCTGCTCAGCAAAGAGTTTTTAGCGAAATTCGACGGTTTGCTGGTAGAGGATGTTTATACAAAAGACGGACATGTGTATACGCTTCCAAACACAGGCCAGTTCTGGCGCCTGCTGTACAATGTAGACCTGCTGGAGAAGGCTGGCTACACAGAGCCGCCAAAGACGCTTGACGAAATGGTTGAGATTGCGAAAAAAGTAACAGAGCAAGGCAAGGCTGAAGGCATTTACGGCTTCGCCAGCAATTTCAAAAATGGCTCCGGCTTTACGCGTCCAGCATTTGCATCGGGCTCGCTCAGCTCGGGAACAAGCCACGAGGGCTTTAACTACCAAACCGGAGAATTTGATTTCGGCATGTACCGTGATATTGCACAGGCGCTTCACCAAATGAAAGTAGATGGCAGCATGATTCCTGGCGCTGAAGCACTGGATATTGATCCGCTTCGCGCCCAGTTTGCACAAGGCAAAATCGCGATGTATGTGAACCACTCCAGTGAGCCGGCAGTCTACACGTCGCAATTCCCGACAGAAATCAACTGGTCATCAACGCTTGTACCGACGAAGGATGGTCAAATCAACGGTGTAACTTGGGTTAATGCAGGCGGTTATATCGGAATCAATGCACAATCGGACAAGCAAGCTGCAGCTGTGAAGTTTTTAGAATACCTGTACAACACAGAGCTTCGTAAGGAATATCAAGAGAAGGGCCTTGGACTTTCCGTTCTGCCTTATGTGAATGAAGCAGCAGGCAAGCCTGAACTGAAGGGCATCGAGGGCTTCCTTCCAACAAAATATGACGGCATCTATCCAGCAACTCCGATTTCGGTTACAGAAACGAAGCTGGAAGGCAAAAAAGCAAGCGATGTATTCATTGAATACATTTTGACCAGCAATCAGGACTTGGATGCTGTAATTAAGGATTTGAATGCGAGATACAACAAAGCGCTAGCAGCGGCTCGTACGGAGGGGTTGACCAATATTCAGGCCAATCCGTCGTTCAGCGCCAAGAGCCTGCAAGGCTCGCTCGGCCAGTAGCCGTATAGCTGTAGGGAAAGAGGGGCTGCCTGCGGGCAGCCCCTGCTTTTAAAATATAGGGACAAGTAGAGAGTAAAGGAGCGCGTGCTTAAATGGATCATTTGTATTTTAGGCCGAAGCAGAGAAGCGATTGGGGAGCAGGCTTTAAGCAGCGTTTTCCACAGCAGGCTGCCGCTGCGATTGCCGAGGCGAATCGCTGGTGCGAGGATAAGCCTGTCATTTGGAAAGGGCTTGAAATTGATTTGGGCCAGCCCATTAATTGGCTTTACAACCCAACCGGGGACAAGGAATTTACATGGGGCATTAATCGCTTTAAGCATCTTCGCTCCTTAGGCACCGCCTATGCGTGCACAGGGGACGAGAAATATGCGGCTAAGGCGCTGGAGCATATTTTAGGCTGGATCGATACGCAGCCTTGTCCGAGAAATTTGCCGGAGGAGGAGCTGACCTATTTTCAAAGGCCGGGTCCGTGGCGACTGCTGGAAACGGGTCTCAGGCTGCGCCAATGGATATATGCCTATCATTTTTTCGATGAATCGGAAAGCTGGAGTGGCGAGGCGAAGCAGCGGTTTCTTCAATCGGTGGAGGAGCATGCCTGGTTTCTCTCTACCTATAAAGCGAGCATTGAAATCAATCATTCGATTATGCATATGATCGGGCTGCTAGGCGCGGGACTGACGTTTGTTTCTTGGGAGGAAAGCGAGGAATGGCGCAGCATAGCGATGAAGCGGCTGGAGGAATGCATCCGCGTGCAGGTGCTGCAAGATGGCGTCCATTCGGAGCTTACGCCGCACTACCATATGGTATCGCTGGAGCTGTTCGTTGATTGTGCCGTTATGGCGAAAAAGCGTGGACTTGCGTTCTCCGAGGAATATGAGCGTATTGTGGCTGGCATGACGCGCTTCGCAAGCCTGATGATCAGGCAGGACGGCAGCATGGCGCCGTTTGCCGATTCCTTCGCGAATCAGCCGCCAGATTTGAATGCGGCGGCTCTGTATGATAATCGTCCGGGGCTGCTGCTGAAGGATCAGCTGTATGAGCAGTTTTGGACGGTCGGCCCTGAGGCGATCGACCGTCTGCTGGCAGCGGCGGCTAAATCGCCAGAAGCAGCATCGCAGTCGCAAGCAGCAGCATCTCCGCCCGATTCAACGGCAATCGGGGCAGGAGCGTTGCTCGATGTCCATACACAGGAGCGGCTGCCGTTTGCTTTTCCGGCAGCAGGCTATTATGGGCTTGGCGATTCGGAGCAGCAGCTCATCTTCGATGCCGCTGCACTTGGCGGCCCTCATGGACATGCCGACGCGTTGTCCTTTGAATGGTGCGCCTATGGCGAAGCATTGTTCGTCGATCCGGGCACGTACACCTATATGGAAAATCCGTGGCGCCGTTATTTCAAAAGCACCTCCGCCCATAATACCGTTCTCGTAGACGGGCTGGATCAGACGCCTTACTTGCGTACCCAAAGATGGGGGGTGCCAGAAGCTGCTGTTTCCTTAATCGCTTGGGAGCCGGAGCAGCAAATGATTTGCGCGGAGCATGACGGCTATGCATCCCGTGGCGTAACGCACAGGCGCGCCTTATGGTTTCTGAATAGCGGAGAATGGGTTATTTATGATCGCCTGATTGGTACTGGCGAGCATACGTATCAGCATCGGCTGCATACTAGGCTGCTAGAGTGGGAGACGCGAAGACTGGCAACGGACAGCGGTGCTTCGAATGATCAGAAGCATCCCCTTGATCATCCTGCCTGCTACTATGCTAAAGGCAGCGGCTTGTTCAACGGAGTAGAAGCTGCTTCTACTTCGCCACTGACGTGCGAGCTGCTCGTATTTGGGCCGCCGGAGCTGGAGCTCGACGTGGAGGACAGCTGGGAATCGGTTCACCAAATGAAGATGCAGCCGCTGAAGGTGCTTCAGGGCTTGCTGACAACAGAACATGCTGGTGCTTGGTTTATTACGGTGATGAAGCCATCTCTAGGAACGCAGCAGTTGAAGACCTCTGAATGGAGCGTCAGCATAGGAGAGCATGGCCGCCCTGTCCTGAGCTTAAACCGTGACGGACAGCTTGCTGTGTTCGCTATGCCTGAATGAAACGATTGGAGGGGTGCATGTGGATAAGCAAAACGGATTTATTACTCATTATTTGACTTCAGGACCGCGGCTGAGTGATTTTATATCGGACAAAACCGACAAAAACCAAATACGCTACGAGCAATATTTACGCTCGATTGTCGCAGACAGGAGTCTACCAGCGCCTGCCGCTGATGAAGTCATTCAAATTGGCGCTGAGAGCGAGCTTGGGCTGCCTTGGGAGTATCTTTACCCTTGCAGCGGCTTCGTCAATTTCAGCCAGTTTTCGTTTACGCCCCAAAAAGTAGAGCTGCTTGCCGCTACTGTGCTTGTGGCGGAAGAAGACCTGATCGCCATGGCGAACCTATGGACGTATACAGCGATAGAAGTATGGCTCAATGGGGAGAAGGTAAGCTCCGTTGCCGAGCCGGTGTATAAACCGATTAATAAGCAGAAAATGCAGCTGCCTTTGCGCAAAGGCAGCAATACGATGATCATCCGCATGCAAAATTTGGCGGTGCGGGATACGCGGAATATTTTCGGCATTCAATTATTGGAGCATTTGGACCAAATGACAGTGACGCTGCCGGATGCGGAGCAGGCCGACCCGTTTCTTGTGCTGGACCGCTTCCTGTCAGGCATTACGCTGAAGGGCAGCGAGCTTTGCTTCCCAGCGGAAGCGCCTTGCAGCATCTACTTAGCATATGGGGAAGCATTGAATGATAGCCTGATTGGCGCGGACATTAGCGGCAAGCGAAGCGTGAAGCTTGACGAGGGTGCACCGATGGCCATTGTATATGGTGAAATCGGATCAAGAAGGCTTATTCGCAAAATCGAGCTGCTGCAAAACAAAAAGCCGACTTACCGCAAAGGAGCAGGGGCGGCCGAGGTCAAAAGCGCCATGTTCGAGGAAATAGCCGCGATAGGCACGGAAAAGGCGTTTCAACCGCTGCGCTTTGGATTGTTTTACGTGCTGGCACGCTGGAACCTAGGGCAACAAGGCGTTAATGATGAGCAGCATATTTTGCACGCGCTTGGACAAATTGAGCGGCGGGAGGATTGCTCGGACTTTATCCTCGCGGGCTTGCTGCGCTTCATGCAGCAGCAAGAGCTTCCGGCCCATTTAACGGAACGAACAAAGCAGGCGATTTTAGACTACCGCTTCTGGATGACGGAGAACGGCTCAGATGGCATGTGCTTCTGGAGCGAAAACCATGCGCTGATGTTCTATATTTGCGCTTATATGGCGGGCCGCGAGTACCCGGAGCAGCTATTCGCAAGATCGGGCCGCACAGGCGTCCAGGCAAGCGAAGTGGCGCTTGGCAAAATCCGCGAGTGGCTGACAGATGTCGAGGAATATGGCTTTGAGGAGTTCCTAAGCGCCGACTATATGTGCGTGACGCTTGGCGCACTGCTAAATGTCGTCGATTACATGGAGGAAGAGGAGTCTGCCCGCGCAAGCCGATTGGTGGATGAGATGCTGAAATCCTTCGCATATCATACGTTCCACGGCTCAATCGTCGCGCCGCAGGCTCGTATTTACCGTTCCGTCATTTTGCCGTTTACTCAGTCGGCCCAATCTTTAATTCATCTGCTTAATCCTGATACACCAATGGGCAACAGTGAATGGATCGTGTTTCTAATGAACAGCAAATACGTGATGCCGCAGCATTTCACCAGCCTGATGAATGAGTCCTTGGAGCTGGAGTATCAGACCGGCAACGCATGGGTGAAGCTAAGTAAGCAGCCCGATTATATGCTGACCTCGGTTCAATCGCCGAGGTATGATGCGAACCCGTCCTTCTGGCAAAATATTAGCTTTGACGAGTCCGTTGATACCGAATCGGGCGATTATGTTAAATCGTTTAATGAGCGTTTTCACGGCACCTCGCGTTTCGAGCCGGGCGTGTACGGGTATCAGCAGCATATGTGGTATGCGGCGCTGGACAACGATACGGTGCTGTATACGAATCATCCAGGAGAGCTGGCTGACGATGGCGGCATGCGTCCAGGCTATTGGTATGGGAATGGCATTATGCCAGCGGTCAAGCAGCAGGGCAGCACATTGGGCGCGATTTATGAAATCGGGGAGGACCATCCGGTTGCGTTTACGCATCTCTTTTTCCCGGAGGCGAAGTTTGATGCGTTTGTCCAAGACGGACAGTGGCTGTTTGGGAAAAAAGGCAGCGGCTATGCCGCCATCTGGTGCAGCGAGCGCATGGTTCCCCACCATGACCGCTTGTTCCATTGTGAATACCGGGCATACAGCCGCCGGAATGCGTATTTCTGCAAGCTGGGCTCGGCGGAGGAATTCGGGAACTGGGAGCAGTTTAAAGCGGCATGCCGCAGCCTTGCGCCTGCCTTCAATTCTGAGGCGCTCAAGCTGACCGCAGCGGATGATTATGAGCTGAGCTTCGTCCGCAGCAGCAACAAAACGCAATATGTTTAGCCGCAATAAGTGTATACCACTCCGATAATAGTTGAGAGGAATGACGAATGATGAGCAGATTGAACAATTGGGAAAATGCCGAGCCAGGCGTAAAACGGAAGATTTTCACACCAGGCGATACGATTATGATGATGGAGGTGCATTTTGAGGAAGGAGCGGAAGGCTATTTGCACAGCCATGTGCATGAGCAGTTTTCCTACTGCCTGGAAGGGCAGCTGGAGTTTTCGATTAATGGGGAAAAGGCCGTCATTTCGGCGGGCGAGACGATCTTCATTCCTAGCAATGCCGAGCATGGCTGCCGCGCTTTGAAAGCAAGCAAGCTGCTTGATACCTTCACGCCGCTTCGGCAGGACTTAATCACTTAATAGCGTTTGTTGGAATTTAAATAAATAGCTGTGCTGAGCTGGTTTTACAGCGGTAAGGGCTGCGCCAATCAAAAGTCATAGGCTTTTGACTGGCGCAGCCTTATTTTTTGATCAAGCGACAACGTTTAATAGATGGATCAAAAAAACGCAGAGCGTTGTAGAAGGGGAGAGCAGAGATTGCTTTCATGCGCAGCCAGCTCAAAATCAGCTATTTTATGAACACGATAGAAAGAATCGAAAAATTAGGGATAGCAGATCCTTTTCTGCGTGACCGTTGCATAGATGAGCGGGTAGTGAGAGACGGGCATGTGATAACTGCAAAAGGACGTGCTTTTGTTGATTTTTCTTTTGAAATATTCGACTATCTAGGAATTTACCAAGACAAGGAACAGGAAAAGGAGCAATTATTTAACGACATTATGAATAGATGAACGAGTCAGGAACGTCTTATTCAATTATTGAATGGGTCGATTTTCTGATGATTAGTGGCATCAGCAAAAAAATCCCGATGTATCGTCAGCAGCAAAAGCAGGAGGCTTTTGCTTTTTTTGACGATGCACCGGGACGGTCTGTTCAATTCAAGGCTATAGCCTGAATTTATTAATTTGAATACGCAGCTTCTCTGCCATATTAGCAAGCTCTGCGGAGGATGAGGCAACCTCCTCCATCGAGGCCATTTGCTCCTCTGCCGCAGCGGAAACATTTTGTGATTCGGCCGCCGTTTCACTAGCCGAGTCGGAGATGAGGTGAATGGATTCTACCAATGTGTTCGTACCGGACACCATTTCGCTGGATGCTGCTGATACGCCTTGAATGCTCGCTGCTACCTCTTGAATAGAAGAGCGAATGCGAGCGAACAGCTCACGAGCTTCTTCACTTGTATGTCTACCCTCAGCCGCTTGGGAAACAGTCTGTTCAGAGGCTTGCAGCGTCCGCTCGATTTCGAGGCGGATACTTCCGATGAATCCGGAAATTTGCTCCGCTGACTCCATTGATTGGCCTGCAAGCTTGCGAATTTCATCCGCTACGACGGCAAAGCCGCGTCCCGCTTCTCCAGAACGTGAAGCCTCAATCGCTGCATTCAACGATAAAATATTCGTTTGGCGGGCGATTTGGCTGATGCTGACCACGACATCGCCGATTTTACCGGACAATCCGCTCAGTGCATGAATCGTTTGGGCAAGCTCGCCGATGCCGTGCTCCATCTCCGCCATTTTTCCATTAAGCTGATCCATGGAAGCCGCTCCATCATCGGAGAGGTTAGAGGCCTGGGAAGCGATGTCAGACGCATTTGTACTGTAAGAAGCAATACCATCAATTTGCACAGCGATGCTGTCGGCTGCTTGGCTTCCATCCTGTAAGCTGGACGTTTGACGCTCCGAGCTTTCGGCTACGACGAGAATCGCTTCGGAAATGCTTTGTGCGGCACGCGCGCCTTGATCCGCTCCCTCTGCAAGCTGCTTCGCAGAATCCGTCAGCTGCTCGGACAAGCCGTTAACCTCCTTCATCAACAGCTGCATTTGATCGCCAGCGGCATTAAAGGAATGCAGCGCCTTGCTAATATCGGTTTTGCCTTTGACCGGAATGCGATACGTTAAATCGCCTTGTGCCAAAACATCAATGCCATGTGTTAATTGGCGAATGGGATACACAATCCGCAGAGCAATCAGAATTGTTGTAATCAGGGCAAGGATGATAATGCCTGAACCAACCAAGAGAATCAGACTCAGCAAAGTATCGACAGGCTTTAAAATTTCATTTTCTTCCGCATACATCGTAATAACCCATCCAAGGCTAGTCACGCTCATAAATCCAATTTTTTCAACGCCATTTTCCGTATAATGAATCGGGGCGGTATTGCCTTGGGTCGCATTGGTGAGAGCTTGATCAAGTGGGGCGATGCCCAGATCGGACAGTTTTTTATTTAACACAAACGATTCATCCGTGTACGAAAGGAATGTTCCGTCCGCTAACGTCATATAAGCTTTTCCGGTTTCGCCGAATTGAGCCTTGCTGACGCTTTCTACCGCTTGGCTAATCGAATAGGAGGCTCCGTAAAAGCCATAGGCTTTGCCATCCTTGATGAGTGGAGCGCCGACAATAACAACCATTGTGCCCCTCGTTTTGGAAATAACCGGCTCAGAAATGAATGGTTTGCCTTCTTGAGCAAGCTTGATGTAAGGACGATCAGCTAGATCGACGTCCGTATTTGTAATGTTAACGGCGTTGGCGCCTATTAAGTCAAGCGAGAAAAAAATCGACTCAAACTCGGGATGCTGATCATGGGCTTGGACGAGAAAATCAAGCTGCTGCTGCCGATCCGCTTCCAACTTGGAGCCTTGCTCGGCGATGACCTGCATAATAGCCTGCTTTTCTACTAAATTGGCATCAATCTCTTTAGCTAGAAGACTGGAATAGAGCTCCATTTGTTTTTCTGCTTGGATTTGGACTTCTCTGGAGGTTGGAACATAGAACGTGTACGAGAGGACGGAGACACAAACGACGATAATCAGCAGTGTGGACAATACAATTCTACCTGCGGTCTGTCGAATTGAGCCAAGAATAAGCAAATTGCGAATAAATCGTGAATTCTTTAAGAGCATTACTATTCTCCTTTTGAAAAAGTTTATGTATTATTAATATCGGTTGCAGCCCGCGAAATTATGACCAGTATTTTCATTTTATTTTTAAAATCAATCAATATTTACTTTTTAACAATGTAATCGCTTGCAAAAGTGCCTGTCGAAAGTCTATTTAATTAAAATTTATAATGTGGGAATTATAATTTATTAAAGTTTAGCAAAAGTGAGATTAAATATATTGAACATACAGCGTGCAAATTGGAGCTTAATGCTTCCAGTTGTACTTGATTTGGATGGAACGATTGGTGTGACAACGGGAGTTTCCATTCAAAAGCAAAGGCAGCCCGCATTCAGGGGCTGCCTTTATTATAATGATGAACTTTATATCCTTACTTCTCAATAATCGCCTCGCGGCCGGAATAAATGTGCGATTCCTTATAAAACTCAGGATTTTTGCGGTGATAGTTTTGATGATATTCCTCTGCTGGATAGAAGACAGAGGCCTCCTCAATCGCCGTTACGACGGGCTTGTCAAAACGGCCGCTATTCGTGAGCGATTCTCTGGATTGCACAGCCAGCTCACGCTGCTCCTCTGTGTGATAGAGAATGGCAGCCCGATATTAAAGCGTACCGGGCTGCTTTTCCCATAGCGGACTAAAGCGGCAGCAAAAGAACAAAATCAAATTAATAAGCATCGCCACTAGAAAGACAACGCCTGGCGCGGTGAAAACGGAAATCCAGCCAGCCGCCGCGACGGCAAACGGCATGCCGAGCTTGAACAACGAGCCGGTAATGCCGCTAATTCTCCCGATTAAATGCTGAGGCGTCGTTTCCTGGCGGAAGGTCCAGATGCAGACGACGCTAATGGTCTCGAACCAGCCATTTAGAAAAAGCGACGAGCCCAGCATGATGGCAGACTGGGATAGGAACATCATCATATAGGTCAAGGCTAAGCCGAGAGTCGTTAGCGTGATTAATGTTCCGACCGTGAGCCTGCGGCGCAGCCAGCTAATAATGAAGCTGCCAAGGAGACCGCCAATCCCGGCCGCCGACCATACGAGCCCCAGCTCGAAATTGCTCAGCAGCAGGGCATCCTTGGCATAAAAAATGACCGTTGTATCAACCATGCCCGAGGCGCAATTAAGGAAAATGACCGTGAGCGAAATGAGCCACAATAAGCGGTTGCGGCGCAGCTCGCGCCAGCCCTCCAGCAGCTCCTTCCAAAAGCTTGCATGCCCTTGACCCCGCGGCTGTTCATTGGATTTAAGAAATAACAGCAGGATGAAAGCGAAGCCGAACGCTGCCGCCGTCACAAATAAGCTGTCATAAAGCCGCGGCAGCATGAGTATAAGCCCCGTCAGCGCCGGCCCAATAATGCCGATCAGCATCGTAATAAAATTAAGCGAGACGTTGGCGGAGGTGAGCAACTCGTTAGGGATCGCTTGCTTCACGATCGCTACCCTCGCATTGGAGAAGGCATAGCCGCAGGTCATGAGCAGAAATCCGCCTATGTACAGCACGTACAGCGAGGGCTCGCCATAAGCAAGTGCGGCATACAAGCCAAGCAGAATGAGCATTTGCAGCAAAATCGATGCAAGCGACCAGCGCTTTTTATGCACCCGATCCACGAATACGCCAATGAATACGGCCAGCAGTAAATTCGGCAGAAACTCGATGCCTCTCATCGTAGACATAGCGACGGCCGATTGGGTCAAATCGTATAAAATGAGCGGCAGCGCCAGCTCGTAGATTTTGTTGCCGAAGGCAATAATGCCGCTAGTGAAGAAGAGAATAAGGAAATTCCGATGACCCCATATCGTCTTATGTGATTGCTGCTCGGATAGGGGAAGTAAATTGGTTTGTATCATCATTCGCGGCTGCTCCTCTTGACCGTATTTATGGATCAAAGTATACTTTCGAAAAAGACGAAGGAAAAGCGAAAGGTTCTGATTTTGTTTTTCGCCTTTTACCAATTGCTGATTCGCAAAGGAGCCCGCATGGACGTCCACGACTATTACGGCCAATTAAGGAAGCATTATATTGCTGTGCCGAAGCGGCATCGAATTGCCGTATCGATGGAGGAATTGAGCGAGCTGCTGTCATGCACTCGCCGCAACACGCAAATGCTTTTGCACAAAATGACAGAGCTTGCGCTTGTAGAGTGGATTCCGGGGCGCGGGCGGGGAAATCTGTCGCAGCTGGCTTTTCTAAAATCCTATAGGGAGCTGGCGTTTGCCAAAGCGCAGGAGCTGGTTAAAAAGGAGAAAATCAATGAGGCGTGGAAGCTGATGGAGCAGCTTTCCGACCAAACGGCTAAAGCCGATTTCATGGCATGGCTCACCAGGCAGTTTGGCTTGCGGCAGGATACGGAGGAGAAGGACGTGCTGCGTTTTCCCTTTTATCGGCCTGTTCTGCGGCTTGATCCTGCCTATGTGTCGCGGCGCACGGAATCGCATTGGGTGGAGCAAATATTCAATACGCTGGTGAAATATTCAAAGGGGACGTTTCAGCCGCAGCTGGCCCACTATTGGGAGAGCGATTCGGAGCATAGGCAGTGGTCCTTTTTTCTGCGTAAGGGTGTACGCTTTCACCATGGGAAGCGAATGACAGCGCGTGATGTCGCTTTTACCTTTAGGAGACTGATGGCAAGCTCTCCTGCCAATTGGCTGATTTCCATGATAGATGCAATCGACATAACCGGGGCATACAGTCTCACGATTACGCTGAAGCAGCCGAATGTTTTGTTTATTCATGGCTTATGTACGGAGCGCTTCAGCATTGTGCCAGAGCATACGGGTGAGGTGGGAGGAGCCAATGATTTTGCCAGGCTGCCAATTGGAACAGGGCCCTTCCGCTTGACCCGCAATGATGAATCGATGCTGATTGCCGAGTCTAACGAGCTCTATTTCGAAGGCTGTCCCCATCTGGACCGCATTGAAATGTGGGTTTGGCCAAATTATGAATCAAGTGGGGAATGGTCCGTTGCTGTGCAGGATTCGCAGCTTGCTTATTTTGAAGCGCAGCTTAAGCAGCAAGCGAATGGGAAGCAGGAGCAGCTTGAGCTGGAGCAAGTAGAGCAGTTGGAGCAGGGAAGCACTTATTTAGCCTTCAATCTCGCGAAAAAAGGAGCGCTGCAGTCGCTACAGCTGCGCCAAGCGATCCATTACGGCTTGAATCGTCAGCAGATGATTGCCGATCTGGGCGGCATTCGCGAGCAGGCGTCAACGGGGTTTTTGGAAGAGGGGATAGCTACTGATTATGGCTCCAGCTATGATTTCACTTATGCTCTGCAGTTGGTTAGCGAATCGGATTACGCTGGCGAGACGCTTAAGCTGTATACGTATGAAATGCCCAGCAACGAGCAAAGTGTGGAGTGGATCCGGCAGGCCTGCGAGAAGATGGGTATTCGAATCGAAATTGGGGTGTTTCCAATCGAGGAGCTGGCAGCGAGTGAAGAGCATAGGAGGGAAGCCGATCTTATTTTGGGCGGAGAGGTGCTTGGCGAACAGCCGGATATGACGCTTATTGAGCTGTATAAGTCGGATACGAGCTTCGTAGCTAGCAGTCTCTGCTTGGAAGACCGCGCATTTGTCGACGAGCATATTTCATTATGCTTGCGGGAGCAGCAGCAGGAGGCTCGCTTGGACATTCTAATGCGTATTCAAGAGCGGCTCAAGCGGCAATTCAGCCTTTTATTTCTGCATCATAGCCGGCAGTTGGTCGGTCATCACCAGTCTTTGCAGGGAATTGCCTTGAATGCCTGGGGCAAAATTAACTATAAGGATGTATGGGTTCGGAGATCGAGATGAGAGCTGCAAGGGGCATGGGAGACAAATGCTTCCTTGCAGCTATTTTTTTAGCTAAGTTATTCTGGGGAGTTAGTGCTAACATCATAGCTGAAAGTAGGGCGCTGTTAGGTCGAATGTCTACTTTTTTTATTGGATTAGGTTAGTTGAGAGTTAGTATAATTTAGGATGAAATGTTAGTTTGAAAAATATGGAAATCGTAAACGCTTTATTGTATAGTAGCATTGAAGTATATTTCAGGTGAGGAGAGGAGGAAGGGAGTTCGCTCTTAGTAATAATAGTTAGCCTAATAAATGATGAAGAGGAGAATCGTGAAATGTTGAAAAAAACGGCTTTGTTAGGTGTTGTTATGACTTTGCTGCTTTCCCTGTCTCTGGTTCATATTCCTTCAGCTTCTGCTGCTACGGGCTTTTATGTAAGCGGTAACAATTTAAAGGACGCTAATGGAAACAACTTTGTTATGCGAGGAATTAATATGCCGCATGCCTGGTACGACACCCAGTCCTATAATGCGCTGACGACGGCTAGCTCCTATGGCGCCAACACGGTGCGCATCGTTTGGTCGACGAGTGGAACAGCGGCTCGCTTGCAGCAAATCATTGATCGCGCCAAAGCGCTGAAAATGGTATCCGTCGTGGAGCTGCATGATGTAACAGGCAGCGATAGCGCAGCCGCGCTCAATAATATGGCGAACTATTTTGCCCGGAATGATGTAAAGGCTGTTTTGCAAAATAATACGAAATATGCGCTAGTTAACATCGCCAATGAATGGGGCAGCGCCAGCCTCTCCGATACGGCTTGGAGAGACGCCTATAAAACTGCGATTACGACAATTCGCAATGCAGGAATTACGAATACAATCGTCATAGACGGCTCCGGCTGGGGGCAATACGTTTCCCCGATTAAAAATTACGGCGCTGCGCTGCTAAGCCACGATCCACAGCATAACCTTTTATTTTCCGTTCATATGTACGGGGCATGGAACAATTCGTCTACGATTGGAACAGAGCTGCAAAATGTGAAAAATCTCGGCCTTGCTATCATCGTTGGCGAGTTCGGCTATAACTATAATAACGGCAACAACAATCTCGGCACGACCGTTAATGCACAGGAAATTATGAATCAATGCCAAGCGAAGGGTATCGGATATTTGGCTTGGTCATGGACTGGCAACGACAGCGCGAACGCATGGCTGGATCTGGTGAGCAGCAGCAACTGGACGACACTCACCTCATGGGGCAATCTTGTTTTTAATGGCACGAATGGCATTGCGTCGACATCTGTAAGGGCCAGCGTATTTTAAAAACAGCCCTAAGACTGCTTACCATTAAGCGACGTGTCGGCAATGGTGGGATATAAATTAATGATTTTAACAAGCTGCTCCTGCATATACGCGGGCGGGTGCTTAAAGCCGGTTTCAATCCAGTGCCATACGAGGCCTAATACAGCACTCATACTATAGGTGGCCAGCAGCTCAATCACGTTAAAAACCTCGACGTGTTCGTAAGGCGCCCGGAACGCTTGCAGCAGTTTATCCAGCAGTCCACTCACAATTTCGTCGAGCAGCCCCTCTTTATTTTCATAGTTGGCATAAAAGGTCCCCCTGTTGTAGCCGGCATGCTCAACAATCTCGGTAATAGATATGGTTTGAAAGGGCTTATCCGCCATCAAGGCAAGGAGAGATTCCCGTAAGGCTCGTCTGCTTCGAACGATGCGGCGATCGATTTGGATGAGCTGTGGGAGCGGGTATTTGCGATTAATACAACAGGACCGATGCGTATGATCCGGAAGGTGCTGCCTCTTTTCACCGAGAAGAAGAGCGGGGTTATCGTCAATATTGCTTCTGCTGGAGGTCTGCAAGGCTCTAGAGCGGGCGCGGCTTATACAGCTGCTAAGCATGCAGTCGTCGGCTTGACGAAAAATGTCGGGTTTCAATATGCAGAGTTCGGCATTCGTTGCAATGCTATCGCGCCTGGCGGGGTGAATACGAACATTGGGTCATCAATAACGGAGCCTAACCCTTTTGGGGCATCGCGTGCGATGGCAGGCATGGGCCTCAACCCGCGTACGGGTGAGCCGGAGGAAATCGCCACCTCGCTTCTGATGACGCAAGCTTCGTTAACGGTACAGTCGTTACCGCAGATGCGGGCTGGTTGGCTTACTAATATAGGTCAAGCACAAATCTAATAGACCAAAACAATAAAATCCCTCTTGCGATTTCCTGCTCCTCACACACAGCTATGGAGGAGGCCTGAATCAATCAAGAGGGATTTTTATGCTGCAAGCATGATGAGTTAATCGGGGCTAGAGTTCCCAAATGCATTCGCCAGCCAACTAACCATTATAAAATCGACTTTTGAAGTCTCTGTATTAAAGCTAAAGTAGATGACGTAGGTCTTCTTTTCGTTTAAAGCTTGTGATCTACTGAAGGCGGGGGGCAACGGCGTATAGCTGCCATCCTCTGCTTCTTCATAAAAATAAAAGGCGCTACCCGAATTTAAATATCCGGCTGTCCCGTATTGCTGTAAAACATCCGTTATCGTACTTTTTTCCAAAACAATGCCTTTATAAGTTGAGAAGAGCTTGCTCGCCTCCAAATGGTCTTTATCGCTAGCTATATCCCATGAGTCCACTTGGCCTGCTTTATTATAATGAACCGTGAAAGTGGAATATTGGTTGCGTTTAAACATACCGGCCTGCTGTGATTCACCAAATCGAGAGTCAATGGCCTGTTTACTTTCCCAAAGCTTTACACCCATAGCTGGATTATTTCCAATTAGATCAAAATCTGCTCTTACAACAGGTTGTGTACTGAATAAAGGCAGAGCCTTGGGAGCAGTTGCGGGATCCGGCAGCTTGCTGAGGTCGGAAAGTGCTTTCGGCCGTTCTTTAATGTCAAGCATACCCGCAACGGTTAATTGTCTTATCCATTGAATCGCTTCTGCGCGTGTTAAAGCAGCATCAGATTGAAAAGTCGATAGTGCAGCATCAGGGCTGCTTCCCATTCCATTCCCGAGCAAGTATATAATATTATTATGACCCTCGTAGTGGACTCCTCTGGCTGCTGCGATAATGGCTGCTGCTTGACCTTGCGTTATAGGTACTGACCTCAGGGCAGGCTTAGAGTAACCGACAATGGGGTGATTCCAGCTTTTCGCAAGCTGGTAGGCTGTGCTAATTGGATTATTGTCTAGCCGGACATCAAAAGCTCGATACAAGACGACTAAAAACTCTGCCTCGCTTATTAACCTGTCGGGCTGGAAGCTTCCGTCGGAATACCCCTCCATTATTTTTACATGGCTCGCCCATTGAAGCAGCATATCAGCCCAATGACCATTTGGTTTATACGAATCGGCGTAAGCCGTTATTCCTCCAGTCATAGTCGATATAAGCAACAGACAAATGAATGTACGACGAATGATAGGCATTTTCCCTAGCCCTCCTCTTGGTTAGATACCGCTCCTATAAAACATGTTTAAAAATACGTTATTAATTCTCCCCACTGACTACAGGCAGCCAAAAAGACATGATGAGATCGACTTTTAATGTTTCTTCATCGAAGAAGAAGGCGAAGCCATAGGTTTGGTTTCTATTATTAATGGGAGTATCCTGGAAAAATGGATCAAGCGAAAAATAGCTTTCATCCTCCGCCTGCTCATAAAAGAGGTATGCTCTGCCTGGGCTTAAATACCCCGCTGTTCCATATTGCAGAAGGACATCCCTTAATGTGCTTTTCCCGACTATTATGCCTTTGCTGGTAGAGAAGTTCTGATTAGTGTCCGTATATTCATCATCATTAGAGATAGACCAAAGGCCTATCAGATCAACTTTATTGTATTTAACCGAGAAGGAAGGATACGGGCTCAGTCCAAAAGAGATGCCCTGAGGTTTTCCAAACCGTGCATCGACAGAAGCTTTCGAATCCCATAATTTCAGCACGGATTGAGTATCGCTTCCGATTAAATCAAAGTCATCCTTGGCTAATGGCTGCGTGCTGAATAGGGGCAAAGGCTTTGGTGCATTCACCAAACTCGGCAGCATGCTGCGTTTGGATAGGGATTTTGGACGCTCCTGTATACTCATCATTCCTGCAACCGTCAACTGCCTGATCCATTGAATCGCTTCAGCCCTTGTCAAAGGAGAATCGGATTTAAAGGTAGACAGCGAAGCGGAATCACTGTGAACCATGCCATGTCCAATTAGATAGATGAGGTTATTTTGTCCCTCAAAGTGTACGCCATTGGCCGAGGCAATAATCGCAGCCGCTTGTGCATAGGTGATAGGCTTTGTACGAAGCTTTGACGAGGCTGTCCCGACAACGGGATGGTTCCACTCTTTTGCAAATTTATAAAGCGTGTCTATCCTGCTTTTAATGGTCCCATCCGTCTCAGCGTTCCTCAACAACCCATTATCGAACGCCTCATACAATACTTTCAAAAACTCAGCCTCGCTTATAAGCTTATCCGGCTGGAAGCTTCCATCCGAATACCCCTCAATGATGCCATTTTCGCTGGCCCATTGCTTCAACGTATCTGACCAGTGATCACTAGCACTAGGTAGGCTCGTATCGGCATTAACGATGCTTCCCCCAAGCAGGCTTGAAACCAACAGAAGACAAATGAACGTCCGACGGAATATAGACATGTGTATCTCAGTCCTTCTTATTTTTATTTTTTTGTGAATATAATCCCTTAAACGGAGCTTTCTAAAAAGTATTATCGGTTGAAAAGTGATTTTTTGTAAGGTTTTACCTTAGGGATTGCACCTCAGCTTATGAACTGGTAATTTCCCCGAAACCTTGTTACGCTCTTTATATCTAGGTTGAAACAGGGGGAAGCGAGATGTCGGAAGCAAAGGAAGTACAGGAAGGAAAAGCTACGCTGGAAATAAAGAGGGTACAAGATAGTGAGAGCATCTACACGATTAAAGAAGCGGCGGAACAAAGCGGCTTGTCGGAGGATACGATTCGTTATTATGAGAAGATCGGCGTTTTGCCGCGGGCGGAGCGTAAAAACAACACCCATCGTTTTTACCGGGTAAAGGATATTGAAACGATGAAAATGCTCGTTTGCTTGAAAAAAACAGGTATGTCGCTAGACGAAATAAGACCGTTTATAGGTGTGTCCTTCATCAATATCCCGTCGGATTATCCCGAGCTGGTGCAATTAATGCTGAACCATAAGCAGCATATTCAGCGGCAAATAGCGGATTTGCAGCAGGTGCTGGACTTTATTGATGACAAGCTGAAAATCACTTCGTTGGAGCAGTGAGGAATTGTTTTTGGCAGCATGGATAGGGTAGAAAAGGAGGGAGCACATAAAACGAGGTTCAGAGCTACTGACGGTTCTCAAATTTATACATACATGAAATCGAATTGAATTTTGCGCGGGTATAGTTAATAATTCTTGTTAATTCTCTCTTTTAAACGACAAGGACTGTGTTTGAAAATGATTATCCCGTACAATATACACAAGAATATGTGGTAAATTAGGTATTTAAATGTGATAATGAGTAAGGTAATTATTTGAAAATAAAGTTCTTATATTTCATATAAGAAAGAAGTATTTCTCAGTGGGCAATGATTTCCAAGGCAAGGGGAGATAGAACGAGTGGGAGAGGAGGAGTGAAATGGCCGGAAAGCAGGTCATATTTAAACCGGATGAAGTGAGGCGCCTGCAGCAGCAGATGGTGCGAATCGGAGCGGACACGGATGAGCTGCGACGGCGGGTGAGCGGAAAGATCGCAAGCTGGGATCGCTCTTTGCCGATGCTGAGCAGCCTGGAGCAGATTCAGAGGCAGTTGACGGGCTTGACGCAGGAAGCGGAGCAGATGACGGAGGTGATCAGCAAAGCGCTGAAGGGCATCGAGCGTGTGCAGGCGGAAGCGGCGCAGGAAGCGAAGCAGCTGGCGAAGGGGCTGAGCGGGCTGGAGCGTTTTGACCTGTTGAAGCGGGTAGGGACGACAGGCGGCGGCAGCTACACGCCCGTGCCCGTCACCTTCCGTCCGATGGTGACGAATCTAATCGACCGAATCTTGCCGCAAGTGAGCCGAGACCGCTGGTCGAGTGACCCGTTGGTGAAGGAGCTGCGGCGGGTCGCAGGCCTGCAAGGCGCGACAGCAGCAGAGAAGCTGGACGCGGAAATGAAGCTGGAGGCGATCTTCGCGGAGCGTGATCTGATTGCGAAGGCGCAGACGGCGTATGCGGTGTACAAGCAGTTCGGAAACCATCTGCTGATGGCGGAGATGCACAAGCAGGCGGAGATTAGCCGAGAGAAGCTGAAGGCGCTTGGTGTAGCAGAGAGCTATTTTGCCCCAAATGTGAATATGACGAGCTACTTTAAGCAGGTGCCGCTGCTGGCGTGTGACTATGATCCATCGTTTGCGCTGGAAGGGGACCTGACGACACGGGTGCCGCTGCCGGACAACGCACGTTATCTCTTTATGGTGATGATGGCGCAAACGCCGGGTCCGACGGGTGAACTGGCGAGGGTGCAGCTGAAGGAAATTCATGCGTTGCAGCAAACGATACGAGACGCTGCGGGCGGATTAGTAACGGATGTCCAGCAGGGGCAAGTGAAAAGCGGGCTGCTGAACGTGCTGACGATTTTGCAGAGCATGCAGGCATTAAGCAAATACGATCCCCCGCCAAAGGAAGTTGTCGTCGAGGAAAAGCCGGGCATGCTGGAGAAGTTTGGGCAGGATGCGATGCAAAGCCTTGAGATCTACTGGAGCGTGATAAAAAACCAAGCATCAGTGGAATGGGCTGCGATTAAGCAAACCGGAAATAGCATAGCTGAAGTGGGAACGGATTTATATAATGCTCATGTAGAACGAGCGAACAAAAGTAACGACTCCGTCTATGATTTTTTTAACAACGCGACAATGGGCTTGATCAGTGTACCTGGGGCGCTATGGAAGGAACATGAAGATCGAACGGCGAATCGGAATGAGTCGGTGTCTGCCTATTTGGATTATTTGAGCCTGGGTCTAACGGGGATGGTGCAAGGAGCGTTTGCACCGGAAAATCCAAATTCCAAGGAGCATGTGCAGGATGTAATCGGAGTGCTCGGCTTATTGTTTTCGGTTAAAGTAAAGGCACCAGGAGGAATTGAACCAACGGTTCCGAAAAGTCCAGCGGTCAAACCGGAGGGTGCAGGAAATGGTCGTGGATTAGGCTTTGGCAATCAGCTTGTGACCCCTGAGGGGTTCCAATTCATGGACTCTTTTCCTAACAACAAGTCGATAATTGAACTTCCAAAAACAGACGTGCAGAAGCGGTATTTGGAAGAGATGGATCGGCTGAAGCGAGAGGCTGAGGGGACGGGTAAAGGTAAGAGGTTAGAACTGTCGGATTTAACTAAAGAAATATTGGAAACCAAACCGATGAATTCACCTGTCCCTAAAAAGTGGTATGATAAAGGCGGGAGTATTTCAATTGATGAAAATGGAACATGGACGTATACAAATAAGAAAGGGCAATCTGTGAGTTATCCAGATGGGTATCCCGACTTTTCAGAGTACTATCACCCGACTGTTGGGCCCGTAGAAATTACATTCGCTTCACCAACAAATAGACCAGCAGATTATAAAGCAGCAAATCTGGAGGCACGTTTGAGTAAGGACTCTAATCCTCCTGTAACTAAGCCTAATAAATCACCTGGAGGGTATACTTGGCATCACCATCAAGATGGTAAGACAATGATTTTAGTCGAAGAAAAGGTACATGCTGAATTCACCCATAGTGGCGGGATATCAAAAGTTAATGGAAAAGGTAATGAATAAAATAATTAAGGGGTGTAATTAATGGTACAAATGGATGGCTCACATCAGCCTATTACATTAGAAGAAATTAATGAATTCCAGCAGAAGCTTAATTTGAGATTACCTGAACAATATAAAAATTTTTTATTAGAATCGAATGGAGGCGATCCTTCACCAAGCATGTTCAAAATTTCTGATGAGCAAGGAGAAGGAGTGCTTAATATTTTTTATGGTATTGGGGACATGTATAGTAACTTAGAAGAATATATCGATATTTATGAAGGTAGACTTCCTTTGGGGTTTATTCCCATTGGAAATGATCCTTCGGGAAACGTGATTTGTTTGGGATTAAACGAAAAATACTACAGTAATATATATTTTTGGGATCACGAGCAAGAATCTGATAATCCAGATGATATGAGTAATATGTTCTTTCTTGCAAATGATCTTAATGAATTTTTGAACTCCCTATACGATGATAATGAAGAATAATTCGTTTAACCCATAAAATTAACTCGGTTTATATCTTAGCAACTACACCGTAGAATACAACCAACAATGCCACAATGCGAGCTATCCGCCCGTGTTGTGGTTTCTTTTTTATAGAACAAGCTATCATAAACGGACAAATTCCTAAAAAGAGCCGTTCCTGTAATGAATTAAGTAGTGGGAGGTATTTTTGTGGAAATAGATAAAGCGACTATCATTTATCCATTGCCAATTGATGAGTTGTTTGAGAGAAAAGAAAAGTTCTGGCGAGTAAAACTTCCAAAGGATTTTATTGATTTTTTAAAGGAAAATAATGGAGGAAGAACGCTAGAAGGAGCTTTTGAATGTAATGGACGTGAATATGCAATAGATCGCTTTCTATGTTTACTTCAAACACCTAGAGAAAATAGATTAGGTATGTATGATATAGATGTTACACTAACACAACTTGAAGATAGATTAACTGATAATGAAGAGTTAATTGGTGCAGATATTTTGCCAATTGTTGTTTTGTTTGCAGGCGATTTTGTTTGTTTGGATTTTAGGAAGGATAGAGAAAATCCAAGTGTATGTGTTTGGAACCATGAAGAGTCAGGCGAATTAGAACCGGTAACATACTTTGTAGCAGATACATTTAGTGAGTTTATTTCAAAACTATAATTAAAATATATAAATTTTTTTCTCATTTTAATAGTAATTCAAAATGCCTATTCCATCGTGCAATTTAAGCTGGAATAGGCATTTTTTTGAGTAGGAAACAAGTTGCTGATGAATGCCTAAAGGTTTGAAAATCAAAGAGGAAACGTCTCTATTCGGACGGCAACGGAGTCGATTGAATTTGGGAAGAAATAAATGTAAAGGGAAGAAAAATTTGAGTTAAAGGCGAGTGTAACGCAAACGTATGAGCGAATATTAAGTCGTTTGAGCTACTATGACGAGTTATTTCAAACATGGTGGGAAAGGTTCAACAAAAGCACATAATGAATTGTTAGAAATTATTGATTCGTCTACTGATTATGATATGTTTAAAAGAAGATTACAAAATTGGGCGAATTATAGATTTGAAGGTGGGGTAGATGTTCTGCCTGATGGATTAAAACCTTAGAGGAGGCTTAAAACATGGAAAAGGAAGGATTCGTATCTCTGTGGGTAGGGAATGTTCAATCTTCCGAGGAACTAGATAGATTACTTGTTGTTTCTTATTCAGATGAAGGGGATTTTATTCCGTCTATATTTGCTAAACACTTTGAGATTCGTAGATATGATGATGCGGTAAGAGAAGCAGAATATTATGAAGAAGTAAGTAATGACCTGAATCAATTACTTGAAGGATTTTCTGATGACGAAATTGTACCGAGATTTGATGCGCTAGTGCAGGAAGAGCTTCCAAATGATATTAATGCAGTAGTTTTACTTTATAACTTTAAGTATACTGGGGAAATTATAGAAGCTACAATTCACTCCAATTACCTGAGATTTTTAGGGACGGTAAAATATCAATAATGAGGCTACCCAGTGCCGAATAAACCTATCATTCAACCAGTAACACACTTAACCTATGTAATACCCGTATGAAGATTTCATGATTTCGTTAGTACGTACTTCAATGCTTGAATTTATAACCTAAATAATGCTATGCCGTTACAATAAACAGGTCGATTATGGTCAGATACTACCATAATTGACCTGTTCGTTGTAATGTTCGCTTTCTTGAGGTTTTTCTAATTTGAACCGTGAGACATCGCAACGTTTGAATCGAGCCTCTCTGTATGCAATGACTTCCAAGGCACGGGGGATTAGCCAACTGTTGACGTAGAAATAAAATATGATGGGGATTCGCTTCGACCGTCTGGCTTTAATGTAACCTACACAATAGATGGTGAGCTAAAAGTTTTCGATTTAATAAATTAAAAGGAGATTGGATTATGACAAAAGTATTTGAAGATTATTTTTCAGAACTACAAGCAGATATGGTGTCAATTTGTCTTGAGTATGTGAGCAATAAGGCAGATATGATATATATATACGGTTCTAATGAATTTGGACAATTTAGTACAGATGTATTTTATCAAATTAACAATTTTTTTGTTAAAAAACATAAGGTTAATGATGCAGTATCAGACACTGATAGTAATTCAAGACCTGTTTATAATATTTCGAAAGAAAGACAAGTTACTTTACTTAACATTTTAAATAAAAATCTCCGTGAAATTAGTGATTTGTGCAAAAAAAATAATATGGAAATGCCTACAGAGATGAAATTGACTTATGATGTATCTAAGAACAAATTAGATGCTCAGTACAGTTACGAGATAAAATATACAAATGATCCTGAAAAATTATCTAGTCATATATTTGATGATTGGTTCGAAGAAGTGGGCGGAAAATTATAGTTTACAACCCCAGCGACAAAATCGTACAATACAACCAGCAATGCCACAATGCGAGCTATCCGCCCGTGTTGTGGTTTCTTTTTTATAGAACAAGCTATCATAAACGGACAAATTCCTAAAATTACAGTAAATAAAGTCGAAGGCATGAGATGCGGATATGCAAATATTGCTGGTGCTGGAGTAGTTAAAGAAACGGTGTATTTACCAAAAAACTATTCGGACGGCAACGCTGTACGTTTATACCCCAAATAACGCTAATACGTTACATTGAACAGGTTGATTATGGATAGATACCACCATGATTAACCTGTTTTTTGTTATTTTTGCTTTCGTATGCTGTGGTCGGCCTTACGAAAAATATCGGGTTCCAATATGCGAATTTCGGCATTCGCTGCAATGCGATGGCGCTAGGCGGTGTGAAAACGAATATTGCGGCGTCTCTAACCGAGCCTAATGCATTCGGAGCTTCGCGTGCAATGGTGGGAATGGGCCTCAACCTGCGTCAGGCGAGTATGAGGAAATCACAAAGGTTGCCTTGTTCCTCCCTTCTAATGATACAAGCTTCGTTAACGGCACGGTTGTAACGGCGGAGGCTGGCGTGCTGGGAATTTCGTTGAAACCTTTTACGCTTTCTATGTTTGTGTTGAAGCAGCTCCAAAATAAACGCGCAACATTAAGAAAGTCTTATCAAGTAATGGGAAAGGTTTTTGCTGAAGAACGCGATTAACCAGGAGTCGTTTACCGCCTGTGAGCCAACAGCAGCAACGTTTAAGCGTTTGTTAAGTGCGCGGTGCTACACTGTTTGACAAATACCATCAAATTGATGGCTCAAGGAGGAGAACAGTTCGAGATGCTATCTAGAGGAACAAAAAGGGTGAGGGAATGGACCAGAAGGGCTATTGTGGTCATGATGGGCTTTGCTTTATTGGCTGCATTGGTGCTGCCGCTACAAGAGGCGCATGCCTCAGTTGCTCCCCTGAATCTTAATTCGCCGCAAGATATCAAGTTTTATACTTACAATGGAATAACGGAAATGTACATTGCCGACACCGGCAATAACCGGGTCATTCGGGCGGATATGAATGGGCTGGCCAATTTGATACTTTCCGTCAACAATCCGACAGCAGTCGCTGTCGATGAAGTCGGCAATATTTACGCAGCCGAATCCGGCTTGAATGCGAGCTTGCATGCATTTAACCGTGATGGAGAGACACTGCCACTAGTCAAGTATAACGGAGAGGCGATGGACTCTCCCATTGAATTAATTTCTAAGATGGTCACCGCTGTCGATAACTATCCGAAGCTTATGAACATTAAAAGTCTTATCGTTAGGCAAAGAACTAACACGAACACTCAGCAAGTCTATAAGGAAGCCAGCTTTCATTTCGAAAGCTATGGAATAACCAGCTATTACCCTACTACATATGGCCTGGTTAATTCAACTGCTACTCTTAATTTGAATTTGAACGGATCGAGCAGAGGCAGCACCGGACCAGGAGAGCTAGGCTTTGCACTTCATTCGGATGGTAAGGTATGGGAATCTGGAGGCTACTTTGTCTCTCTGGAATCCGTCTTTAACATGTTTCCAGAGGAAGGCTCCTCGACCGGGGAAATTGCCATAGATTTTGTTGGCCAGATGTTTTACGTGGTTGTAAACAAGACGAAAATCTCGCGTGCTTCATATAACGGCGCATCCTACTACAATCGGCCGACGCTGCAGTCTTGGCTCAACCTGACCGACGATTACGGAATCAGCGAGCCGCATGCCCTTGCCATTGGCCCTGACAATAAGCTGTATGTGACGGATGCGGCTCAAAATCGTATTGTCGTTCTTAATCTAGATGACACGGGCACCTTTAATCGGGTGCTGAGCTTGACCGCCGAGCTGAACGATCCCCCGACCGCCGGCTCCTTCATGAAACGCGGCAAGCAGGGCAAGGCCATTACATTGAACGGTTCGGATTTCCTGAACCATTATTCCGATCCGAACGGCCATGCGATGAAGGGGATTCGCATCGTCACGCTGCCAGCTCACGGAACGCTGAGCCTTGCAGGGATTCCTGTTCAAGCGGGACAAGCAATTCCTGTAGCCTCGTTGAGCGACCTGGCATTCACGCCCGATGCAGCTTGGGGAGGCACGACCTTCTTCGAATGGTTAGCCGGGGATAACGGTGGCGCTTATTCCGAGACTTCCGGCAAGGTGGAGCTTGTCATAGGGCTGAAGGGAGACGCCAATGGGGACGGTGCCGTAACGCCTGCTGACGCACTGCTCATCACCAAGTATTTAAAAGGGAAAATTACACTGACGGCAGATCAGCTTGAAGCACTTGACATGAATGAAGATGGTGAAGTGAACGAAACGGATGCTGCCTTGATTATGAACATTTATATGGGCAATGCAACCTAAGAAACGTTGAGGTGAACATATTGGACTATTCTTATACTAACCGATCTGGACTGCGCGGCAAGTTCAGCGCACTCCTTGCTTTGCTGCTGGTGCTGGCGTTGCTGCTGCCGGCGCTCCCGAAAGCGTCCGCTGCCCCGTCGGGTACGCCATCCGTGCGTGTCGGCACGGTGGCCGGAGCGCCGGGTGCTTATATTGATGTGCCGGTTTTCTTCGACTCGTATAGCTCTGATCTATATGTCTACCGCTCGGACGTTGCGATTCATTACGATCCGAACGTCCTGGAGCCGGTGTCAGGAGAGGAAGCAGCCATTAGCGGGCTGATTAAGGCAATCGACTCTAATGCGCAGCTGATCGTAGACACAGCAACTACCGGGAGTCTGAAGCTAAAGCTAACGCTTACCGGTTTTATCGAAGACTCCAGCGAGCTGTTCACGCTGCGATTCAAGATCAAGGAAGGCGCGCCAGCAGGCGACTCTGCCCTGACGCTCGTTCAGGGTCAGCTTTATGAGGATGTCGAGCCGGTATCTGCCGATCTTGTGCATGGGAAGGTGACCGTGTCTCCATCAGGAAATGCGGCCATTGCAATCGGTTCGGCATCTATCAAGGCAGGGGAGGAAGGCATCGTCTCCGTGCCAGTGAAGGCGGTGACGCTTGATAAAGCGATAGCCTCCTACGGCATACGGATCAAGTTCGATCCACAAGTGATGAGCTACAATGGAATTGAGGGACAAGGCTTGCTGTCGCACTATAACAATGCCGAAGGTTGGTTATTTGTTACTTGGCTGGATGTTACGGGCGGAGACAATCCGATTCCGGCTTCACAGGATGCCCAAACTTTGTTCACAATAAATTTCGCAGTTGCAGATGATGCGCCAATCGGCGATCACGAGCTAACTGTCGAGATGCCGAACGACGTGCGGGAGCTGACGTTTACAGATGTGCATGCTGTGGAGATGAACAAGACTTTCGCAAGCGGCAGGTTATCTGTAGTGATTCCTCCAGCAGCTCCAGCATCGGTTGCGGCTACCTCCGGAGATAGCAAGATCATGCTGGCTTGGCCGGCTGTGCCGATGGCGGAGACGTATAAGGTATACATTTATGAAGGAGAAGCAGGTCCAGACAATGTCGCCGATTGGGTGGAGATAGCTGCAAATGTTGACACTAATGCCTATACCGCAGAAGGACTTATTAACGGCACATCTTACGTGTTTGCGGTCAAGACGGTCAACCTTGCCGGCGAATCCGTTCTGAGCCCGGCTTCAGAAGCTGTCGCTCCTGTGCCGCTGCCTAAAGCGCCGACTAATTTCGATGCCGTACCAGGCAGTGGGACGGCAGTCATCTCCTTTGCAAAGCCGACCGATACGGTCGGAGAGTCGATTTTGAAGTACCGCATCGAAGCGGTGCTAAACAACGCAATCGTCTCAGTGAAGGAAGTGCCGGAAAGCGGCGAGAGCCTGTACAGCGCAAGCTTTGATAACTTGTCTAACGGAACAACGTACACGATTCGTATCTACGCGGTAAACGTTGTTGGAGATTCGTCACCACTAATTGGCACGGTCCGCCCGGTAGCGAAGCCTCTGGCCCCAGCTATTCTGGCGGTTGCATCAGGCAATGGGCAAGTACAAGTCACCTTGGGTGCGCCAGCCAATGTGAGCGAGGCTCCGGTAGACAACTATATTGTGACATCTACTCCTGGTGACATCTCTGTTACAGTTGGCGGTGACCAATTGTCGGCCGTCGTTACTGGGTTGACGAACGGCACGTCCTATACCTTCAAGGCTGTTGCTCAGAATGCTGCGGGAATGTCCGATTCGTCCGCAGCCTCGCAAGCAGCGATACCGACGGCGCCGATTTCGGGAGGCGGTGGCAGTGGCGGTGGTGAAGCCTCTACTTCAACATCGACGGAGCAAATTAAAGTTGATGTCAGTGACGGCAGCGGCAAGGGCGGCGTAGTTGCTACCACGACTATCGTAAGAACGACCCTTGCGGACGGCCGCAAAAAAGACGAAGTAACACTGTCGTTGGTACAGGCGGAGCAGGCGGTTAAGCAATTGAAGGAAACCGGCTCGTCTACAGCGAGAATCGTCATTCCTGATGAGAAGGATGAGGTATCCGATTTGAATGTCAAGCTGCAGGCAGAGGCTGCGAAGCAGTTTGCCGCGCAAGGCATTGATTTGCAAATCTGGACTAACAATGGTGGCATTCTCATTCCGAGCGGCTCATTGCAAGGCTTGCAGGAGGAAGTGTTTTTCCATATCGTACCGATCAAGGCAGTGGTCGAACGCAAGCAGGTGGAAGAGCGCATTAAAGGTGAGCCAATACTTCTCCAGTTAGCCGCGGCGGACGGCTTGCAGCTAATTGGTCGGCCGATGACGATCGAGACGAATATGAGCAGCCGCAAAGTGACGCTGGAGCTGCCGGTAGGCGAGGAGTTGCCGAGTGCGGAGCTTGAGAAGCTGGGCGTTTTCATCGAACACAGCGACGGTACGAAGGAATGGGTGAAGGGTGAACGGGTAGGCTATAATGGAACGGACAAGCCAGGCATTCGGTTTACCATCACTAAGTTCAGCACCTTCTCCATCGTGAAACTAAACGAAGATAGCTTGTCTCATACAGCTTATATTCAAGGGTATAGCGACGGCACATTCCGTCCGAATCAAGCAGTTCGCCGGGTGGAAATGGCGGCGCTGCTAGCCAGAGCGTTGCCGAAAATGGCTACAGTAGCGGCCGGTGCATCTTACACCGATCTACCATCAGCTGCATGGGCGAAGCAGGCGATCACGCAAGCGACGGCTCAGGGCTACATGCAGGGCTCTGATGGCCGCTTCATGCCGGAGAAGCTGATTACCCGCGCAGAAATGGCTGTAATCGTCGATCGTTTGCTGAAAGACAAAGCGTCGGCGGGCGATGCCAAGGCGTCGTTCAAGGATACGAACAGCCACTGGGCAGTTGAAGCTATCGGACGAGTAAGCGCAGCTGGCATCATGTCCGGTTCTGGAAGCGGTCTGTTCCGTCCAAACGACTCGCTGACGCGCGCAGAGGCGGTCGTTATTCTTAATCGCGTGCTGGAGCGTGGTCCGCTCACGGGTGAGGAAGCCGCTTGGAAGGACGTTCCGACAAGTCACTGGGCGTTCGGACACATTCAGGAGGCATCCACAGAGCACCGCTCTACCCGGAGTTCTGGTGGAGGAGAGCAGTCTCTCGGCAATAATTAGGGCAACAGACGCACCATTTAGTGAAGCTACTATTTCGTAGCTACGTTTAAGATAAAACAAAACAAGACAAGACGCCCAATCATTGCGTCTTGTCTTGTTTTGTTTTGATTTAAGTACTTAGGCTTGGGGCAGAGTATGCCAGCCGCTACTCCCGAATGGTCACGCGGGTATTAATCGGAACCAAATGGGCGAGCGCAACAACGTCGTCATTGTACATGCGGATGCAGCCATGCGAAACCATACGACCGATAGATGCAGGATCATTGTTGCCATGAATGCCGTAATGCGGCTTGGACAAGCCCATCCAGAAAGCGCCAAACGGCCCGCCGGGATTGGCTTGTTTATTTATAATCGTAAATTCGCCTAGCGGCGATTGCGTCAGCATTTTACCGATGCCAACAGGATAGGCGTTTACGACCGTATTGCCATCGAGCAAATACAGCCTGCGGTCAGATAGATCAACGATAATGCGGTATGAAGGCATACAAGGCTTCCCTCCTCTGCTTTTATCCTATGTAAAAGTGGAGTAGAGGGCGTTAGGCATTTCTCCTCTATAAGCTCTTGTTGTTACAGTAAAAATGACGCATCAAACTATGGTTAGTTTGTGCGTCATTTTATAGTTCATGGGATACGAAGCATTAAGCATGATCAGCCGTTAAATAGAGCCTTCATGTAGCGTCTAGTGCCCGGCCGTCTCGTGATCGTTGGACAGCTTCAGCACATCAAACAGCTTGAACAGCAGGCTTAGCAAAATCGCTACGACTGTCGCAAGCGCCATGCCGGAGATGGCGAAATCGCCTAGCTTGATGGTGACGCCGCTGAGTCCAGTTACCATTACGACGGTCGTCAAAAACAGATTAGTCGGCTTGCTGTAGTCAACCTTTGATTCGACAAGCATCCGAAAGCCGGATGCAGCAATAACGCCGAACAGAAGCAGGGAGACGCCGCCCATGACAGGAGTCGGAATGCCCGAAATGAGCGCCGAGAATTTTCCTGAAAAAGAGAGCGCAATGGCGATGACGGCAGCGCCGCCAATGACAAAGGTCGAATAAACCTTCGTGATTGCGAGTACGCCGATGTTTTCACCGTAGGTTGTATTCGGCGTGGAGCCGACAAGGCCGGAAATCATTGTGGAAATCCCGTTACCCAGCATAGAGCGGCTCAGCCCCGGGTCCTTCGACAAATCCTTCTCCACGATATTGCTCGTTACGACCAGATGGCCGATATGCTCGGCAATAACGACGAGTGCGGCCGGAGCGATGGCAAGAATAGCGGCCCACTGGAAGATGGGCAGCGTAAACTCAGGAGCTTGCAGCCAGCCGCTCTTCCCTACACCGGAAAAGTCGGTCATGCCCATACAATAGGCAATGACATAACCAGACACAATTCCGATTAGAATCGGAATGATTTTCATAAAACCGCGGAACAGCACGGAGCCGAACACGGTTATGCCAAGCGTAATCGTTGATAAAGCAACCGTGGCACCGTCCATTTTCCAGCTCGCAGGGTCCGGGTATTGATCCGGCATAATCCAGCCAGCCATCTTCGCTGCAACCGGAATGAGCTCCAGTCCGATAATCGCTACAATCGCGCCCATCGCCGCAGGAGGGAAAACGACGTTAATCCAGCCCGTTCCCGCATAATGAATAATTAAGGCAACAAGTGTGAAAATAACGCCTGCGGCGATAAAACCGCCCAGTGCCGCCGCATAATTGCCGCTCTCTCCGGCAGCATGCTCGCCAATAACGGCTCCCGCAGGAGCGATAAAAGCAAAGCTTGAACCGAGGTAGGCGGGAATTTTGCCTTTGCAAATCCATAAATAAAGCAAGGTGCCGATTCCATTCATCAGCAGGCAGACAGCCGGATCGACGCCAAGCAAATTCGGCACGAGTACGGTGGAGCCAAACATGGCGAATAGATGCTGCAAGCTCAGCATAAGGCTCTGCCCTAGCGGAGGGCGATCCATAATTCCAATTGTACTACGCTTTTCCATAAACCAGTGATCCTCCCCATCATTCTATGTCTATAATCTTTGTCGATTCTACCGAGTTCGGAAGAGGATGGCAAGTTTTTTTTCAAAATAGAGAGAAAGTATGATTTTTGCAAAACGTCCTTCTTCTTGTTTGTTATGGCGTGTGACTTCCCATATACTGGTACGTCCCTGTAGGATAAAAAGTCCATTGGCTCGTATCGTACAGGCTCTTGCCGATTTCCCCCGATTTGCGAACCATGGTGCCGCCGCTTGGGAAAAGGGTGCTTGTTAAAGCGCCGTTTGAGCTGATATCGCCAACCACATCAACGACTACGCTATTTTTCTTAATAGCGATGCCGCTCACGATAAATCCCCATTCTGGAGCAAGTTTTTCTTCAAGATTGTAATAGACAGCATTGGTTAAATCAAAAAAGTCGTACCACGCCGGGTCTATTATAATGGTGACTCCGTTCGCAATGAGCTGAGGGATAGACAGCTCTTTCTCGTAATATTGTCCATTTGTAGTGCTGCGTCCGTAAACAAATAAGCTGTAGCCTGTAAGGTTGTTGCCGTTGCTATAAATTTCTACGGCTGCTCGGTGTTCATCCTGAAGTAAAAATTCAGAAATATAAACGGGCGACGTTGTGAATGACGGAGCGTCGGCAACCGTCGTAAACGTCCACTGCGTCTTCGAAGTCATTGCCGTCGATGGCAGACCATCGCCATCCTTAAAGCTTCCAGCGGCAAACTTCACATAATAAGCTGTCGCGCCTGACAGCCCTGTTATTTGGATATTAGCCGTATTGCCGTTAAACGTCACCTTGGAGGCATCATCAAGGGCGATGCTGGCGGCAACAGTATCGTCCGCTGCTTTATACACGGTAAGCGACTGGCCTGCTGTCGCTGTAACGGGCCGATTAAACGTAAGCGAGAGCGTCAGAGCTTTACTCACATCTGTCGCTTGGCTGGCAGGAGAGAGGCTCGTGATTTCTAGCTCATTCGTTGCTGCAATCAGCAGGTCAGTAGTCTTAAGCTCGCGACCGCTGGTCAAAGCGCTAGCCTTGGCCGTAATGCTGAAATTTGCAATATCGGTATCAAAGTCGGTGCCGTCGTAATCAACCGAGAGCCAAATTTCATTAGGAGACAGATGCATAACAGACAGTATAGACATACCTTGTGGAGCATGATTGAGCTCGAAGTCGCCAATGTCAGCTGCTGAATTAAAGGTATCCTGATCCAAGGTAACGTTGAAAATAGCCCCGCCAGAAGCTCGCAGCTGATCCTCTGTCAAATCCTCAAGATCGACTGCCGTTAACGTCCGCGAATCTGCGGTCAGGAATGTCCAGACTGCATCATTATCTATGCCTGCAAACGCGTTTCCGTGTGTATCTGTAAATGCGCCTTCCTCAATCTCTAGGTAATAAGCCGTTACGCTTGTTAATGGATAAAGCTGTGATTCAGGGTGGAGAGTCGCCTTACCGCCTTGAATCGTAACCTGCGCGGGCTCGGATACCGTATAAGTTTGCACGACTGCATCGTCTGCGGCCTGACGAATCGTAATTTTTTTGCCTGTGACTGGAACGATGTCCTCGTTAAACGTCAGGGAAAGCTCAGATGACAAGGCGTAGTTCAGCTCCTGATTTACAGGAGCGGTCTGAGTAACCAGCGGAGCGGCGATATCGGCTGTTGTAAAGCTCCATACCGAGGAATCGCTGATGCCTGCAAATTCATTTCCCGCCTGATCCTTGAATGCGCCAGCGTCAATCGTGACGGAATAGCTCGTCTCACTGCCTAGATCGGCATGCTTAATCGTTATATTTTTGCCATCTATAATGATATGACTAGCACCGTCTGCATCGTAGGCGTAAACATCAAGCGGATTTGCCGTATTTGTAATATAGATTTTTTTACCGGAAACAGCTGTAACAGGCTTATTCATTGTCAGCTCTAAATCGGCAGTTGCGCTGATTTCACCCGCTAAATGAACCGGAACTTGGCTCTGAATATAGGGTGCGGAAGTATCTGGCACCACCGTGTCGGAGGTCAGCGTGATGGCTTGACCCTGTGTTGTGCCTGCTGCTGCAACGGGGGCAGCGTCGACAAACAAATAAAGCCCAACATCCTCAGGCGCGACGAGATAAGAGGCCGAAGCTGCACCGGCAATGGCTGTGCGGTCCGAGCCATCAGCATGTGAGCCGCGGTACCATTGGAAGCTGGATGCGGCTTCGGCGTCATTTTCGGCATCAAAATAGTCATATTGCACCGTCATCCTTTCGCCCGCCTTCAGCAAACCATTGAGCGAAGCGCCGTACATCACTGGTGAATCGTTTATGGCGCTAAGCGTGACGATGTAGGAGGAGCTGTTTGAAGAAAGACCTTTGCCTGCATAGCTGCTCATTAGCTTGGTCGCATCCGCAGCGGTTACAACGCCATCGCGATTAATATCAAGCAGATTTATTTCTTCCGGCGTCAGTACAGTGCCGCTGTTCACAACCTTCATGATGTATAGAGCATCAGCGGCTGTGACAACACCATCGCCAGTTGTATCCCCGATACGGCTTACCGTCAGCTCAAACTGCTCTGTAAGCTTCTCAAGGCTGGCGGTATGTGCTTCCAGTGTAATCGTAGTTCTGCCCGCAGATAAAATTTCTAATTCAGTGGAAAGCTGATAAGCATTTGCTGTAGCAACGGCGGAATTACTAGAGGAGGCCGTCAGCTGTGAAAGTCCAGCCACATTAGAGAAAAGTACACCTGCATCCAATGTAATCAGTGAACCGTTGTGCTCGATAGCAGCGCCAAATGGCGCGTTGGAAGACGAGGAAGGCTTAATCCAGCTAATGTCCTTGTTAACGATGGGGGTGAAAAAGTTGGAGCTTAGTTGAGTTGCATGCGCTGCATTTGACAGCGGCAGGGCGGTTCCTAGCATCGTCGCACACAAAATAAGTGCAGGCCCTTTGCTGCGGGAAAAAGTAGTCATTTTACGCCAATAGTCATTCATTCGTACAGGTCTCCTTGTAAGCCGATTGATGAGATGATGCTTTTTTTGTAGAACAAGCGATTGAACGAATTTAGTATCTTTTTGTCGAATATATATTTGAGGAAAAAGACTGCAAAATTCTAAAGGCAGAACTTTGCAGCCTGATTAAAACGATACAGATTAAGCTTAGCCGTTGATCAGTCCCGCTTTGACAAGCAGACGCTTCACAATAGCCGCCGTTTCAGCGCGAGTCACATTGGAATCCGGGTTAAGAGCGCCGTCAGCACCTTGCACAATACCGTTTTTCAAAGCGCTGGCAACGGCAGCCTTCGCATAGCCCGACACCGAGGAGCTGTCCCCGTAAGCAGCCAGCAGGCTGTTGATTTCAGCGGCATCGCTGACGGTTGGCAAGGTTGTGAGCGCTAGAGCGCGATTCAAAATAATCATCGCTTCTTCGCGAGTGATGAGTCCGTTCGGACGGAAGGTGCCATCGGAATAACCGCTAATGAGCTTATTGGATACCGCAAGCTTCACTTCGTTCTCGTACCAGCTGCCCGCTTTCACATCGGAGAAGGAAACCGAAGGGCTGCCGGAAGCCTTGTGAATGCCAAGCGCGCGCAGCAGGGTTGCCGTAAATTCAGCGCGTGTAATGGAAGCATTCGGCGCGAATTCATTGCTCGATACGCCCTTCATAATCAGGCGGGAGCCAAGATCGTTCACGTCGTTTTTGCTCCAGTGCTTTTCAACATCCTTGAACGAGGCAGGGGCATAAACAATCGCATAGCTGCTGTTCGTCAAGCTGTTGATGTTGGCGAAATAGGTGCTGCCTGTTACGGAAATATAGGTTGGCACATGACGCAGAGTACCGTCCTCGCCAAGCACGACGCCTGTTGTCATCTTCGAGCCATCGGAGCCGGCAGGCAGAGTGATCGAGCGCTCTACATAATGGTTAAATTGGCCGATGCTAATGTTTTGTCCATTGTATTGCGCAATAATTTCAAAGTTGACCGGAGCGCCGACGAGGGTTACCCCCTGCTGGGACGCTTGGTTTTGCACGGCATTTGCGACAGCATTGTCCGCTGCGGCAATGGTGATGATGATTTTAATATCAGACAGCTTGACAGTCGAGCCGACCTGAGCGGAAATCGCATCAATGTTGATGTCGCCTGCAGGCAAGGTGTAGCTGGCCGAAGGCGTCTCAATTTTAACCGTGGCACCGCGTTTTTCCAGCTCCTTCACGAGCTGGCCGTTCAGTCCGCTGTTTACAACCGCAGCCGTGCTGCTCTGAATTGGAAGTCTTAGCTCCTTGATGCCCGACGTGTCGATTTGCTGGATGACCTTGTCATTATCAACCTCAAGCTGAATCATTGTGCGTCCGTTCTGTACAGAGGTTTGAGCGGTTGCATATTGCTGCTCCTTGCCGTCGATGTAGACCATAACCGGAGCGGTTGTCGCTGTTGGAGCTGGTGTTGCAGTAGGAGTCGGAGTCGGTGTTGCGGAGCCGCCGCCTGACGAGCCGCCTGAACCTGATCCAGAGCCGGAGTTGGCTTTCGAGATGACGATGTCTCCACCTTCAACGGTAGACGAAACGGCGTAAGAAGAGCTGCGGTAGATGGCCCATTTCTCATCGTTCGAAGTATCTACAGTCAGGTGATAAGTGCCTGTCGTTTCACTGCTGAGCGATTTGACTTCAATGGCGAAAAGCTGGGCTGGATCATTGATGCGCGCATTTCCGCCCGTGGAATCGATCCAGATGACGCGAGCCCAGCCAGCGGTGTTGTCAAAGTTGGACTGGAAATAGCCAGTATCTGATGGAGCGCCGTCTTCTGGAGCCACTACTCCATGCGTAGGCGTAATGCTGACAATGCTTAGTACGGAAGGATCGAAGTCGATTTGCATATTGTAAGCGCCGACGCCGTCACCTGGATCGGTGAGCATAACGGGCACCGTTGCCGATTGTCCGGCTGTCACATTTGTGTTCGTAATCGTAACCGTTGCAGGAGCGACCGGTGCAGCATGCGCGGCGGAAGGAACAAGAAGGGCTGGCAGTACGAGCAGGCAGCTCAGCACGAGCAGCAGAAAGCGTTTAGCAGGAGCTTGTTTCAATAATGTTTGCATATTAACCTCCATTGAATGTAAGAGTAGCAGTGCGGTTTATGAATATTTTGAGGTTGGACCACCTTTACAGCGTTAACCAACATTTTCGGTCGTAAATACCCATTCGGAAAATACAGTGCCTGCAAAGGCATTTCCATCGTTGTCTTCATAGGCGCCGTTATCAATAATTACGCTGTATTCTGTATCTGGCGCCAGGAACATTCCTAAACCTGTAATGGTCACCGTATTTCCGCTAATGTCAACATGAGCTGGATAGTCTACTGGAAAACTAAGGGCTTCAGAATTAGTTGAAGTATAATAAAATCTGATAAGTTTACCAGAAACGGCGGACATGTCTCTATCAAATGTGAAAATAATATCGTCATTTTGATTGACATTAACGCTTCCGTTAACAGGGGTGCGGCTTACAATGATAGGAGCAGCGTTTGCCACGACAGAATCGGACTTTAATAGGACAGCCTGTCCCGTCAGTAGATCGCCCGATGCAGCAACCGGCGTTACCTCAGCGAACACATAATAATGGATATCGGCTTGCTGAAGGCTATACGTATTCGCCGTTTCACCGGTGATTTCCGTACGGTCGGAGCCGTCAGAGAGCGTGCCGCGGAACCATTTTATGCGGGTATTGCCCTCGGCATCATTTTCAGCGTCAAAATAGCTGTATTGCGCAGTAGCTGTCTTCCCTGACACCCATGCGTTGACACTTAAGGAGGAGTTATACACAGCAGGAGCATCGTCAATGGAGCTTAACGTGATGATATATTTTTCAGAGCCCAGATTAGTTTTGCCGATATAGAGATTCATCAATGCAGTGGCATCAGCCGCAGTGACGTTGCCGTCGCGATTAATATCGTATAGATTGGCTTCTCCAGCAGTTAATACTGTATTCCGCTCAATGGCTCTAGCGATAAGCAGTGCATCTGCCGATGTAATCATGCCGTCTTTGTTCGTATCTGCGAAGCGGTCAACCGTTACGCGAATATGCTCGGTCAGCTTTTCGTTGCCAGCCGTAATGCCTTCCATGCGGATTTCGGTCGTTCCAGCAGATAAAATGGTAACCTCAATGTAAGGAAGCTCCACAGCTGCATTTGCCACATTAGTATCGCTGGACCAAGCGTTTAACGTGGTGATGGTAGCCGATTGAGGAAAGAGCTTTGTCGTATCGAGCTTGATCGACGAGTCGTATGTAATAATCTCTGAACCTACGCTGGGGATAGGGCTGTAAACAGAAGTAGGCTTGACCCAGTGGATGTCATTGTTTACGACAGGCAGGAAGTAATTGGACGGTTCTGATGAAGCATTAGCCAGAGCGGACAATGATAAGCTTGAGCCTAGTACGACGGTGCACAACAATAGCGAAGGACCTTTGCTGCGTGAAACCCCAACTAGTTTACGCAAAGAATGTTTCATCTGTCTTAAGTCTCCTTTAATCTTAATGATTAAGCTGCTTGGTATTATTCTACTACTTAGGTTTGAATAGATTCTGAATCTGGACGCTATACGTCATAGTCTATTTCAAACAGCAGTACTTAATAAAAGCTGTAGGATTCCGAGCACGGAATCCTACAGCTTTTTAACAAGATTGCGAGTAGGCTTAGCCGTTGATCAGTCCCGCTTTGACAAGCAGGCGCTTTACAATAGCCGCCGTTTCAGCGCGAGTCACATTGGAATCCGGGTTAAGAGCGCCGTCAGCACCTTGCACAATACCGTTTTTCAAAGCGCTGGCAACGGCAGCCTTCGCATAGCCCGACACCGAGGAGCTGTCCCCGTAAGCAGCCAGCAGGCTGTTGATTTCAGCGGCATCGCTGACGGTTGGCAAGGTTGTGAGCGCTAGAGCGCGATTCAAAATAATCATCGCTTCTTCGCGAGTGATGAGTCCGTTCGGACGGAAGGTGCCATCGGAATAACCGCTAATGAGCTTATTGGATACCGCAAGCTTCACTTCGTTCTCGTACCAGCTGCCCGCTTTCACATCGGAGAAGGAAACCGAAGGGCTGCCGGAAGCCTTGTGAATGCCAAGCGCGCGCAGCAGGGTTGCCGTAAATTCAGCGCGTGTAATGGAAGCATTCGGCGCGAACTCATTGCTCGATACGCCCTTCATAATCAGGCGGGAGCCAAGATCGTTCACGTCGTTTTTGCTCCAGTGCTTTTCAACATCCTTGAACGAGGCAGGGGCATAAACAATCGCATAGCTGCTGTTCGTCAAGCTGTTGATGTTGGCGAAATAGGTGCTGCCTGTTACGGAAATATAGGTTGGCACATGACGCAGAGTGCCGTCCTCGCCAAGCACGACGCCTGTTGTCATCTTCGAGCCATCGGAGCCGGCAGGCAGAGTGATCGAGCGCTCTACATAATGGTTAAATTGGCCGATGCTAATGTTTTGTCCATTGTATTGCGCAATAATTTCAAAGTTGACCGGAGCGCCGACGAGGGTTACCCCCTGCTGGGACGCTTGGTTTTGCACGGCATTTGCGACAGCATTGTCCGCTGCGGCAATGGTGATGATGATTTTAATATCAGACAGCTTGACAGCCGAGCCGACCTGAGCGGAAATCGCATCAATGTTGATGTCGCCGGCAGGCAAGGTGTAGCTGGCCGAAGGCGTCTCAATTTTAACCGTGGCACCGCGTTTTTCCAGCTCCTTCACGAGCTGGCCGTTCAGTCCGCTGTTTACAACCGCAGCCGTGCTGCTCTGAATTGGAAGTCGTAGCTCCTTGATGCCCGACGTGTCGATTTGCTGGATGACCTTCTCATTGTCAACCTCAAGCTGAATCATTGTGCGTCCGTTCTGTACAGAGGTTTGGGCGGTTGCATATTGCTGCTCCTTGCCGTCGATGTAGACCATAACCGGAGCGGTTGTCGCTGTTGGAGCTGGTGTTGCAGTAGGAGTCGGAGTCGGCGTTGCGGAGCCGCCGCCTGACGAGCCGCCTGAACCTGATCCAGAGCCGGAGTTGGCTTTCGAGATGACGATGTCTCCACCTTCAACGGTAGACGAAACGGCGTAAGATGAGCTGCGGTAGATGGCCCATTTCTCATCGTTCGAAGTATCTACAGTCAGGTGATAAGTGCCTGTCGTTTCGCTGCTGAGCGATTTGACTTCAATGGCGAACAACTGGGCTGGATCATTGATGCGCGCATTTCCGCCCGTGGAATCGATCCAGATGACGCGAGCCCAGCCAGCAGTGTTGTCAAAGTTGGACTGGAAATAGCCAGTATCTGATGGAGCGCCGTCTTCTGGAGCCACTACTCCATGCGTAGGCGTAATGCTGACAATGCTCAGCACGGAAGGATCGAAGTCGATTTGCATATTGTAAGCGCCGACGCCGTCACCTGGATCGGTGAGCATAACGGGCACCGTTGCCGATTGTCCGGCTGTCACATTTGTGTTCGTAATCGTAACCTTTGCAGGAGCGTCAGACGCAGCATGAGCAGAAGTCGGTACAAAAATAGCTGGCAGCATGAGCAGGCAGCTCAGCATGAGCAGAAGAAAGCGTTTGGAAGGTGCTTGTCTCAATAATGTTTGCATATTAACCTCCATGAAAGTGAGTATAGATGGATGACGCTAATTATTTTAATGAAGTTGCAATGGGGATTACAGTGCTAGCTCGGGAAATCGGTCGTGAACACCCATTCTCCATTATCGTAGCCTGCAAAGTCATTATCATCTGCATCTTTAAAGGCACCCGGATCAATGACTAGAGCATAGTTCGTGCCGTAAGACAGTTTTCCAGATAGGTATTTAATGGTAACGGTTTTTCCGTCAACGACGATATTATAATCATCATTGGCAAGATAATCCAATGTAAAGTCATTTATTCCGTAATGATAAAAACGAATGTGTTTACCAGGAACGGCTGTAACCTCTCTGTCAAACGTAAAAACAATATCAGCATTTCTATTGACGTTTACACTGTTATTTTCGGGTGTGCGGCTAACAATGATAGGGGTAGCACTCATCACGACAGATGTAGATTTTAAGAGCACCGTTTGGCCCGTCAGCAGATTGCCCGATTCGGCAACTGGCGTCACTTCCGCGAATATATAATGATTGATATCGTCTTGCTGAAGCGTATAGTTGTACGACGTTTCGCCTATGATTTCCGTAGGGTTTGAGCCATCAGCCTGCAAGCTGCGGAACCATTTAAAGCCGCTGTTTCCTTCAAAATCATTTTCAGGATCAAAATAGTTGTAGTCTGCGGAAACCGTTTGCCCTGGTGCCCATGTATCCGCGTATAAAGAGCCGTTATATATAACTGGAGCATCGTCAATGGCGCTTAAGGTGACGATATATTTTTCAGACGAGCCTAGAACGGTTTTGCCCGTGTAAAGGCTCATTAGGGCGGATGCATCTGCCGCCGTTACGGACCTGTCCCGGTCGATATCATATAGATTGAATTCGCCATTTGTAAGAACGGAATTTCGGTTTAGCTCCCGAACGATGTGAAAAGCATCCGCAGACGTAATAACCCCATCCCTATTCGTATCGGCGAAGAGGTCTACCGTGACACGGAAGTGCTCCGTCAGCTTTTCATTTTCAGCGGTAAGGCCTTCAACTTTAATTTCAGTCGTGCCCGGTCCGAAAATTTCCATGTCAATGAAGGACGAATAATTTTCCGCAGACGCGACGCTCGTATCGCTGGAGGTCACCGTCAACATCGTGATGACCGTTGATGGAGGGAAGAGCTTCTGTGAATCCAATGAGATGTAGCTGCCATAAACGTCAATGGTTGATCCCATTCCCGCATTCGCATTGGAATCATTTTTAACCCAATGCAGATCATTGTTTACTACAGGAAGAAAGTAGTTCGAAGGTTCTGGAATTGCATATGCCGGAGTAGAAAGTGACAAGGTGGTTCCCAATACTGCAGCACAAACAAAAAGAGAGGGACCCTTTTTCAGGGATAATGCGGTTATTTTGCGCCAATAATCGTTCATTTGTCCAAGTCTCCTTGTTCCGAATAGTAGAATACTTACCTCTATTCTACTTAAAAGGGCTGAACCGATTCTGAACGAAATTGTCTAATGGAGGTGAATGAAGTCGAAATTGATCTAATAATGTCGAAAAAAGAGGGCGAAAAAAACACGAATTACACAAAATATACAAAAAACCGTCAACGCTGCAAGCAGAATTGGACGGTTTAATCAATTATATCTTCATTAATATCTTCATTATAGATCAATACTAAGCAGAACCGGACAGTGGTCGCTGCCCATAATAGCGGAATCAATTCCCGCATCCTTCAGCAATGGGGCGAGTCGCCCCGAAAGCAGAAAATAGTCAATGCGCCAGCCGACATTCCGTTCGCGGACCTTCGGCATGTACGACCACCAAGTATAGGCGTCCGTACGGTCAGGGTATAGATGGCGGAAGCTGTCGATAAAGCCGGCTGCCAGCAGCTCAGTCATTTTCCCGCGTTCTTCCGCAGTAAAACCGGAGTTCCCATGGTTGGCTTTGGCGTTTTTGAGGTCGATTTCCTGATGGGCGACATTAAGATCGCCGCAGACGATAACGGGCTTCACAGCATCAAGCTGCTGCAAATAAGTACGGAAGCGATCCTCCCATTCCAGTCGATAATCCAGCCGCAGCAAATCGCGCTTGGCATTAGGCGTATAGACATTAACCAAGTAGAAGTCCTTAAATTCCAGCGTCAAAATGCGGCCTTCCGGCTCTTCGTTTTCTTCGATGCCGTAGCGGACAGAAAGCGGCGGCGTTTTCGTAAACACGGCTGTACCGGAGTAGCCCTTCTTCACAGCATAGTTCCAATAATCTGAATACGAATCGCCTAGCTCCAATGAAATTTGCCCCTCCTGCAACTTCGTCTCCTGCAAACAGAAAATATCGGCATCCATCTCGTTAAAATAATCAATAAACCCTTTATTCACGCAGGCTCTCAGCCCGTTAACATTCCATGAAACCAGCTTCAAAACCATTTCTCCCCCTCGCAACTAGAAAAGATCATGCTTTTGCTAGTTATACCATGATAGCAAAGAGCGGGCAACTCACAGGATTTGATCATCTTTACTAGAGTGCGTTATGATAGGGGAGGTAAATATAAGCGACAAAGGAGACGGTATGGACAATTTCGTATTATGGCTGAAGTATTTGATTCTCGGCATTATTCAGGGCTTTACAGAGCCGATTCCTGTATCCTCAAGCGGACATTTAATTATTGCCCAGCAGTTGCTCGGCGTTGAACAGCGAGGGCTAGCTTTTGAGGTTTTAACGAACACGGCATCGCTTATTGCGATCGGCTACATTTTTCGCCAAGATATTAATCGGCTAATTGTTAACACAATCAAATATATGAGAACACGGGACAAAGCTTACAAAAGCGACTTCCTGTTTGCGATGTATGTCGTCATTGGCACGGTGCCGGCCGTCATTATCGGGCTGCTGCTCAAAGATCAAATTGAGTCTTATTTCTCCTCCGTCCGCACGGTGGCGATATCGCTGCTCATAACAGGCGTGGCGCTCTGGCTAATCCGCAATTTGCAAGGGCGCAAGCGGGATGGCGACCTGACAGTCAAGGACGCTTTAATTGTAGGCCTGGCGCAGGCGGTAGCGCTCATTCCGGGCATTAGCCGCTCCGGTTCCACGGTCATTACGTCCATTGCGGTCGGCATGAAGCAGGAGACGGCGCTGCGGTTTTCTTTTATGCTATACATACCGATTAGCTTGGGCGGACTAGTGCTTGGCGTGTCGGACATTGCGAATGATCCGAACCGCAGCTTGCTGATGATTCCTTATCTCATTGCCTTTATAGCTACCTTAATCGTTACCTATTATTCTATGCGCTGGTTCATGAACATTATGGCGCGCGGAAATTTAAAATATTTTTCCTATTATTGCTTTGTCGCGGGCATTTTGCTGCTCATTTTCCTCTAGAATAACTGCTGGAGGAGAGGGCGCACAGATCCGGGAAAAAAGATTCGATTGGCTGGTGTCCGAACAGGGATACCAGCTTTTTTAATGATAAGCATTTGTGATGAGCGTTTATGCATGCCAGCGAATAAAAAAAAGAGGAGGGCGAAGCAAGATTTTGTTGCTTTCAATACAATTTACAACTTTTCCCTATCTACTCTAAGTAGAAAATCGTTATTTCTTTACGAAAAACGCACAATATCTAAATTCAGGAAGAATTATAATTAAAAAATATATTAAAATCATAATATAATTAATTCATAAATATGAATATTTATTTAAGGTTTTAAATAAGCTATTCGACTTCATATATGTTAATACTTGACTAAGATTATCTCTTAAATCGAACTAGATGTTAAAAAAAGATAGAAATATAAATAAAAAGTATTGTAACTCTATTCTTAATGATATAAAATGTGACATAGATTGAGGCTCAGGATGTCATCTTCCAACAGCAGGATTCGCCAGAAAGGCTGAGCCAAGCGCTTCGTTATTTTCAGAATTATCAATTTAATTAACGCTCGAAATTATAATTCGTTAGGGTGATTAAATGTGAGTGAGGAATTGCTGAGAATGGAGCATTTAACGACGTCCTTTCGTATAGCTGACCGCTATTTTGCGGCAGTGGATGACGTTTCGCTAACCGTTAGGAAAAATGAAATTTTAGCAATTGTTGGCGAATCCGGCTCGGGAAAAAGCGCATTGGCCTTTTCGATTATGGGGCTCCACACGCGGGCGAAAATCGAAGGGCATATTTATTATAAGGGGCAGGATTTGGCTCATCTGTCGCCAGGCAAGTTAAATAAGCTGCGCGGCAAGGAAATGGGCATGATTTTTCAGGACCCGCTGTCGGCACTTAATCCGCTCATGATTATTGGCAGCCAAATTGAGGAGGCCTTGCTGCTGCATAACGACAAGCTGACGGTGGAGCAGCGCAAGGTGAAGGTGCTGGAGCTGCTCGGTCAGGTAGGCATCCCGCGTCCTGAGCATACGTATCAGCAATATCCGCATGAGCTGTCAGGCGGTATGAGGCAGCGCGTCGTCATTGCGATAGCGATTGCCAATGAGCCGGAGCTGCTCATTGCCGATGAGCCGACAACGGCGCTCGATGTCACGATCCAGCTGCAAATTTTGGAGCTGATCCGCAAGCTGAAGAGCGATATCGGTGCCGGCATCATCCTTATTACCCACGACCTCGGCGTCGTGGCGGAAATGGCGGATCGCGTAGCGGTGATGTACGCAGGGCAGATTGTGGAAATCGCTGATATTTATACGCTCATTTCGAATGCGCAGCATCCTTATACAAAGTCGCTGCTCAGCTCGATTCCGGCCGCCAGTGCCGAGAAGTCTCGGCTGCATGTCATTCAGGGCATCGTGCCCTCCTTGCAGAAGCTGCCCCGCGAAGGCTGTCGCTTCCGCTCCCGCATTCCGTGGATGCAGGAAGCGGCGCATGAGGCGGAGCCTGTGATGCACGAAGTAAGTCCCGGTCATTTCGTCCGCTGCACCTGCTATCGGACTTTTTATTTTCCTAAAGTGGACGGGAAGGGGGCTGACTATGGCGCTTCTTGATATTAAGGATTTAAAGGTTCATTTTCCGATTCGCGGCGGTATATTCGGCAGAGCGGTTGGCGAGGTCAAAGCGGTTGACGGCGTAAGCTTGTCGATTGAGCAGGGCAGCACCTACGGACTTGTTGGCGAGTCCGGCTCGGGCAAGACGACGACGGGGCGGGCGATCATCGGCCTGAATGCGATTACGTCCGGCAGCGTCATTTTTGAAGGGAAGGACTTAAGCGAGGGCGGCAGGAGAAGCTTGCTGAATGCTCGCCGCGATGTTCAAATGATTTTTCAAGATCCGTATTCCTCGCTTAATCCGAAGAAGCGCGTCATCGACATCGTGGCGGAGCCGCTGCGCAACTTCGAGCGGCTGTCTCCGCAGGAAGAGAAGCGGCGTGTGCGAGAGCTGCTGGAGCAGGTAGGCTTAAGCGCAGAGACGATCTATAAATATCCGCATGAGTTTTCCGGCGGCCAGCGGCAGCGGATCGGGATCGCTAGGGCAATTGCCTTAAAGCCAAAGCTGATTATTGCTGATGAGCCCGTATCGGCGCTGGACGTATCCGTTCAGGCGCAGGTGCTTAATTTTATGCAAGACATCCAGAAGGAATTAAACCTCACGTACTTGTTTATCAGTCACGACCTTGGAATTATAAGGCATATGTGCGATCACATCGGCATTATGTACAAGGGCAGACATGTGGAGCAAGGCACCACCTCAGATATTTTTCATACCCCTCAGCATATTTACACCAAGAGGCTCCTTGCAGCCATCCCTGATATCGACCCTACACAGCGAGAGAAGCAGCAACAGTTTAGAGCAGCGGTAAAAGCCGAATATGATCAAGCCTACAGAGACTATTTTGACGAAGAGGGCCTGGCCTATTCTCTAAGGCCGATCTCAAGCACGCATCTGGTAGCTCTGCCTGGGAAAGGTGGATAGCGATGTGGAAAACGATTGTTCGCCGTATATTTATTATGATTCCGCAATTATTTTTGCTTAGCGTTCTCGTCTTCTTGCTCGCTAAAGCGATGCCTGGCGATGCGCTCACCGGCCTTGTTGATCCGAGCCTTGATCCAGCGGCGCTGGAGGCGCAGCGCGAGCGGCTTGGCCTGAACGATCCTTGGCATGTGCAGTACTGGAACTGGGTGATCCATGCGCTGCAAGGCGACTTTGGACAATCGTTCCGCTTCAAGATGCCCGTGTCCGAGCTCATTGGCCAGCGCATTTTTAATACGATCTGGCTGTCGGTCGCTACGCTGATATTGACGTACTTAATCGCAATTCCGCTCGGCATTACGAGTGGCCGCTACAACGATACTTGGGCAGATCGCATGATTACGGGCTACACCTATTTGGGCTTTGCTGCACCGCTGTTTATTTTTGGCTTGGTCATGCTATGGCTGTTCGGCTTCCACTTCGAATGGTTCCCTACAGGCGGCAGCGTCAAGCCGGGAACGGAGCCTGGCACGGCTGCCTATGTAATCAGCAAAATCTATCATTTGCTGCTCCCCGCCTTGTCGATGGCGCTGATTACGACCGTCACGACGGTACAGCTGCTGCGCAGCGAAATTATTGATACGAAGCAGCGGGATTTTATTTTGACTGCAAGGGCCAAGGGTGCTTCGGAGTCCCGCGTCTACAATCGCCATATATTGCGCAACTCGCTGCTGCCGATTGCCGCTTTTTTCGGCTATGAGATTACGGGCTTGATCGGGGGCACCGTCTTTATCGAGAGCATCTTCAGCTATCCCGGCATGGGCCAGCTCTTCCTTAGCTCCATCTCCCTGCGGGATTTCAGCGTCGTGACGGCGCTGGTCATGCTGTATGGAGTCGCATCTATTTTGGGAGCTTTGATATCGGATATCATTTTGAGCCTTGTTGATCCCCGAATTCGGATTAAATAAGCGCGCAGGGAGGCTTAAACGATGAGCAAGCTTGCAACCGCCGAGACGGACCGAAGCCCCTCCGGCTGGAAAATCATTTGGCGGGAAATTATTCGCGATAAGGTAGCATTTGCTTCCTTTCTTTTTCTAGGACTCATCATTATCTTTGTTTATGGCATTTCGCTTGTGCTGGATCAGAAGCAGATCGTGACCGTTGATTTGTTCTCGCTGTACAAGCCGCCTTCCGCCGAGTTTTGGCTGGGGACGGACTATGGCGGCCGCGACGTATTTGGGCAGCTGATCATCGGTACGCGCAACTCCTTGTCCATCGGCATTATTGTGACGCTGATGACCGGAATAGTCGGCATTCTGATTGGACTGCTGTCAGGTTATTTTGGCGGCAGCATAGATAATGTGTTTATGCGCTTTGTCGATTTCTTTATGATTTTGCCGACGCTCATGATCGTTATTGCGTTCGTAACCGCTGTGCCTAAATACAGCATTATTTCGTTCTCGCTCATTATGACGGCATTTCTGTGGATGGGCATTGCCCGGCTGATTCGGTCGAAGGCGCTGCAGGAGCGCGAGCTGGATTACATCCAGGCGTCCAGAACGCTCGGCTCCTCCCACCTCAAAATCATGTTTACCCAGCTGCTGCCGAATCTCAGCTCCATTATTATTGTGACGATGACACTGAATCTGGCAGCGAACATCGGTCTTGAATCCGGCCTTTCCTTTCTTGGCTTTGGCTTTCCTGAAAGCACGCCGAGCCTCGGTACCTTAGTCAGCTATGCGAGAAACCCGCAAACCCTGGAGAGCAGATGGTGGATCTGGTTACCCGCGTCAGTGCTGATTTTGGTATTGATGTTGAGTATAAATAATGTTGGTCAAGCGCTGAAGCGCGCGACGGACGCAAGACAAAGAAAAGGCTAATAAAAGGAGGAGATGGTTTAATGAGAAAGGTTATGGGGGCAAGGTATGTATTCGTTGCGCTGATGCTTGTGCTCGCGCTCATGCTGGGGGCATGTACATCAAATGGCGGAAGCGGGGTGTCAGAGAGTGCAAGTCCCGGGGCGAGCGCGGAGCCTGCGGCCAGCGCAAGTGCAGCACCGGCTGAAGAGGATGGTCTTTATTCTATTGAGGATTTTAACAAGGTGAAAATTAATGAAGGTACAGCGCTGAAGGGTGGCTCTGTCACCTACGGCTTGGTGTCCGATACACCATTTGAAGGTACGCTGAACTACAATTTCTATTCGGGCAACCCGGATGCGATGGTGCTCCAGTGGTTTGACGAGGGACTATTGACTTGGGATGCGAACTACGTCTATACGAATGATGGCGCAGCGACCTATGAGGTTGCTGAGGATGGCCGAACATTTACCTTTACGATTCGCGACAATGTGAACTGGCAGGACGGCAAGCCGGTAAAGGCTGAGGATTGGCTGTTCGCGCATGAGGTTATTGGCAACAAAGCTTATGACGGCCCGCGCTACGATTCCAATTTTACGAATATCGAAGGCATGCAGGACTACCATGACGGCAAGGCCAAAACGATTTCCGGCATTAAGGTGCTTGGAGACAAGAAGCTGCAAATTACGTATATTCAGTCTACACCGTCCCTGCTGACGGGCGGCGTTTGGATATATCCACTGGCAAAGCATATTTTTGGCGATATGGACGTAGCGAAAATGTCCGCCTCCAAGGAAGTGCGCGAGAAGCCGATCGGCTTCGGTCCTTTTAAAGTGAAATCAATTGTACCAGGCGAGTCCGTTGTGTACGAGAAAAATGCGGATTATTGGCGCGGAGAGCCCGTGTTGGATGAGGTTGTGCTGAAGGTCATCAACCCAACGACGGTTGTACAGCAGCTTGAGAGCGGCGGTGTTGATCTCGTCGATTCCTTCCCGGTTGACCAATATCCGGACAATGCGAACATGTCGAACGTCGAGTTTCTCGGCATGATTGACCGCGCGTATACGTATATCGGCTTTAAGCTTGGTACGTGGGATAAAGAAGCAAAGGTTGTTAAGCCGAATGATAAAGCGAAAATGGGCGATGTGAATTTGCGTAAGGCGATGTGGCAGGCAGTGGACAACGATGCTGTCGGCAAAAAGTTCTATCACGGTCTGCGCTGGAATGCGACAACGCTAATTCCACCGTCCCACCCAGAATTCCATGATTCTACGAACAAAGGTGTAACCTATGATCCGGAAGCGGCGAAAAAGCTGCTGGATGACGCAGGCTACAAATTGAACGGCGAATTCCGCACCAATCCGGATGGCAGCGAGCTGGTCATTAACTTTATTTCGATGACGGGCGGAGACATTGCGGAGCCGCTTGCCCGTTATTATGTGCAATCATGGGCGGCAATCGGTCTGAAGGTCAACCTTGAGATGGTCGAGTTCAACTCCTTCTACGATCGTGTTGGCTCTAATGGTGATGATGATCCTTCGGTTGATGTTTATCAAGCAGCATGGTCGGTTGGTATTGATGTCGATCCGGCTGGTCTATATGGCAAGGATGCGCTTTATAACTTCCCGCGTTTTGAGACGGAGGAGAACAGCAGGCTGCTTGCCGAGGGTGTCTCGGAGAAAGCCTTTGATGTAGCGGTACGCCAAGGCATTTATAAGGAATGGCAGCAATACATGGTGGATCAGGTGCCGGTATTCCCGACGCTGTACCGCTCTGAGCTTTCCCCTGTCAACAAGCGGATTATGAACTATGCGATTGGCGACGGCACAGGCATCTATTTGTATCAGCTGGCGGTTTCGCAGGATAAACCGGTTGTGGCAACGAAATAGCGTATAATAGAGCTTGGAGACTGCGACGAAATAAAGTACCGCTAATTTATTGACAAAACTCCCAAAACCGTGGAGATTTTGTCAACAAAAGCGGGTACTAAATTCCTCGCAGCTCCTTAGAGTAGCGAAAAAAGCTAACAGGCGGGGCTAAAGTCCACCTGTTAGATGAGGGCTGTTCACTAGGGCGGAGGATTCCGCCTTGGGGAGCAGCCCGCTTTGCGGTTGCAGCGGGGAGGAAGCGGCAGCGCTCTTTTCAAACAGGGGCTGGAATGCTACAATCTCTGAAACTAAAGCTTTGAAAATAAAGAGAGGCAGGTAACGAATATGAGCAATCGACCTTCTATTCATGACTATAACCCTTTTTATCAAACGTACATTGAAAAGGTGCCGGAAGGCAGCATTAAGGATGTGCTGCTTGCGGCTTACGATACGACAAGCGAGCTGCTCGCGAGCATCCCAGAGGAGCGCGGCGACTTTAAATACGCAGAGGGCAAATGGAGCATAAAGGAAGTCATTGGCCATATTAATGATACCGAGCGCGTCATGAGCTATCGCCTGCTGCGGGTGTCGCGGGGCGATACGACGCCGCTGCCTGGCTTTGAGCAGGAGGTGTTTGTGGCGGGCGCGAGGTTTAGCGAGTATACGATTCAGGAGCTGACCGAGGAATATCGGGTAATCAGGCAATCGACGCTTAAGCTGCTTAGCAAGCTTTCCGATGAGGAGCTGGCACGGCGCGGCAACGCAAGCAATTCTGAGGTAACGGCACTGGCTCTCGCCTACATTATCGCTGGTCACGAGCTGCACCATTTGAACGTTTTGAAGGAACGATATTTCATTGACTAGAAACGGAAGCTTTGCCGCTACAGGACGGCTTCAGCCGTTTACACTTGCCTAAATAACAGTCACCAAAGGAGCTCTATGATGAGTGAAGCAAGCTTTAAGGATTATTTATTAAGTGAAGACATTACCCGGGCGCTGGATAGCTTAGGCTACAAGCAGCCGACTCTTGTACAACGCGAGGTAATTCCAATTGCGCTGAGCAAGCGCGATCTTACGGTCAAGTCGCATACGGTCAAGTCGCATACGGGCAGCGGCAAGACGGCAGCCTACGGCATTCCAATCTGTGAAATGGTCGAGTGGGACGAAAATCGGCCGCAGGCGCTCATATTGACACCGACCCGCGAGCTTGCTGATCAAGTAACCGAGGATATTACGAACATAGGCCGCTACAAGAGAATTAAAGCGACGGCTATTTATGGCAAGCAGCCCTTTGCCCCGCAGCGCATGCAGCTAACGCAAAAAAATCATGTGGTCGTCGGTACGCCGGGCCGCATTATGGATCATATTGAAAAAGATACGATTGACCTGGACAAGCTGCGCTTCCTCGTCATTGACGAGGCGGACGAAATGCTGAGCATGGGCTTCATCGAGCAGCTGGAAATGATTATTCAGGAGCTGCCCAAGGAGCGGGTGACGCTGCTGTTCTCCGCTACGCTGCCGAAGGATGTAGAGCGGCTGTGCCATCGTTACATGAATGATCCTGTTGATATTGAAATGAAAGGAGAGGGCAGTACGAAGGCTGAAATCGAGCATTCTCTGTATACGGTACGGGATAATCGCAAGCTGCAATTGCTGCAGGATGTGACCGTGATGGAAAGCCCGGATAGCTGCATTATTTATTGCCGGACTCAGGTGAATGTCGATGAGGTGCAGCGTGAGCTGACCCAGCTCGGTTATCCGATTGGCAAAATTCATGGCGGCATGGAGCAGGATGACCGCAATCGGGTCATGGGTGAGTTCCGCAGAGGTGAGTTCCGTTATTTGGTAGCGACTGATGTAGCGGCGCGAGGCATTGATATTGATCGGATTACCCATGTGATCAACTATGATTTTCCGATGGAGAAGGAAAGCTATGTCCACCGCGCGGGGAGAACTGGACGAGCTGGCAACAAGGGCAAGGCGATCTCGTTCGTGACGCCGAATGAGGATTCTTTTCTCGCGAATGTTGAGGCGTACATCGGGTTTAAAATACGGCAGGTAGAGGCTCCGCCCGAAAATATCGTGGACAGCCGCCGGGAAAGCTTTGAGCTGAAGCTGAAAGCAAGTCCCGAATTGAAGCAAGACAAAAAGTCACAGCTGAGTGCGGACATCCTCAAGCTGCATTTCAACGGCGGCAAGAAAAACAAGCTCAGAGCGGTTGATTTCGTCGGTACCATTGCGAAGATCGAGGGTATGACAGCTGTCGATATCGGCATAATTACGATTGAGGACAACAAGACCTATGTCGAGATTTTGAATGGCAAAGGCAACCTCGTGCTGCAAGCGATGAAAACTACGACGGTTAAAGGCAAGCTGCTTAAGGTGCAGCCAGCGCGGAAATTGTAGTAGCCTTAAAATGTTAAGTCATCTATCGAATTTCTCACATTGTTTCATTTAAACTATTGAGGAGCATTGTTAGATGTTTTTTATGGGCGGATTGTCTAGTCAGATGCGACACTTCAACCATAACGCAAGCTTTTCTTTTTCCGCGACTAGAAACAACCGTATCCATTTCCGAATGTCCGAAGGCTTCTCACTGACGTATTTCTTTGGAGCGCTGGGATGGATAACCCGATCGTAAAGCGTCCGCATTTCTCTAGGGATTGACGATGTTTCCCCCTTATTCCTTAGAAAAGCTTTAACTTGCCATCCTTGGTATAGCCATCGGTAGATCGTTTTATGACTTACACGAAGCTAGGGCTTGTCCGTTTCATCCTGCCTTCAAACTGTTGAGGAGACCAGGTTTCTGCGCTGCGAGCTTCATCGAGATGTGCCGCTGCCTTTCGGTATTCCATTTACCCGATGGTTTACGACTTGCTCGCTTGGTTGTGTATGATTCCTGCGCTCGATTCGCATAGTAAGATTCTTCTATTCCCTGATGTTTGAGCTCACGGGATATGCTGGAATGACGACGCTCGAGCTTATGCGCAGTGCCTCTAGCGAAGCATCCCGATTGATCGAGTACTTCTAGCGGGCTTCGCTCGCTTGAGGTAAGCTGTTGGCAGCTCATAGCTGATTCTCCCATGTAGGATGTGTGGTATTTTCATTCTACACATGAATCAGTCATAGGTCATTTTTAGGTGCCGCACTTCATATTACAATCTGTCTTCTGAGAACATTAATGCAAAGCTAGTGATGGAGGGTACATAAGCAAAAAAACAAATTTTTTACAAATAAGGAATATTAACTATTCTACATATCGCTTTCATAATGTATTATTAAGGTGTTGTTTGTATTATTATAAAAATTTGGGGTTGTTAAGTTTGAGGAAGAAGATGTTTTACTTGTTAGTTGTTTTAGTTATGATGGTTAGTTTAATACCAAGTGGCTACGGTACAATTTTGGGGTCTAGTGTAGTAAAGGCAGAAGAGAGTGTGAATATTTTAAGTAAAGCTGAATCAAATGAGTTAAAATTCAGAAAGGAATTTGGTTTAGACAGTAGTCTTGTAACCGTTCAAAATACAATTAAGAATAATGAAGTTGGAAAGTATGGTGTACACTTGTCACCAACTGAAGAAGCAAAGTTAAATCTAAGGATTGAATATCAAGAGAAAGTGAATTCGGCTCTCACAACAATTCTGGACGAAAAACTTGGAAGTGAATATACGCTATATATTGATCAGAGTAATAATGGGACTTATCATATTGGAGTAAAGAACAAAGGATTGTTCAAGTTAGAAAATCTTGAAACGTTAATAGATCCTTTATTTACTGGAGAGTATAAATATCGAATTGAAACTATCTCATATAGTGAAAGTGATCTAGACGAAACAGTTACTAAAATTAATGAAAATCTAGAGTATCTAAAAAGACAAAACATTATGGTTAATCAAGTATATACGGATGTTATTAACCAAAGAGTTAATGTTGGAGTAGTTATGGTAACTGAAGAGAAAAAAAAGGTGTTGGAAAACTTATTTGGAAATATGCTTAACATACAAGAAGCTGAGGAAAGTGGAAATAGTAATCGTGCAACTACTTCTTCTACAATGAAAGGTGGATTAAAAATAACCTATACAAGCAATTCATCATCTTATAAATGTTCGGTAGGTTTTATGGTTAAGCCCCCTAATGGTGCAAAGTTTGCAGTTACAGCTGGCCATTGCTATGGAACTAATTATCAACAAGGGACAAATTCAATTGGATCGATGGTTTATTATAAAAATAGTGGAAATACCGATGCTGGAATGGTAGGTGGTGGCCCATCTTCAGTAGATTATACAGGTGGAGGTATATATAAAACAGCTTCTACGAATGATAAATATGACAGGACACAAAATGCTTCCGAAGATGTAGTGGGTGAGGCTATTTGTATGTCAGGTGCATCTTCAGATACAAATTCGGTTTCATGCGGTACCCTAAATAGTAAAAATTATTCTGCTACTTTTTCAGGCACTACATTTACAAAATTAAGAAAAGCAAGTTATACTTCGGTTGGTGGCGATAGTGGCGGAACTGTTTATGGAGGTACTACTCTTAAAGGAGTAAATAAAGGGTACTCCGGTAGTGACGGAGTATATTCGCATCTGGAATACGTAATGAGTGATCTAGCCTCTTCCTACGGTGGAGCTGTTCATATCTTATTTTAGTTTTTACGTTGCATAAGTGTTTGTTTCCTTCCTGTTTGCTATACTATTTAAAGGACTTAATCAACCATTTGGAGCTTTTATTTACATGGTCTAAATGGTTGTGTTTTTTATTTCGCATATTAAATTATCTCTAGGACTACTCTTAGACAGATTACTTTAAGCACCCAACTGCACTCGTTCGACAATTAATGGGATGTTACTCACCAGAACGTATGCGGCGGCGCAACCAATGGTTAGAACATGAGTGATGGATCACAGATAGCAGGCTTTAACAGCAATACTGATCGTTTCGCAAGGAGAGTAAGAAATATCCTGCGGTGAGCTTGTTGATCCCATGTTCCACAGGTTGGTCTGAGGAGTCTAAAGCCGGTTATTAACAATAGGGCATGAACCATCTAGCGGTTATAGATATAAAGTATTAAAAGTGCGCATGACAAATAAGTGCAGATAAAAAAACAGTCTTCAGAATAAGAAGGATGATTTGTTCCAGCTTTCTCATCCGAGGTAAAGCCGTGAAACGGTAACGCAGAGATGCGGAAGCTGGAGTCCTCTAAAGCATCGGCCCCTACTTCCGTTCCTAGCCCTTGGGGCTTCGTCACGGGTTCGGCCATACCCACTAGTTAAGGTCCCAACTGGAAATTCATTTTGATTATTTTCATTTTTTTTTTTTTTTTTTTTTTTTTTGGATTAAATGTAAAAAAATAAATATTACAAGTACGTTTATATGAGGAGATTTCCAATGAAAAATGGATTATTTACTTTAGTGCTTTGTATATTTTTATGTGCGTGTGGCAAGACAGTTGAAATTGATTCGCTTACTAAAAATATTGAGAAGATAGAGAACAATCAATTTTATTTTGATTGTACTGAAGAAGTAAACAAAAGTGATAATGATTCGAGGAACAGCTTAGGTTATTTGTGTTCAGTAATTATTAATGAGGATACTAAAATGAAGAGTAATAGTAATCAAGAATTAAAAATAACTGATTTTTCCGTTGGAGATTCAATTAAAGTTAATTTTAATAGTAAAGTAAACATAAGTGACAAGAATAGAACTTTTGAAGTTACAGATGTAACTTTATTGGAGTAGGCCTATAGGTAGCTGCCAATATGGGTAGATTATATTAAGTCGATTAAATTCAGGAAGCTGTTATTGGAAGCAGTGGGTTGGAAATCAAATGGAAGTTGGCCGAATTGAAGATTTAGCAAATGACGGTTTGTCAAGCTAAGTGCGACACTTCATCCATAAAGTCCCACTTGCATGCTCGCCTACACACTTCCGCCATCAAAACGTTCAGTCAATCCCAATCCTCAACAGATATGTGTTTTCAGGTCATGGTCTAATGGTATTCATTTAAAAGAAGGTTTGAAGCCCCTGTGCAGCTAGGGTATGGTTCGTATAAAAGGGGGAGCGAAGATGCAGCAGCTGGATCAAATCGTGCCGCTTCTAGAACAGGACACGCTTACGAACATTACGCTGCTGAAAATGATCGAGGCTTACGAGGCATCTATCATCAGCAAGCTCATTAGGGACTCTGAATCGTCGCAATGGGGGCTGCTCCTGCTGCTGCCGGTCGAAGCTTATCCCTATGATCAGCAGACGTATCCCGGCACCGATTTTATCGTTTTTGTCGCGTATACGGAGCAGTCGCTGCTGCCCGAGCTGCTTCAGGCTGTTCCCGCAGGCTCCCGCCTTGTGTTCAAGCTGCAGAAGGAGGAGTACCGGGAACAGCTTGCCCGCTATTACGAGCTGGAGCAGGCAAGAGCTTATATTTCCTATACGTGCCAAGACGAGCTGACAGGCAGCAGCGCTCAGCAGCATAAAGGGCTTAGGCATGAGGACGTTGTGAAGCAGGAGGCGCTGGCAGAGGAACTGCTGCCGCTGCTTTGCAGCAACGGTTATACGCCGGAAGAGCTGCACGGCTATTTTGCCGCAGGCGCATATGCCTTCGTCATCTACCGGGAAGGTGAAGCTGCTGCGGGTTGTTTTATTTTTTGCAATTATAATGAAGTTTGGGAAATTGCGGGTGTACATACCCGGGAGCGCTGGCGTGGGCAAGGCTTGGCGAGGCAGCTTGTGGCTGCCGCCTTGGAGCATTTGCAGCAGGGCGGATTAAGACCGAGATACCATGTGCTGGAGACGAACACCGCCTCAATCGGACTCGCCGAGTCGCTGGGTCTCCGGCCCTTCATGAAGCTGACGCATCATACGATGCGAAGACCAACCGCGGAACGGCAGTAAATTTAGCCGGATCAACAAAAGCCCGCCCTTCAACGTTAGCTGAAGGAGCGGGCTTTGCTTCGTCAACCCTTATAATTCCAGCAGCACGTAGCTGCCCATATAATACATTTCGGCATCATCATATTGATCAGGTGCTTCCTCCCACACAATATCCCATGTGTCATCCAGCATTTCTGAATAATCAACCTCAGGGGAGAGGCGCAAAATAATGTGCTCCTGCCCGCTTTGCATGAGCTTCTTCAATTCAATACGATACTGCTTATTGGAAGTAACTTCGAGGCCATTTTTCACATAGTAGTCGTATTTATTGCTCTCGCCCGTAAATTGATCAAGCTCATCATCCAGCCAGTAAGAGGCATCCTCCATATATTCCTCGTTGATTGCCGTAGCATCGTTGGCGTTATACAGCATATAGGGAATGTCAGAATTGGTCGCATTGTTGGTCGGATCGACGTTCAGCCACTGTCCGTCAATGTTGACCTTGTTCCACGCATGCGGAACGCCATCCAAATAGCCGGTTACGACAATCGTCTCCACCCCGGCGAGATCGTTCAGCAGCTTGTAGGTGTAGGCATAGCTCATGCAGACGCCGAGCTTATTGATCATAATGCCATAGGTGCTGTAAGCATCATAAAACTCCGGGTCCACCTTGCGAAAATTATATTTATACGCATTATCCAGCGCCTCATCATCATACACCGTCGTATCGTTCAAGTAGTCATAAAGCGCCAGCCTTTTTTCCTCGTTGCTCATTTCAGGCGTAATGGTGGCTGCAATAATGCGCTCGGCCTCCTGCATAATTTCCCGCTGCTTCGCGCGCAGCTCCTTGACGGGATTTTCGTAGGACACATAAAGCGTAAGTGTGCGGTAATCGTAGCCGTAGCTTGCCAGCCCAATAATATAAGGATTTTGGTACATGACCTTCTCGACGACATCTATGAGAACCTCGGTATTTTGCGCTTCAGGAAAGGACATGAGCGAAATGTCCTCCTCTCCGGTCATCAAGCTGCGAGCCAAATATTCTTCCAGTGCCGAGTCAGCAGAAATATGCAGCTTCTCCAGCAGCTTGTCGGTGGGGACGGTTGCTTTATCGCCCTTGGCGACAACCCGGCGCGTATTCTCGATTTGCCGATCAATCAGATTATCTGTGGCTGAAGATGCTTTGGTGAAGCGGGTAATAATCGTCGGTACATCGGCATCTGGTATAAAATAGGTCGTATTCTCCGGCTGAACATAGCCGGTATTAGCTGTACCCTCGTCTTCCCCATCCTCGTCCTCATACCAAGAAGCGATATATTCGATATCCTCCTCTATGACGTCTTCAACCCAGACGACGCCTGTCAGCGCTGTGCCTTTAATGGAATACGGAATACGCAGGGGACTCGATGGCTCAAAGGCAAGCTTAGTCGTGTCATATACGATGTCCTTAAAGCTGATAGAGCCATCTGTATGCTTTACTTCGACACTGTAGGGCAAATCATCCACGTACTCGTAGGTGTTGCCGAACAGCTCTCCTTCATATTCGTCGGCAACCTCCGTCGGAAGCTGGCTCGACAGATCAGCCGTCACGACCGGAACGCTGAAGTTGGATTCCTTGCCGCCTGAAACGGCTGTAACATAGAAGTTGCCCTGTGCACCAGTATTTTGCGCGAGTGTAAAGCTCTCGCCACTATCGAGCACTATTTGGTCGTAAGTGGTATCGCCAAAATCGTTCAGCTCCGTTCCTTTGACCCGTTCAATCAGGACAGGCTTTTCCATATAAAAAGCGGATTTTTTGCCGGGAGCGCTCTTTATGCCATCCGTTTTCCGAGCCTCGGGAAAGGTTTGATACACCTTGTATTCGCTGATGCCTGTTATTTTATCCCAGACAAGCTTTAGCCGGCCATCCTCGCTAATTTCGTAGCTGAGATTCGGAACGGGCAGCTTGGACTGTACCGTGAATGGGATAATGAGCGGCTCCTCCAGCCTTTGTGGCGTAGTGGAAGCCATATCATAATCAATACGGAGATAATAAATCGGCGCATTTCCCCAGCCCAATTGCTCATAGGAGGAGGCGGAAGGAAGCGGCAGCACGCCTGAATCCAGCGGCTCGACCGTAATCATGCTTTTGTTGCCCTCTACAGGGATGACCCGGTTGAATGAAGCCATTTTGCTGGAGGGCAGCGCCTGCCGGTCTGTATGAACGGTGATCGTTTCCTCCCATTTTGAAATGTCGAGCTTCGACAAATCGGATTGGAAATTAAACTCGAACTTCCTATCTTTTGCTACATTGTAGAGCGGCATAATCGTTTTCTTGCTGGCTTCGCCGTATTTCTGCTTTAGCTGCTGCACGGACAGCTTCTCCGGCGTTTGCCAAGCATATTTAAGCAGCTTAATGCTGAAATCAAAGCCATTGGCGGCATCTGACATACAGCCCGTCAGCAGCAGGCACATGACCAGCAGGCTGAGCAGCATTTTTTTCATTGCGCAGGTCTCCTCAGGACAATAATGAAATGTTATTCATGAAATCTTATCGTTAGCAATATGAAAATTTTACCTTGTTAAATTAAATTATTCAATTGATTTCATAGCCATGACTAAAAGGGAGGCTCCTAATTGAGCTAAACGCGGCATGTTAATGGCTCCTATTTGCAGCGTTTACCTTAAGAAAAGGTGAAAAACAACCTTTCAGCCTGCTTATTCTATTTTTAATATCGCTGATCCTGAATTGAACAAAAAATTAAACGACTGGCGTAAATAATCCTATTGATTAGAGAAGCGCTATGCTATTTAATTATTACGAACCAATGAAAACGCATACATCTAGGAGGGGGAACATGAAACAAAGAAAAATAGTAGCAATGCTGATGATTGCGGCTATGCTGCTCAGCACGCTGACGGGGCTTGCGCCGCGCGTGGCTTGGGCGACGGAGGAAGAACCTGTAAATTCGAATCAAGGCATGTCGGTAGCGGCGTCGGTGTACGAGCCCGGCCTGATTTTACACTATGATATGAAAACGACGGCGACCGACGCCGGGCAGACGATTGTAAAAAATGTAGCTGGCGGAACAGGTGCATATGACGGCATTTTCCGCAATCCATCGAACGGCCAGCTTGTGTTGGATGGGTCTGTCGGTTTTGCTGGCTTTAACGGAGGCAATGCTTCCTCAAACAGCGGCTATATTGAAATACCGAAAGGCGCTGGCGGTGAGGACCTGCTTAGCGGATTAACCGATGTCACGATTTCCTCGCTCGTTAATTGGGAGAACGATGGTACAAATCGCTGGATATTCGGATTGGGAGCAACGACAAACGATGCTGAGAACGGCAACAAATATTTGTTTGCTACGCCGCGCCATGGCAGCACAGGCAATTACGTGGCTGCGGGCATATCGAAAAGCGGCTGGCGCAATGAAGCGATTTGGAAGGGCACTACCTCGCTTGCAGCTGGAGTCTGGAAGCAGGTTACGGTCGTATTCTCAGGTGCAGCAGATACGATAACGCTGTATGTGGACGGCGCGAAGGTCGCCTCCGGCTCGGCGAGGGGCATTAAGCTTGCCGATATTATAGCGACGGGGACCAATTATTCTGGTTATATTGGCAAGTCTATTTTCGCGGGTGATGATTTTTATCGCGGTTTGGTAGGCGATTTCCGCGTCTATAATTATGCGTTTAATGAGCAGCAGGCGTCTGAGCTGTATACGCAAACTACCAGCACCATCGCGGATCTCAAGCAGCTTGTGCTGACAGCAGCAGCGGATGCATTAGCTCCAGCGACGATGCTTGGCTCAGGCGATGTGAGCGCTGACGCGGTTACGAAAAATCTGACGCTGCCAGCAACTGGACGCAATGGCGTAGCGATTGCATGGAGCTCCAGCGATACATCGGTCATCGCCGCAGATGGAAAGGTGACGCGTCCAGCGGCATCAGGAGCGGATAAGTTGGTGCAGTTAACGGCGAACCTGACGTATCAGGGGCTTTCCGTGCAGCGAGTGCTGAGCTTCAAAGTATTGAAGGAGTTTTCTGAAAGCGCTATCGCTCAGGCAGATGCGGACGCTCTGAATATTCCTCATCTCGATCAGGTTAAGGGCAATTTGACGTTGCCGCAGCTTGGAGTCAATGGCGCAAGCATCGAGTGGGAATCAAATGATCCGGCAATTGTGAAAGGCTCGGCACAGGCGGCGAGCGATGTGACACAGCTTGGGAGAGTACTGCGTCCTGCGGACAGGGATGCTGCTGTTACACTGAAGGCCACGGTGAAAAAAGGCAGTGCAAGCGTGGAGCGGCTGTTCCACCTGACGGTGAAGCAGGCTCCGCCGAGCCTTGATTATGATGCGTATTTCTTTGCTTATTTTACCGGGGAATATGAGGGTGGAGAAGAAATTTCCTTTGCGACAGCTGAGGACCCGCTCAAGTGGCGGGCGCTGAATAACGGTAAGTCGATTATTCAATCGACACTTGGCGAGAAGGGGCTGCGCGATCCATTCATTATGCGCTCCCATGAAGGCGATAAGTTTTATTTGCTGGCGACGGATTTGCGCATGGGCGAAAGCACGAACTTTGATCAAGCGCAAATAACGGGGAGCCATTCCATTATGATTTGGGAATCTGAGGATCTCGTCAATTGGAGCGAGCAGCGCATGGTTGATATCGCGCCTAAAAACGGCGGCAACACTTGGGCGCCAGAGGCGATTTACGACGAGAAGACAGGGCAATACGTCGTATTCTGGGCTTCCTCGATGAAAGTTGCTGATACGTATGGTAAGTATACGGGCGGCCGCCCATCGGGGCAATACAATGTTATGTATTACGCGACGACGCGGGATTTCTATACCTTCTCCGAGCCGAAGGTGTATATGGATGAAGCATTCCCGACGATTGATACGACGATGGTGCAGGAGGGCAATAGCCTGTATCGTTTTACGAAATCGGAAATCGGCTACAAGGTGTATTACGAGAAGGCAGCAAACGTCTTTGACGATGCGGATGGCATTGCGGCCAATGGCTATCAGTTCCCGGCGATTGCCGGTACGAAAAATGGCAACCAGGGACGAATTGGCCATGGCGGCAATAACGAAGGGCCAACCGTATTCAAGGATATTCGGGAAAATAAATGGTATATGTTCCTCGATTCCTGGCCGTATCATGTGCGCGTCTCGAACAATCTGGAGGACGGAGCACAGTTCAGGGATAATCTGCTCGCTGAGGATCAATATGCACTGCCGCCAGGGCCGCGCCATGGCACGGTCATTCCGGTGACGCGGGCGGAATATGATGCGCTGCAAGCGAAATACGGCGTATCTGGCCCAGTGGAACAGGAGCAGCCTGTCGTGCATTATACGTTCGACAGCAGCAGCGTAACGGGCACGCTTGTGAAGGATATGTCCGGTCAAGGGCATGATGCGGAGCTCGTTGGCGGAGCCACTTTAAACGAGACCGATAAAATCGGCGACTCCGGCAGCTCGGTGGAGCTGAACGGGACAACGGGCTATGTCAAGCTGCCGGACAATCTTGTTCGCGATTTGAATTTGGAGAAGACGACTATTGCGACTTGGGTGAGGGCGGATCAGAACAAGCTCAACCAGCGGATTTTTGACTTTGCCTCAGACACGGGCAGAGCTGCTAATCGCAATACGATGTATTTGAGCACGACAGGTGATAATGGAGGCATGGAGTTTGCAATCGTGACACCATTCACAGAGAAGTTTGCCAATGACTCGACACTGCTTGGCGCAGGCTATAAATATGCGCTTCGCTCGGCGAAGCCAGCGGCAAATGCTTGGCATCATGTGGCGGTATCCATTGATGGCTTCGAGGCAGTCATGTATGTGGACGGGAATGAAGTATCGCGCAGCAGCACTTACAATGTAGAGCCGCGCATGCTGTTGCAGACGACGATGAACTACATCGGGAAATCTCGTAATGCGAGTCACAGCTTGTTCGATGGCAAGCTCGATGATTTCCGCATTTACAATCGGGCGCTGACGAAGGAGCAGGTTGCTGCGCTTGCAGCAGACATGCCGGAAACACCGGGAGGCGGCGAGCAGCCGGAAGCGCCTAAGGCGATCGTCCATTATGATATGGGCCAAGTGGATGGTACGACGGTGAAGGATTTGGCTGGAAGCTTTAACGGCACTTTGGTCAACCCGCAAAAAGCAGAGTGGATTCATGCGGGGCAAGATGGTGTCATCAGCTTCGCAGGCGGCACAACCAACTCCTATATTGAACTGCCAAGAGGAGCGACCGACGGCCTGACCGATACGACAGTATCTATGCTGATGAACTGGAGCGGCAAGGCTGGGGCGGAATGGGCCTTCGCATTGGGGCAGAACAGCACCAAATATATGTATTTTACACCGCGCTATAATACGTCATCCGCGAATGCGCGTGCGGGTATTGCGACGAATTCATGGAACAACGAGGTTGCGGCGCAGCATACCGTTGGTCTGCCGAGTAATCAGTGGAAGCTGGTCACGGTGGTTTTATCTGAAGAGGAGCAGACGCTAACGCTCTATATTGATGGCGTTATGGTAGGAGCAACACCAACGGGCGGCAAGACTATGGCTCAGATTCAGAATGCAGGCGGCATCAGCGGCTATATCGGTAAATCCTTTTATTCGACAGATCCGTATTTCGGCGGTATGGTTGCTGATTTTAAACTGTTCAATGGCGCCTTGAGCGGAGCGCAAATTGGAGTGCTTCAGCAGGAGGCAGCAGCGAAGGTCGCCGCACTAGATGGACTTACGCTGGAATATGCGGCGAACCAATTGGATTACAGCGCTTTCCTGAACGGCAATACGAGCAAGGATAGCGTTCGCACGAATTTGAAGCTTCCAGCAAGCGCTGGACATGGCACGACAATCACTTGGGCTTCGGGCACGCCGAGCGTCATTTCAAGCACGGGCATCGTGACTCGTCCTGCCTATGAGGCGGGCAATCAGAGCGTGACGCTAACGGCGACAATAACAGATGGCTCCAAATCAGTGATTCGCAGCTTCACAGTTACCGTAGAGAAGGATGCGAGCCTCATGGAAAAAGCGCTGCTGGACGCGCAAACTCTATTGGTCCATAACCTGGCTGATGTGCGCGGTAATTTGACGCTGCCTGTCAAGGGAGCGAACGGGTCGTCCATTGCATGGGTCAGCGAGCAGCCTGCTGTTATCACGGCAACAGGCGAGGTTACACGTCCCGCACATGGCGCAGAGGCTGTAACCGTTAAGCTGACAGCCATCATCTCGAATGGCACAACCTCTATTTCGAAGGCGTTTATAGCGACGGTGAAGCCGCTGCCTGCGCCAGTTGATTATAAGGGCTATGCATTCACTTATTTTACAGGTGAAGGCTCTGCAAGCGGTGAGCAAATTTATTTTGCACTAAGCAAAGGCAATGACGCGCTGCATTGGCAGGAGCTGAATGGCGGACTTCCAGCAATCACTTCAAACTTGGGCGAAAAAGGTTTGCGTGATCCGTTTATTATTCGTTCCCCAGAGGGCGACAAGTTTTATCTGATTGCAACCGATTTGAAAATTTACGGCAATGGTGATTGGGGTGCCTCCCAAACGACCGGAAGCCGCTCGATTATGGTTTGGGAATCGACGGATCTTGTGAATTGGTCGAACCAGCGAATGGTAGAGGTATCGCCGCCAGAGGCCGGAAATACTTGGGCTCCTGAAGCATTTTATGACGAGAAGACAGGAGAATACGCCGTATTTTGGGCATCGAAAATGTATGAGGATGAGAGTCATAGCGTAGGGACGCATCAGCGCATGATGGTAGCTAAGACACGTGATTTCTATACGTTCTCGAAGCCGGTTGAGTATATGAATGATGGTTATTCGATTATTGATACGACGATGATTGGGCATGATGGCAAAGTATATCGTTTTACAAAGGATGAGCGCAGCACTACCAGCGCAACGCCGAATGGGAAGTTTATTTTTCAGGAGTCAGGCAGCAGTGTCTTTGACAGCAACTTTAAGCTGATCAAGGAGGGCATTGGGCGCGGACAAATTGGTCAAGGGGAAGGCCCAACTATATTCAAGTCCAATACCGAGGAAAAATGGTATATGTTCATTGATGAATTTGGCGGCCGCGGCTATGTGCCGTTTGAGACGACAGACCTCGATTCAGGGGAATGGAAGCTATCGACGAATTATGACCTGCCGTCAAGGCCGCGTCACGGTACCGTGATTCCTGTAACACAAGCGGAATATGATCGCCTGCTTGTAAGTGTACCGAAGGCTGGACAATCTGATTCAGGAACGAAGGTAACCGGTGTGCAGCTTTCGCCTTCAGCGCTTGCACTGAAAGCAGGAGAAGGAGCGCAGCTTACAGCAAATGTTGCGCCAACGGCTGCGACGAATAAATCGGTTGTTTGGTCGAGCAGTAATCCGGCCGTAGCAGTGGTGGATGCAGCAGGCCACGTGCAGGCAGTTGGAGAAGGTACAGCCAATATTAGCGTTGCCACGGTAGATGGCGGATTTATCGGCATATCGACAGTGACGGTAACCGCAGGGGAGGATAACGGTGGTGGAACACCAACGCCAACGCCAACACCGACTCCGACTCCTAGTCCAACACCAACACCGACATCGCCAAGCTCGGGTTCAACAGGAACCCAGCCAAGTTCGGCGCCAGCAACACCAAGTCCAAAGCCGAGTGTGGCGCCTAGCACACCGCCGACTGTCGCTTTTAACGATACAGCGAACCATTGGGCAAGCGCTTCGATTACAAAGCTGACGGAAAAAGGATTAATGAAGGGTTACCCAGGCGGCAGCTTCAAGCCAAATGCCGCGATGAGCCGTTCTGAATTTGTGACGGTCGTCTATCGCATGCTTGGTCTCGACTCTACTGCTGCTGCTGGATCAACGGCAAGCTTCAGCGATGTATCGGCAGATGCTTGGTACAGCGAGGCGGTTCATGCTTTGCGAGAAGCGGGAATTGTTACAGGCGATGCCTCTGGCACGTTCAGGCCTGGCGATGCCATTACACGAGAGGAAGCCTTTGTGCTTGTATACCGCATTGTGAAAGAAAAGCTTGCGCTCAGTGGGGCTAGTAATGAGCTTGTATTCACTGATGATGCCGCGATTTCAGAGTGGGCGAAGGAGGCGATAGCTGCCTTGTCCACAGCAAATGTACTGAATGGCTACGACGATGGTACGCTCAAGCCACAGGGCAGCATTACCCGAGCTGAAGTCGCAACGATTTTGGCAGCATTCGTAGAATAAGCAATAAAAACCAGCTGAAAATCAGCGAAATAAAAATACGGCGACGGCTCCCGATACTAGGCTCGGGAGCTGTCGCCGTTTTATTTTCAGAAAGACGTATGGCTAGAAGCTCCTCAGCACTAGCTTTAGTCGAACGTGTCAGGAGAATCAGAGTTAGCTGGTTATTAGCACGGGAGAGCAAACTGGACATCGCTTTTCACGAAGAGGTACAATCTAATACAGATCATTCGTGCCTGTGGCAAAAGGGTCTACAAGAGAGGATGACGTTACATGTCCAATGCAAATCATTTATTTGGTCAAGCCCTTGTCAAATCGCTGGTAGGGGAACGAGGTCATATTCGTATTGCCCGTGCTCTACCTGACATTAATGCCGAGTTAGCCGGGCGCGTGCATCCAAATATGCCTTACAGCATCTACCAGCTGCTGAAGCATATGCATTACTGGCAGCATTTTATGCTGGAGCATTTGGAAGGACGAAAGCCGCAGCTTCCCGCAAACGTTATGGAGAGCTGGCCTGAAGAGACCGCCCCGCAAGATGAGGTATCTTGGCAGGCGGATATTCAGGCCTTTCTGGCTGGAGTCGATGAAGCGGTAGCTTTGGCCGAAACCGCACAGCTGGATGAGCCGCTGCTTTATTTTCCGGGTGAGACAAAGGCGGGCCTGCTGCGCAATATTGCATCCCACAACTCGTACCATCTGGGCGAAATTGTGCTGCTGCGGCGCTTTTACGGTGCATGGCCGCCACCAGGGGGCGGCTTCCCGGCGTAACGGTTAAAAGTACCTTTTTACAGTTGTTTAGGGGCTGCTAATTTGATTAGCAGCCCCAAGCTGCTTATTTAATAGCCTCTGTAAATGATGCTGCGACAGCAGCAGCCAGCAGTGCAGGGGAAAGCTCCAACTGCAGGCCAATCTTCCCAGCGCTGACGACGATTGTCTCCTGTAATTCCGCGCTGGTATCAATAAAGGTAGAATAGCGTTTTTTCATGCCAATTGGAGAACAGCCGCCTCGTATGTAGCCCGTCCACTTTTGCAAATCCTTCACTGGCAGCATCTCAAGCTTCTTCTCTCCGGCCGCTTTGGCCGCTTTCTTCATATCCAGCTCAGCCCCAACGGGAATGACAAAAATATAGAGGCTGTTTCCGCTGTGCGTGACCAGCGTTTTGAACACACTTTCCGGAGCTTTTCCAATTTTATCAGCTACCGCGCTACCATGTATTTTCCCATCCTCATTATCATAGGTATGCACCTCATAAGCAATATGGTCGGCATCGAGCATTCGCATGGCATTCGTTTTGGTTATTTGCATGGTGTATTCCCCTTGTCCTGTTTGTTTGTTTTTTTTGAACATTATTAGTTTCAATTCGAGTAATGATGTGAATAAGTGAGCCTAGGTGTCCGGGTGGGAGCTAAAAGGAAGCTTGACGTATGTTCAACCCTTTCAATCCGGTATAACAAACGAAACCGTTGTTCCTTCATTCATGCTGCTCACAATGGACAAGCCCTGACCGTATAGCTGCTGCAATCGTCGATTCGTATTAGGGATGCCAATGCCAGCCTTTGCACTCAAAGCAGCATTTTGCAATTGAGCCACCTTCTCCTGATCCATCCCCTTGCCGTTATCTTTTACTTCAATAAGGGTAAAGCCCTCCCGGCGAGTGATGGAAAGCTGAATCGTACCTCCCTCGTTGCGGCTGAGCAGGCCATGCTTAACGGCATTTTCGATCAGCGGCTGAATAGAGAGCGGGGGCAGCAGCAGGCGAATGTCAGGCTCCACCTCCCATTCAATCGACAGTCGATTCCCGAATCGCGTTTTTTCAATATATAGATAGGCTTCGACGAGCGCGAGCTCATGAGAAAGCTCTACCAATTCTCCTGTATTGAGATAATCAAAGCTAATTCGTAAAAAGGACGAGAAAGCCTGACCCAGCTTGCGCATGCTTTCCGTATCCATTTCACTTAATGCCATTAATGAATTAAGGGTGTTGAATAGGAAATGGGGCTGAATTTGCGCTTGCAAATAGGCGGCCTCCATACGAAGACGCTCATTAATGGATTGCTTCAGTGCGATCAAAGCTCTGATCCGATATTTTAACTCTAAGGCATCTACGGGCTTCGTCACGTAGTCGCTTGCTCCCGCCGAAAATCCGGTGTAAATATCGGCTTGCTGGCTGCGTGCGGTTAGAAGCAATACGGGCAGCTCCGACATGGAATACGTCTCTCTTACTTTCTGCGTTAATTCGTAGCCAGACATTTGTGGCATCATGACGTCAGCGATAAGCAAATCCCACTGCCTTGTCCCAAGCAATTCCAGTGCTTCACGTCCGGAACGGGCGGTTGTCATGGTATACGGTTCGGTCGAAAGAATGCTCGCGAGAACATTCAGATTGATTGGATCGTCGTCAACGGCAAGAATATGGGCGAACTCTTCCTTCAGCAGCGGCGCGAGTGTGGCAGCAGCCTCTATTTCCCCTGGGAAATGATGGGGCAGCAGGAGGCCGGCGGGCGTCTCCTCCATGCTTGCTGATGACTGTCCAGTAGTTTTTGGGAGCTGAGCTAGCGAAAGCTTAGCCTCATCTGCCAACGGCAGATTAAAGCTGAATACAGAGCCTTTGCCCAATTCAGAGCGAACCGTCAATGCTCCGCCGTGCAGCTCGACAAGCTGCTTACAAATGCTTAAGCCCAGCCCAATCCCTTGGCCGTTGCTTGTTCCAAAAGAGCCTTGCTCATAAGGGAGAAAAATCTTCTCCTGCATTTCTTTATCTATACCGAGTCCTGTATCGGAAATATGAATAATCGCTTGCTTGTCCCTCACTTCGGCTGAGATGACAATGCTTCCTTCCTCGGTATACTTGAGGGCATTATGCAGCAGGTTATATAAAATTTGAACGAGCCTTTTCTCATCAGCCATAACGAAGGGTAGCGATTCGGATATATTCATGTACAGGTCAATTGGCTTGTGCTCCTTCATGAATTGCAGCATCGCGATAACACCTGGTGCGATAGCCTGAATGCTCAAGGGCTCCCGCTGCAAAACAATGCGTTGTTCCTGAAGCCTAGCAATATCGAGAAGATCGCCAAGCAGATGCGACATTCGCCTGCTGATCGTAATGAGGAGCTGCATATCCTCAAGACTGCTTTTCGCAAGCCTAGTCTTCTCTTTGGTGACAACATTATAAGCAATATTCATAATACCGTGCAGCGGCGTACGGAGCTCATGAGACGTATTGGCCAAAAATTGGTCTTTAATTTTATCCGATTTTTGCAGCTGCTTGTTCAAAGCTCTATTTTCCATCGCATTTCGAAAATACTTTTTAAACCAATAGGCCGAAAAGCCGATAATGGCAAAAATAATGTCGATGGGATAGAAGACGGTAGTAACATCTCTAGCATTTTCAGCAAGACTCCATAATAGGTTGGAAAGGATTCCTGCTGCGGACAGCAACAAGAAAATGATGTCATTGTCTTTATTTTTTTGCAAAATCATTGTTCCAATTATGTATATAAACCAAGCGAAGGAGATGACATTTATCATATTCAATATATTGAAATGAATAAGCGCATAAATCATATGGGCTGGTGAGCACAGAACAATGACGGAAATAGCAATAATCGCTGCAATATGTGCCCGGAACCATTTTTCTCGCAGCGGGGCAGCATTAAAGCTTTTGAACAACAGAAGCAGGAACACATTTTGCCACAGCAGAGAGATCAGTCTAATCTTGATTGCCCATGTGTAGTTGATCGGCAGCCATAATAAGAGTATATTATCGTGACCAACTAGAATCGTAATGCCCACGGATAACGTTAGCAGTGCTGCCATTAGCAATGTTTTCTCTTGCGGACTGAATAGGTAGAGAATGCAAGCATATAAGCAGTGAAGCAGCAGAATAAAAAAAATGAACATCTGGAATCCAATCGAGTACCAGCGTACATAATCAATCGTGGCCGCAGTGCCAAAGCGAATCGGCATTACAATACCGCCCTTATAAGGGCTGTCAAAATTGGCTGCACGAATGATCAATTCAAGCTCTGTCGCTCCTTCAATGTCATAAGTAGCGGTGAAAGAGACGTTTTTCGGAGTATATTCATATGCTGTGTCGGCAAGCTTGCCCATGCCACCAGTACTTTTTCCGCTAATTGCAATTTCTGATGCCGCCTGAATTTGTTTGAACCAGAACGAAACAGGTGTCTGAAGCGGATCGATCAAAATACGAAGTCGATACGTTCCATACCCATAAGAGTTGTTTGAATGATGCGGCAGTACGCTCCCCCAGTCGCCTGGAACGGTAACGTGGCTTGCTGGCGATGTCGTCTCTTTAAGCTGATCCTCCGTTAGAAAATGTTCAGCATAAAACTGCCATTCCCCATCTAAATAGAGTACAGGGGAGTTTTCCAGATTGATGCCGCGCAGATCAAGTACGCCGCCAACGGCATGGGGCTGCTGGTCTGCTAAGGGGAAAACGACAGACCACGCCCATCTCATCCCAACTAATACTGCAAAAATCAATAGCATGATCGCAATATATTTAAAACGGGTTAAATATTTTGCCTGCATGACGTTCATCAATTTTGTCATAAATGAATAAAACCTCTTCTAACCGTTCTTTATTGTTAAGTCTTTACATTATTATAGCACAGCCCCCGCCGTTCTCTTACTTGGCCGCTAGAGGATAGAGAGGAAAGAGGGGGAGGAGCTCAGTATGTGCGAAAAAACAACGCCCCTTGGAATGAGCATTGATGACCTATGAAGGCTCACCAGTTCTATTCTAGGAGGCGTTTTTTTGAAATTATAGAAAAGGATATCTTAATGTAAAATGTCAGCTTTGCCGCCAAAGGACGGCTTCATTTGTTTCCGCCTGTGGCGTTTAAAAGGGCGGTGTCTTCCTTTGTAATCTCTAGCGTACCGGTATCATCAAATAGAGGCAACGTTTCGCCTGCGAATGCTTGCAGCAGCCGCTCGATAATGCGTGTGCCCCACAATTGTTCGTTTTGCGATAGCGACGCTGTAATTTGCCCATTGTGAATGGCTTCTTGGATTTCCGGCATCATGCCGAAGGTTAGGGAATAACGGTTTAGACCCTGCGCTTTCCAGACGAGCACCGAGGCGGAGCCGGAGAGGGCATCCATCGATACGAGCGCGTCAAAATGCGGGTGGTCGTCAATCATTTTTTCCAGCTGCGCCAAAGCTCGGGTTTCGCTGCCTTCGTTATACTGCACTTCGAGCACTTGAATGTCGGTCTGCTCGTTAATATAGGTTAGCATGCCGTCTAGGCGCTCGCTTAAGCTTTTCATCCGCGTCATCCCGTTCTCGACAACAACCATTCCCCGCCCGCCTAGCAGCTCGGACAGCATATGTCCCATCTGGGCGCCCGCAGCCGCATGATCTGTTCCGATAAATGCAGCGCGCTTGCTGCTCGGTGAATCGGATTCGAAGCAAATGACCGTAATGCCCGCCTGAACGGCTTTGTTAATGACGGGCACGAGCGCTTCCGCATCAATCGGATCAAGCGCTATGCCGTCTACCTGCGAGGCAATCATCGTCTCCATCATGCGGATTTGCTGCTCCAAATTTGCTTCATCCGGCGCTTTCACAATAAGCTGCACGCCGCGCAGAGCCGCTGCTGCTTTAGCGGATTCCGTCACCGTCTCATAATACGGATGCGCCATCGGGTATATAATGCCAAAGGTGGCGATGTTGGGTGCTGCTGCTGTAGCAGTTGATGCATAAGGGGAGGAGGCTGGCGAGCCGCTATCCCAACTGCTCGATGAGTCGGTGCGGGCATTGTCCGCTGCTTGATCATTAGTGCAGCCTGTCATAAGCAAGGTGAGCGCCAGCAGAGCTGTAAGCAAAGCAGCGAGCAAAGCTCTCTGTCGTAGAGCGGCCCGTTTATGGAAGAACATTGCCGCTCGTGCTGGCATGGTGATACACTCCTCCTGCAGCAGGCGAGCTGCTATCTTGCTCTTGCTGCTTGCGAAACTGCGTTGTTGTCATGCCCGTTACCCGCTTGAACAAATTAGAAAAATAATGCGCGTCATTATAGCCGACTTGATGGGCGATTTCATACGACTTTGCATTCGATGCCTGTAGCAGCTCCATCGCTTTGCGGATGCGCGTGTGGGTCAGAAATTCAATAAAGGTTTGGCCCGTTTCTTGGCTGAACACTTTGCTAAGATGGCTGGGGCTGACGCGCACATGCTCTGCCGCATCATTCAGCGACAAATGATCATCGCCATAATGCTTTAAAATATAGTCCTTTACCTGGTTCAGCATTTCGGCGTACTTATCCGCGGCGCCTGCGCGCCATTGCCAGAACTGCGACAGCAGTGCTTGGAGATAGCAGCAGGCATCCTCTTGGCTGCGGACCTCGCTCATTGCCAATTGCAGCTTATCCAGTTGCTCCTTCGGCATATCTGGATTACGCTGAATGGATTTGGCAATATGAACAGCTTCAATCGTCAGATCATTAAGCAAATAATAGCCGTAAAAGGCACCACGCCAGTCCAACTGCTGAAACCCAGCGGCGAAGCTGGCGATGAAAGCCTCCGTCTTGGCGGGCGTGCCCAGCTTGAGAAAATCAATGAAGCGCTGGCGCTGGGCGACCACCGATTGCTCGGATAAGCCGGAGGCGGCATCGCGCAGCGCCTTGCGGTTTTGTCCGGAGAGCCTGCGCCAATGCTTATCATCCTCCGCCTCCAAAAAGGAGGAGTGGATACCTTGCAGGCGATCCTGAATGCTGCCGATGCCGACAGCTATCGTGCAGCCGGCACTCCGCTCCGCCTGCTCCTTCCAGCTGGAGGCGAAGCGCGCCAGCACCTCTTGCAGCTGCGGCAGCGATTCGCTCTTGAGCAGCCAGATCGTTTCCGTCTGGCTGCGCTTATAGGAGAGCGCTCCCGGCAGGAGGGAGCCGATCGCTTCGTGCAGCAGCAGCTCTGTCTGCTGCTGGGTCGCTAAATCAACGCTGACGGAGCCTTCCGTGCAGCGAATGTCTGAGATGGCGGCTGCGTAATAGCTTGCCGTCAGTCCAATCGAAAGCGAGCCGGCCTGATGGAGGGCTTCCGCTGTTGTAATAAAGCCGCTGCATAAATCGCTGAGCAGCTTATGCCTCAGCTGTTCTGCGCTTCCGCCCTGAGCGAGCTGCTTCTTCTCCAGCAGCTCGCGCTCGTAGCGCTCGCGGTCAATGCTGCGGCTGACGTCATGCAGCGTCTTTACGATATCGGCAGCACTGACCGGCTTGAGGCAATATTCTTCTACCCCGACTCGCAGTGCCGCGCGGGCATATTCAAATTCGTCATGCCCGCTTAGAATAATGATTTTGATATCCGGCATCCGTTCGCGGACGATGGCGCTCAGCTCCAATCCATCCATAAACGGCATCTTAATATCGGTGATGAGGATATCTGGCTGGCGCTGCTCAATAAGCGGCAGCGCCAGCTCGCCATCGGAGGCGTCCCCGCAAAATATAAAGCCCTCTTGCTCCCAATTGATACAGTCCCGAATGCTTTCCCTGACTAGAATCTCGTCGTCAACGAGCATAACCTTTTTCATTCGGCTTCATCCTCTCCATTGGAATGCGGATCGTAACCTTTGTTCCAAGCTGGTCTTCGCTTTCTACGATAACGGTATAGGCTTCCCCGTAATAGAGGCGCAGCCGCTGCTGGACGTTATGGAGGCCGAAGCCGCCGGATACCTCCGAGCCCGTTTCCTCAGGTATATGCTGCATGCGGAGAGCCTCGCGCAGCTCGGCAAGTCGCTCTGGCTTCATGCCGATGCCATTGTCTTCAATGATTAAATATAAGTCCGAATCTTGGCTGGCATAAGCATTTATGCGGATTAAACCTTTACCGCGTTTATTTTTAATACCGTGATATAAGGCATTTTCAACAATGGGCTGGAGCGTCATTTTCAAAATCGGCAAATCCTTCAGCTCCTCCGGCACATCCAACTCATAGTCCAATATGTCGCGGTAGCGCATCTGCTGAATGATCAAGTAGCTTTGTACATGCTCCAGCTCATCCTTGAGGGCGATCCAGTCCCTGCCTCGATTGAGGCTGATGCGGAAAAAGCGCGACAGCGCCTGCACCAGCTGGATAACCTGCCCGCTGCGCCCGGCTTCGGCCATCCAAACGATGGAATCGAGCGTATTATAGAGAAAATGCGGATTAATTTGCGCTTGCAGCGTCCGCAGCTCGGCCTTCTGCAGATGCTCCTGCTCCTCGATGCTTTGCTTGAGCAGCCTCTTGATTTTCTCCAGCATAATGTTGAAGCTGTTGCCTAAATCGGCAATTTCGTCATGGCCGCTGGGCTGCACCTTAACCTCGAGAAAACCGCCGGCTGCGAGCCGCATCTTGCTCTTCAGCAGCTGAATCGGCCGCGTCAGGCGGGCTGTAATGAAATAATGCAGCGTAATCGCAAACACGATGCTGAGCAGCACGCTAATAATGATCAGTTGGCGAATATCATTCGCCTCGGCAACAATTTCCTGCAGCGGCACGGAGCCGACGATTTTCCAGCCTGTAGTGGACGAGGTTGTGAAGGCGACGAACTTCGGCCTGCCGACGCTGTAATCCACATAGCTGTTTTGCTCTAAGGCGAGCTGTGAGCTGAGATCAGCAGGCGGCTGTACCTTCGCTGCGCTCGTCATGGCCGAGGGGAGGAAGATGGGATTGCCTGCTTGGTCGAGCACATATACGTAGCCGCTCTTGCCAAGCGTAATATTTTCACAGTAACGCTCAATAATCGAATCATCCAAATCAATGACGATAAAGCCGATTACCTCGTGGGTAATTTGCTGCTTGACCGTTGCCATGATCGATATGACGTTATTCTGTGAATAATAAAAGCCATCGAGACGGTCAAGCGGCGAGGCGTCCGGCGGTGGAATATTCAATACCTCATCCGGATGGTTAAGCAAATATTGAAAATGCGGGTTGCGCAGCGGATTCCTGTCCAGCTGGAACACGCCCTTGCGCTCGCTTAAGCCTCGTCCATAAAGATTGACGACCGTAATGTTGAGTACGCTTTCATATTTATACGTTTCCCGGTACAAATTCATCGTTTGAATAATAGCTTTAGCATCCTCATACGTATCCGTTTGCGAAAATAAATAATGCAGCACCTGCGGGTTGTTTTCCAGCTCCAGCAGCCTGCCCGTATCCTCAAGCAGCGCATCAATGTCATTGCCAAGCTGGCCTACGACGAGCATCGTCGCTGCTTTGCTGTGATCAGATACCGCATTGTACGATTTCTGATAGGAGATGAGGCCAACCGCGATTAGCGGAACGGAGGTCAGAATAATGAACATCAGCAGCAGCTTGGCTCGAAGGCTTGAGAAAATCCAGCGCATCAGCTTCATAGGTTTATAGGAACCTTTCAAATTTAGAAATGAATACGGTTTCAAAACTATCCAACCTTCACTATATCAAATTGCTCGTAACCTCGCTACGTACAAATGTTCGATTGGCGAAATTTCCACCTTTCGCACAAAAAAACAAACCATTTGTTGCTCATGCTGGAAAATTACCCAAAAAATCAAATCGAACGGCTATCGGACTCCGTATCCTGACCATTTGTAAGCGTTTTATAATGAGGGCACGCCAAAAGTTGGTGAATGACAGGGGAGGTAATATAAAGATGAAAAAAGCAGGAAAACTAGGCATGTCGCTACTGATGGCGACGATGCTGCTCGTCACATCCGCTTGCGGAAGCGGCAATAGCGGAACGGCAGGTGCAGGCAATACTGGAGGGACAAGCGCTCCGGCAGCGGCAAGCAGTGAGCCGGCAGCAGCGCCAGCAGACAAAAAAGTAACGCTCGGCTTCGCACAGGTTGGTGCGGAAAGCGGCTGGCGTACAGCGAATACAAACTCGATTAAGGAATCAGCAGCAGCAGCGGGTTACGATTTGAAGTTTTCCGATGCTCAGCAAAAACAAGAAAACCAAATTAAAGCGATTCGTTCCTACATTCAGCAAAAGGTAGACGTTATCGCATTTTCTCCGGTCGTAGAATCTGGCTGGGATACAGTATTAAAAGAAGCGAAGGATGCGGGCATTCCGGTCATCTTGACAGACCGCGCTGTTGATTCGGCAGATACTTCGCTGTACCAAACGTTTATTGGCTCCGACTTCGTAGAAGAAGGCCGCCGTGCTGGACAATGGCTCGTTGATAAATACAAGGATTCGACTGAAGAAATCAACATTGTCGAGCTGCAAGGCACAACAGGCTCGGCACCAGCGATTGATCGCAAAACAGGCTTCGAGGAAATCATCAAGGGCAATGCCAACCTGAAGGTTATCGCTTCGCAAACAGGCGATTTTACCCGTGCTAAAGGCAATGAGGTTATGCAATCTTTCTTGAAAGCAAACAAAAAGATCGACGTTCTTTATGCTCATAATGATGACATGGCGCTTGGCGCGATTCAAGCGATTGAAGCAGCTGGCCTCAAGCCGGGCGAAGACATTATCATTATTTCCATTGATGGCGTTAAAGACGGTTTTGTTGCAGCAAGCGAAGGCAAAATCAACTTTATCGTAGAATGCAATCCGCTGCTCGGACCACAATTGATGCAGGCAGTACAGGATGTGCTGGACGGCAAAACAATTGAGAAGCGTATCGTAACAGAGGAAGGCGTCTTTACTTCAGAGCAAGCGAAGGCTGCCCTGCCTGACCGGAAATACTAGCAGCAGCGCAGAAGCCAGCGAAGGAAGCCGCGTAAGGCTGGTCGACGTACCAGGCGGACGGCTTCCTTTTTTTCATTGCATAGGCAAAATTCAAAACCAAAGGGGAGAAGAAGATGGAGCGGGAACGCGAACCTATCCTGCAAATGAGCAATATTCATAAAGGCTTTCCGGGCGTAAAAGCTTTATCCGGCGTCAATTTTCGCCTCTTTCCCGGCGAGATTCATGCGCTGATGGGCGAAAACGGGGCAGGAAAGTCCACCTTGATTAAGGTGCTGACAGGTGTTTACTCCATTGATCAAGGCACGGTAGAGCTTGCGCGGCAGCGTATGGCCATCGACAGCCCTCAGTCGGCGCAAACGGCTGGCATTAGTACGGTTTATCAGGAAGTGAATCTATGTCCGAATTTGTCAGTTGCTGAAAATATTTTTATCGGCCGCGAGCCGCGGCGTTTTGGCCGTATTTTATGGAAAGAGATGAACGCGGCAGCCGAAGAGCTGCTGTTTACCCGCTTACAAATTCGTTTGGATGTAAAGCTGCCGTTATCGGCCTATTCTGTTGCGATTCAGCAGCTTGTTGCTATTGGGCGGGCGCTGAATATTTCGGCGAAGGTGCTCATTTTGGATGAGCCGACGTCGAGTCTTGACCGCAATGAAGTGAAGCAGCTGTTTGAGGTGATGAACAAGCTAAAGGCTGAAGGGCTGGCCATTTTGTTCGTCACGCATTTTCTGGATCAGGTGTATGAGGTGTCCGATCGAATAACCATTCTCCGTGGTGGAGAATTTGTAGGGGAGTATTTGGCGAAGGAGCTTCCCCGGATAGAGCTCGTATCGAAAATGATCGGCAAGGAGCTGGAGCAGCTCGATGCGCTGCCGCGTGAGAAGGAGGCAGCACCCGCTGCTGAGCATTCGAAGGATTTGGTAATCGACGCGAAGGCTCTGGGCCGCAAAGGGGCCATTGAGCCGTTCGACCTGACGATTCGCAAGGGCGAGGTTGTTGGTCTTGCTGGCTTGCTTGGCTCAGGAAGGACGGAGCTTGCGCGGCTATTCTTTGGCGCAGATCGGCCAGATCATGGCACGCTGCGGGTGAATGGCGTGAAGGAGGGCATCGCTGCTCCTCGCGAGGCGATTGATCAGGGCATTGCCTTCTGCTCGGAAAACCGCAAAACAGAAGGCATTATCGACGAGCTGACGATTCGTGAAAATATGATTCTTGCCCTGCAGGCGACGCGCGGCTGGTTTCGCGCCATTCCCCGCAAGCGCCAGGATGAGTTTGCTGACGAATATATTAAGGCGCTCAATATTAATCCGCCTAACCCGGAGCAGCTGATTAAGAACCTTAGCGGCGGCAATCAGCAGAAGGTTATTCTTGGACGCTGGCTGCTGACTCAGCCGAAGCTGCTCATCCTTGATGAGCCGACGCGCGGCATTGACGTTGGCGCAAAGGCGGAAATCCAGAAGCTTGTGCTGAAGCTGTCGGGTGAAGGCATGTCGGTGTTGTTCGTCTCCTCGGAGCTGGAGGAGGTGCTGCGGGTTAGCGACAGAATCGCGGTGCTGCGAGACCATGTAGTAGTCAAGGAAATAGCAGAAGATGAAATGAGCCAGCAGCAGCTTATGCAGGCCATGGCAGGGGAGTGAGCAAGCATGGTGAAACATCATTTATTTTGGCCGCTGGTCATGCTGGGGGCGCTGTTATTATTTAATTTGCTTTATGAGCCGGATTTTTTCTCCATTCAAATGCGTGCCGGCAAGCTGTACGGCAGCTTAATTGATATTTTGAATTTTGGCGCGCCGCTTATTCTCGTCGCCATCGGCATGACGCTCGTTATTGCCACGAAGGGCATCGACCTGTCGGTCGGCTCAATCGTAGCTATTGCAGGCGCCATGGCCTGTATGTTTCTAAGCCAAGGTACGGATCAGAACCTGCTGAGCCTCGTGCTCAGCGCAATCGGTATTGCCTTAGTGCTGGCGCTTGTGCTGGGCTTATGGAATGGCATGCTTGTGGCGGTGTTCGGTATTCAGCCGATTATTGCCACGCTCATTCTAATGGTTGCTGGGCGCGGTGTTGCCCAGCTCATTACAGGCGGGCAGATTATTACCGTATCCAGCAGCTCCTATAAGTTCATCGGCGCAGGCTCGCTGCTCACGCTGCCCTTCTCCATCTTTATCGCTGGCGGAGTGCTGCTGATTGCAATCCTGCTGACGCGCAAAACCGCCCTCGGCCTGTTCATCGAGTCCGTTGGCTGCAACCCGGAAGCGAGCCGTCTGGCTGGCATTCGCTCGCGAGTCGTCATGATCGCCGTTTATGTGTTTTGCGGCTTATGTGCGGGCATCGCCGGCTTGCTGCTCAGCGCAAATGTATCCAGCGCTGACGGCAACAACGCCGGGCTGTGGTATGAGCTTGACGCGATTCTTGCCGTCGTAATCGGGGGCACCTCGCTCAACGGCGGACGCTTTTATTTGCTCGGCACGGTCGTCGGCGCGCTCATCATTCAGACGCTGACGACGACGATCTATATGATCGGCGTTCCGCCAGAAATAACGCTCGTAGTTAAAGCGTTCGTCGTACTGCTCGTCTGCCTTATTCAGTCGGAGACGTTCCGCAAGACACTCGCACATCGCTTTAAGACACGCCGCTATCCGGCAGAGAGTGAGGTTAAACGCCATGCTTAAACGGCAGTATATCCCAATCGTGGTGACGGCCGCGCTGCTTGCTTTGATGTTCGCGGCAGGCTCGTTCCGCTACACTGGCTTTTTCTCGCTGCAGGTGCTGCTCAATCTGCTCATTGACAACGCCTTTCTTATTATCGTCGCGGTCGGCATGACCTTCGTTATCGTTTCCGGCGGCATTGACCTATCGGTCGGCTCGGTCATTGCGCTGACGACGATGATTTCGGCAAGCCTCGTTCAGGAGCAAGGCTGGCCGCCTGCTGTCGTCATTCCGCTTGTGCTCGTGCTAGGTGCAGCCTTCGGCTGGGTCATGGGAGCGATCATCCATTATTTTAAAATCCAGCCGTTCATCGTCACGCTCGCCGGCATGTTTTTGGCTCGGGGGCTGTGCTACGTCATTAGCATCAATACGATTACGATTGATCACCCGTTTTATACGAGCATGGCGCAGACGAAAATCAATTTGCCGGGCGGCTTTTTCATCTCCATCAGCGTCATTATCGCCTTGGTTGTAGTAGCCGCAGCGATTTATTTGGCCCATTATACCCGCTTCGGACGCAACACGTATGCGCTTGGCGGCAGTGAATCCTCCGCGCTGCTGATGGGACTGCCTGTCGCTCGCACGAAAATTCTCGTCTATACCTTTAGCGGACTTTGCTCTGCGCTTGCGGGCGTCGTCTTTACGTTCTATATGCTGTCAGGCTACGGCTTGCATGCGGTCGGACTGGAGCTGGATGCCATTGCCGCGGTCGTCATTGGTGGTACACTGCTGACAGGCGGCGTCGGCTATATTCTCGGAACCTTTTTCGGCGTATTGATTCAAGGGGTTATCCAAACCATTATTAGCTTTGAAGGCACGCTCAGCTCCTGGTGGACTAAGATCGTCATCGGCCTGCTGCTGCTGCTGTTCATCGTCCTGCAGCGTCTGCTCAGTGCAAGGCGGCAAATGCAGAAAGCTTAATAGATTGCGGCTTAGGGGTGCAGCACAACGATTCGACGTTGTTCGCGGCACCCCCTGAGTCGTTACGACGATGACAATTTTCCCTGTATCCATTACAATACGATCAATAGGCTGGAAGGGCATAGACGCTTTTACTGGCTGAACCGGAGGGAAGCGCTATGCGAAGACAAGCTGTATTTGTAAAAATGATTTATGCAATCGCTTTCTTGATGCTGCTGAGCAGTTGCCAGCTTACCACCTCTGCTCCTTCATCATCGGGAATAGACCCAGCTCTGCACAACGATTCGGGTGTAGGAATGGGCATGATAGCAGGAGACGGAACGCTGCCCGAAGCAACAGGAACCGAGCTGCTGCAGCCAGTGAGGCCGATCGTTCTTGGTTTCTCCCAGCTCGGCTCAGAGAGCGAATGGCGAATGGCCAACACCAATTCGGTCAAAGACGCGGCAAAAGAGGCTGGAATCGAGCTCTTGTTCGATAATGCGGAGCAATCACAGGAGAAGCAGTTTGAGGCGATTCGATCTTTCATTAGGCAGAAGGTTGACGTCATTGCCGTCGCTCCGGTTGTGCATTCGGGCTGGGATGAGATTTTAACCGAGGTGAAGCAGGCGGGCATTCCACTCATTATAGCCGATCGTTCAGTCGATGTGGGCGATTCCTCGCTTTATGTGACGCATATTGGGGCGGACTTATATGAGGAAGGGCGCAAGGCGGGCAAATATTTGGTCGATAAAATGCGGAATGCTGTGAAGACCATCCAAATTGTCGAGCTGCGAGGAACGGAAGGCGCATCGCCCTCCATCCAGCGCGGACAGGGCTTTCGGGATATTGTGCTGAAGCAGCCGAACTATAAAGTCTTGGCCAGCGTCGATGCTGATTTTACGTTTGAACGAGGCAAGGAAGTGATGGGCAAGCTCCTTAAGCAATATGGCAGCGAAATGGACGTATTGTTTGCCCATAACGACGATATGGCTCTTGGTGCAATTGAAGCGATAGAGGAATATGGACTGCGGCCGGGCGTGGATATTGTCATTATTTCAGTGGATGGTACGCGTCGGGCGTTCATGAAGCTGGCGGAGGGCAAAATCAACTGCATTGTCGAGTGCAATCCGCTGCTTGGCCCGAACATGATGCAGGCGGTGCAGGAGCTCGTTGCCGGGCGCACGCTGCCGAAGCGAATTGTGCCGCAGGAAAGCGTCTATACGGAGCAAATGGCGAAGAAGGAAATCCCGTTTCGGAAGTACTAAATACACCGCACAAGGCAGTTCCCGTCAGCGTAGAAGCTGCATGGAAACTGCCTTGTGTCGTTTTACTATATGGTTTTGGTAGAAGCGAGGAACAGCGTTACATGCAGGATCGGAATAACCCGGTTATCCAGCCTGAAAGCTTGGTGGAAAATGTCCTTCTCTGAAGAATCCGGCACACGCTCAATGTCTGTTTCTTCAATGGAGGCCGTATTTTCGATATCATCGACCAGCAGTGCTACTTTGGCTTGCCTGAGCAAAATAATTTTTTGATAGCTGTCTGGAGCTTGTCCAAACAAATTAAATTTTTTGCGCAAGTTAATAATGGTGTAGAGGCCGCCGCGAATGTTGGCCACGCCACCATGCCACGGCTCGGCGAAAGGAAGCGGTGTTCCTTCTATGGCTGCTTGAATCTCATCAATTTCCGAAAAATGGACAGCAAAAGGCTTGTTGGCCACGTTGAAAATAATAAAGTCGCTCATTAGAGATGGTCTCCTTGCCGTGTTTGGTATGCTTCGAGCAATTTCTATCTCCATTATATTATATCGTTCGACACGCTGCATATAGCTTTCATAATAATGATTTGACATTGCAAGTTAGTTGTAACTATAATAGTTACATTAAGTGAATGGCTTTTTAGCTAATAAACCTTATTTAAGCTCAGGAGGAATAGACAATGAAAATAGCAGTTATTGGCGCGACAGGTAAAGCGGGTAGCTTGATTATTCAGGAGGCTGAAGCAAGAGGGCATGAGGTGACGGCCATCGTCAGAACGGCATCGAAGTTTGCACAAGCTAATGCAGCTGTATTGGAGAAGGATGCCTTCAAGCTTACAGCTGAGGATGTGAAAGCCTTTGACATCGTAGTCAACGCATTCGGCGCACCGCAAGGCGAGGAAACGAAGCATGTGGAGCTGGGCAAAGTGCTGATTAAAGCGCTCCAGGGCGCACCGGAAACTCGTTTGATCGTAGTTGGCGGAGCTGGCAGCCTGTATGTGGATGAAGCAAAGAAGACGCGTTTGTTCGAAACGGAGCATTTCCCTAAAGAATATTATGCAACAGCCTTCAACCAAGGCAGCAACTTGAATGACCTTCAAGGCTCGACTGGCATCAAATGGACATTTGTTAGCCCGGCTGCTTTTTTCAACCCGGACGGCAAACGTACAGGCTCTTACACGAAAGGCAAGGACAATTTCTTCTTTAATGCAAAAGGCGACAGCTACATCAGCTATGCCGACTATGCCATTGCCATTGTGGACGAGGCGGAGCAAGCGAACCATGTGAATGAGCGCTTTGCTGTCGTATCGGAAGCGGAGTAAGCAATAGGCGATATAATCAAAAATAACCGACAAGGGCAAGATTCATCTCATCATGAATCTTGCCCTTGTTAACGTTCTAGTGGCTTGCAGGTAGGGTGTTCTGTCGACGTACTAAGCAAGCTGAACTCGTTTGCCGTTCGTTGATGAAGGCAGCAGCGAATAAACGTTTTGCAGGAAAAAGACGCTTGGGCTAAGCTTGAAGCTGGAGCCTTTGAACGTGCAGCGATCATAGTTGAAATGCAGGGACGATATGGTAATGGTGCAGTTGTTGAAGGTGCAGCCGATGTAGTGGTTGCCATCTAAAAGTATTTCTTCCCCATCAAAGCGTTTGTTTATAATATATTCCATGCTATATTCCTCCTCGAATTGTGTATTGAATTACTTGTATTTACCCGAGCAAACAAATATGAAACAGACATTAAATGACATCAATAATGTGCAATGATTTTCAATGATTAACGGACAGCTTTTTTATTTGATGAAAAAGGAGCCTGTCCGATTGTGCGGCGTGCGCTCTTGCACACCGGGCACAGCTGGGCGTGAACGGGCCAGCGACGCATTCATTTCCCCGCCTAATATAATGATATGAGACGTAAGGAATAACCAGACCAGCAAAATAATAATGCCGCCAATACTTCCATAGGTTTTGGAGTAGCTGCCGAAATGATTCATATAAAACTGGAACAGCATCGAGGCTGCTACCCAGCCGAAGGTTGCAAACAGCACACCGGGAATTACCTCCCGCAGCCGCAGCTTGCGGTTAGGAGCGATCCAATATAGCATTGTAAATACGATAAGCATAGCAGTGAGCGGAATTATATATTTCAGCAAATTCCATACCCACTCGCTCTCACTTGGCACATGAAGCAGGTCGAACAAGTAGCTGCTGATGGTCTTGCCGAATACAAGCATAAGCATGACGAGCGTAATGACAAGGCCGAGCACCAGCGTGGCGATCAGCGCAATGCCGCGGATTTTCCAGAAGGGGCGGCTCTCCTGCTCCTCATACGCGGTATTCAGAGCTTTAATAATCGCATTCATGCCACTTGATGCCGACCAGATCGTCGCGAGCATCCCAAGCGACAGCAATGCCCCATTGCTGCCCTGCGTAATTTCTTCAAGCACCTGGCTGATCACCGCGCCGGTCTCTTCAGGGAGCAGGCGAATGAGCTCAGGCGCGAGGCTGTCCCCCGATAACTGCACGAAGCCAAGCAGGCTGACAACGAACAGCAGAAAGGGGAAAAAGGACAAAATCAAATAAAAAGTCAGCTGAGCCGCGACACCCGGCACATCATCATCGCGGAAACGGACATACATATCGTGGAAAAAGTGCATCGTCTTTGATTTAGGAGCCATGAGCAGCTGCCTCCGTTCAGGAACTATTTTTCAACTAAGTTATTTATATATAGCCATCCATCTAGTCAGGTTCATCCGCAGCACTCACAGTTGCCCATGTCTTTGCTTATGCTTACCCAATCAGGAGGCAGCTTAAGCGAAATGAAGCGCATGCTGTTCAATTCGCAGCAGGCACAACTTTTTCCAAATGATTGTCGTCTATAGCATAATTGGATGGAAAGGAAGTGAGAGTTTGGAGGTTTATTTGAAGGCGAGCGTCGTTATCGCACTGCTGCTGGGGGTCGGCCTGCTGTTTATCGCTTCGTCGAAGAAGCGCCGTGGCCAAGATATGCACATGAGCGAGCGTCGAAAAACGCTGCTACGCATCGGTGTCAGCATTGTATTATTCACAACGCTGCTGATCGTGTTCGGCTTATTGTCCTATAATGCGGAGGAAGTGCATCAGATGGGGCATTGAATATTGAAAACGTTTGCAAATAATAATATACTTTGATAAAGCGGCAGAAGAGAGAGGGGTAAGGCATGAGGCTTCGTCATCCGTTTTTTTATCGAACGCTCCGCTTTAAACTATTATTCGGCTTTCTGCTGCTCGTCATTCCGATTGTTTCCTTCATGATCTACAACAACTTGTATGCGATTAATGTCGTACGCAATCAGGTGGCCCAATCCAATAAAAATTTGATCAGCCTCTATATGGGGCAAATTGATCGCAATTTGGAGGATGTGGAGAAATATCTATTTAATATTGCGGCGATGGAGACCGGCCTGCTAGTGCTGGAGCAGCCGCGCGAGCAAAATCCCGACAGCTATTTGTTCGAGAAGATCCAGCTTAGAAATCAACTGAGTAATGAATTGCCCAATTATAAGTGGATGGATATGTTCTTCATTTATTCGCCGAGGAACGATGATTTAATGAGCGTTTTTGGCGTTGCTCCTGATTATGTCACCCGTACGGAAATGGAGAAGGACATTGTAGATAATATAAAGCTTGCTAAGAAGCCGCTGCAAAAGGACTGGTTCGTTCAGCATATGGCAGATAGTGATTATTTGGTCAATGTTATTCAGTACGGCGACATTTATATTGGCGCAATGGGAAACGTCGATCAGCTCATGGTTCCACTGCATTTAATTGATTTGGGTGAAAAGGGCCGGGCCTTTCTGACGGATGACCGTATGAAGCCTATTATAGATACGCCGCTGGATAGCGAAATCATTATTGAGCCAAGCAGCAGCGACAATGAAGGCTACCAGCTCACGGGAAGAAACGACCAATTTATCGCTGTCGGCGAGCGCTCCTCGCGAGGCCGCTTTGGACTGGTCGCCCTCATTCCTGACAGCGTCGTGCTGGAGAAGCTTCCTTTCTTGCGCAGCATCGTCTCGCTTATTTCCTTTGGGGCGATTATTATTTTGCCGATCATCCTGCTGCTGCTGCGCAAGCTGGTGCTTGTCCCGGTCAATCGCATTATTATGGCGATGCGCCGCATCGAAGCTGGCAATATGGATATGCGGATCACGAAGCCGTCCTCGACATTTGAATTTGAGGTGATGAACGAGTCGTTTAACCGCATGATTACGCAAATTCAGGAGCTCAAGGTTAATGTGCTGGAGGAGCAGCTGAATTACAAAAAAGCGCAGCTTAAGCATTTGCAGCTGCAAATCAATCCGCATTTTTTCCTTAATTCCCTTAACATTGTTTATAATTTGGCTCAGGTGAAGGACTATCATCTCATTCAGGAAATGACCCATTGCCTGGTGCAATATTTCCGATTTATGTTCCGCAGCAACCTTTCGTTCGTGTCTCTGTCTGATGAGCTTGCCCATACGATGAATTATTTACGCATTCAGGAAATGCGTTTTCCGGGCGATCTGACCTTTGCTTTCCATACGGACGAGAGTCTCGGAAAAATACCGATTCCACCATTAGTTATTCAAACGTTCGTGGAGAATACGATTAAGCATGCGGTAAATACGGATACTCAGGTTCACATTGGGGTTACTGCCCAAGCACATAATGAAGATACCCTATATGTCCGCATTGAGGATAACGGGGAAGGTTTTCCGCCGCAGGTGCTGGCGCTGCTCCAGCGCGATATGGAGCTGAACAACGAAGAGGGCGATCATATTGGTATTCAGAATGTGAAGCAGCGGCTGGGGCTGCTATATCATGATGCAGCCCGGATGGCGCTTAGCGGCAGCTCTGGTCTTGGAGCAGTCGTGGAGCTGTGGCTGCCGATGCAGCCAGAAGAGACGGGGGGACGACGAGAATGAGACAGCTGTTAATTGTCGATGATGAGCGGCATGCGGTGCGGGGCATTAAAGCAGGCGTCGAATGGGAGTCGCTCGGCATTTCAGTCGTGCATGAGGCATACAATATCCGAACCGCCAAGGAAATTATGAGCGACAGCAAAATAGATGTGCTTATTTGTGATATCGAAATGCCGCAGGGCAACGGCTTCGAGCTGCTGGACTGGGTGAAAATTCATTTTCCCCAGACGGAGGCGATGTTCCTTACCTGCCATGCGGATTTCTCCTATGCGCAGAAGGCGATTCAGCTTGGCAGCTGCGACTATATGCTCAAGCCCGTTCGTTACCCTGAGCTGGCGAGCACCGTCAAGCGCGCGCTGGACAAACTTGCGAAAGCCGATCTCGACCGCGAGAAGCTGCAATTCGCAGACATGTACGAGTATTATTACCGGCTATGGGAATCGTACCAGCCGATGTTCATGGAACGCTTCTGGCAGGACCTGCTAAGCCGCTCCATTCCTTCAACCAAGGAGGGCGTTCGCGAAGCACTGGCGAAGCATAACATTGCCTACGAGGAGCTGCCGCACTATAAGCCGGTGCTCATTAGCGTCCAGCGCTGGCATAAGGAGCTGACGCTGCGCGAGGAGAAGATTATGGAATATGCGCTGCGTAATTCCTTTGAAGAGATGATTCTAGCGAAGTCCGGGCTTGGCAGAATCATTCAAGTGCGCAGCGGGGCGCTGCTTGCGCTGCTGCCTATTCGCGAGGAGGATGGCGAGCAGTTGCATGAACAGATCGATTCGTACATCGAGGCATGCAATCGTTATTTTTTCTGCGACTTGTGCTGTTATATGGGCAATGCGGTGCCCGTGGAGGAAATATGCGAGATGTACGAGCAGCTTGCCGAGCTGGAGTCGCATAATGTGACCCGCTCAAATGAACGGCTTTGCCTAACTAATGACAGCGTTAGTCCAGATGTCGCGCCGCTTCCGGTAATGAGCGGCTGGGCAGAGATGCTGAAGCTTGGCTGCGGAAAAGAAATGCTTGAGGAAATCGAAAAGTATTTGGACAGCGTCAAGCATACGGGTCAAGCCGATGCCCGCTGGCTGCGCAGCTTCTATGAGGATTTTCTGCAAATGGTGCATCAGGTGCTGCATGCGAAGGGACTGCGGGCGCATCAGGTGTTCTCCGCCATGGTGCTGATGAAGCGAGCGGATGCCGTCACCCGTTCCATCACCGATTTGTCGGAGTGGGTAGGGGTGCTGATCAAGGAGGTCAGCGGCAATCTGAACGTTGTAGACGAGACACAGACCGTTGTAGATAAGGTGAAGCATTATATTGCCAAGCATATGAGCGAGGATTTATCGCGTGAGGATATTGCCGGCCATGTGTGCTTGCATCCGGATTATTTGGCCCGGTTGTTCAAGAAGGATACGGGACTTACGATTTCAGAATATGTGCTGCAAGAGCGGGTAGCTCTCGCCAAGCAAATGCTGGCGAAGACGGAGCTGGCGATTACGAGCATTGCCTACGAGCTGGGCTACGGCAACTATTCGCATTTTTCAAAAATGTTCAAAAAAGCGACATCAGTCGGCCCGCAGGAATATCGCAAGCTTCAGCAATGCGGGCAGGCCAAGGACAATTAAATTTGTATAACAGAGCTTTGCTCCTCCGTATTAGCCCTTCAGTTCCTCAAGTGTGAGACGACTTGGCAGACAGCTGGCCATCGCCCGTCCGCTCGGAAATGAAGGGCTTATTTTGATGCCCTAGTATTGCTTTTTTTCCAGTATTCAACTATAAATAGATCAGACTCAGGGCGGAGGTGCGGTTGGCTTTGCAGGTGATGCTTAAAATCTTACGTCGATTCTCCGAATACAAGCTGCTGGGCAGCGTGTTCTTATTCACATTATTATTAGAAGTAGCTTATTCAGTGGCTGCCCCCCTCAGCCTAAAGTATTTGGTGGACGAGGCCTTTACGCCGCGCGATATTCACATGTTTATTATTATATTGCTTATCCTGCTTGTTGGCGGGCTATTGAATGTCATTGCCGGCTGGGTATCGGATTATTCATTAGGCAGGCTGGCTGGAGAGGTCATACGCAAGCTGAGAACGGAGCTGTTTGCTCAAATTCAGCTGCAGTCACTGCCTTTCTACGAGCGTTATAGGGTCGGCGATTTAGTGACCCGCTTCTCGGCTGATATGGGCTCCATTGAACGGGCTATTCGAGGCTCCAGCCCGATGCTGCTCAAGGAGCTGCTCGCCGTAGCGCTAGGACTCGTGATGCTGTTTGCGCTGGAATGGAAGCTGACGCTTGCGATGCTGGCGGGCTCGGTGCTCATGTTCGTGCTGCCACAGCTTGTGCAGAAGCGCTCGGAGCAGGCAAATCGGGAGTACAAGGAGGCGCAGGAGCGCTTCTCCAATCTAATTGATGAGATGGCCAAGGGACAGAAAACGATTCGAGGCCTGCATCAGCAAAGCCGGTTCCGAACACGGGGCGATAACAAAATTACAGCCCTGTTTACGAGCGGGATGAAGCTTCATATGAGCAATTCCTTGATGGAGCGGCTGCCTTTGACGGCGTTGCTGCTGCTTAACGGCATTATGATGGGCTTCGGCGGTTATTTGATTTTTCACGATGCTATGACGGTCGGCGGCTTTATTGCCTTCTTTACCTTGTTTATGAGCGTTGGACAGTCAGGCTCGAATTTGGCTTTTCTCATTCCGAATTTAATAGAATCGAACGTCAGCTTCCAGCGCATCGAGGAAATATTGGCGTGTAAACCGGATTTGCCGGAGGCAGAGCATGCACAGCCTTTACCGGAAACAAGCCTGTCCCTGCGTATGGAGCAGGTCACCTTCGGCTACAAGGAGGGTGCTCCGCAGCTGAAGGACGTTAGCCTAGAGGTCGAAGCAGGCAGCTATGTCGCTTTCGTTGGCCCAAGCGGATCTGGCAAAAGCACCGCGCTTCAGCTGCTGTCGCGTTTCTATGACCCCCAGCAGGGAAGCATATTCATGCAAGATTTACCGCTGCAAAATATTAGCGAGTCCTCGCTGCGAGCGCGTGCGGCGCTCGTATCGCAGGATACGTTTCTATTTCATATGAGCATTCGGGAAAACCTGCTGCTGGGCAGCGCTATTGAGGAAGCGGACATGATCACAGCTGCTAAGCAGGCCGGCATCCATGAGGTCATAGCAAGCTGGCCGGAAGGCTATGATACTTGGATTCATCATGAAGGCGGCTCCTTGTCAGGAGGAGAGCGGCAGCGTATTGCGATTGCACGTGCGCTGCTTCGCAGGCCGCAGCTGCTGCTGCTTGATGAAGTAACATCAGCGCTGGACCCGGCAGCTGAGGCGGATATTAACGACCTTATTGGACAATTAAAGGGCAGCCGAACGATTGTTTCAGTTACCCACCGACTCTCCTCTGTCGTTAATGCGGATCGGATTTATGTATTTCAGGGCGGGCAAATCGTAGAGAGCGGTTCTCATCAGCAGCTGCTCGGGGAACAAGGGCTTTACAGCAGCCTGTGGGAAAAGCAGCATGGCTTCTATGTGTCAGGAGACGGGCGGCATGCGGCTGTAAAAGGCGAATGGCTGGCGAGGCTGCCGTTTTTCACCGGCATAGAGCCTGGGCTTCTGGAAGGTGTGGCGGAATTATTCACCTCCGAGGCGTGCAGGGAAGGCGAGGAGGTCGTGCGTGAAGGCGAGGAGGGCGATAAATTTTATATTATCGTTCGCGGCATTTTTGAAATTTGGAAGGCGCTTGCTGGTGAGGCAAATAAAAAGGTGGCGGTATTGCAGGATGGTGACCATTTCGGTGAAATTGCGCTGCTGCGAAACATTCCGCGTACGGCGACGGTGAAGGCGGCTGGTCCCGGCGTCGTGCTGTCGATGCGCCGCGAAGCCTTCCAACGGTTAACGAAGGAGCATCCGCAACTGCTGCATACATTAGAGCAAACACTGGAGCAAAGAATGTAGAGCATGTTCGGAGAGGGGAATCGAGTTGGCAAAGGCCTATTTTAAACGGTGTGAAAATGATGAGGAATATGCAAAAGCCAGCTTGTTTCTATTGAAGCATAGGCGCGATTTGCATCCCGCCTATACGACAATGGATACGTTGACGCTGCTGTATTCTTATTTAACGGAGGGCCAGCTTGTGGTGGCGCTGAATGAGCAGCATCAGGTTATCGCTATTACGGCTTATTATTGTGGGACGCCGGAGCAGGATTTTCAGGATAAGGAAATTGCTTTTGTTGATATGGTCATTGTGGAGCATATACATCGGGGAACCCGCTTGTTTGCAGAAGGGTTGGGCTTTCTAGTCCATCATGTGATGGCGAGCCACCCAGAGGTCAAGGAGCTGCGTCTTGCAGCCTTATCGGAAAATAAACAGCTTTGCCGGATGTATGGCAAATTTATAGAGGAAAAATATAAGCGCGAGGGAGCGCTTGGAGAAGAGACCGTTTTTGGCGGCGATATTAGAAAAATTGGTACTATGCTAAGAAAAACCAATCCAGTATAATCATTTTTGTAGGAAAAATGTTCTAAGAATGGAGGCGGACTAATGATTCCACCAATCGGATTTGGCAACAAGGATACGAGCAAAAAAGGCAGCGGCTTTGGCAAAATTGTTAAGGTTAATGAAGCATTGAGAGCCCAAGCGAACTAATGCCGTTTATTTTTCGCCCCTGTGCGCTTGAAATGGATGAAGAAGCGTATGCTGCATTTCTGATTCAGCATCATGCTGAACTGAATTTGCCGTATGCCTTCCCGATGAAGCTAAGCTTTATGGGAGGGCCGCTTATTTTGGGCAAAGGCCTGCTGCTTTTTAGTGAGGAGCCTTACGAAATCGTTGGAGCCGCGGGCTTCGTCTGCGGGACGGGCGAGCATGATTACGAGGATCAGCATATTTGCCAGATCGAGATTGCTTTTATCCGTAAGGAATATCGTAGTACCAGGCTGTTTGCAAACGGCTTGAATGCGCTCATTGAATTGATGAAGAAAACAAGCCCCGGCGTTCAGCAGGTGCAGTTCTGGGTAAGGGCGGATGATTGTCAGCTTGATAGGCTGCTGTCCAAATTTACACGGCTGCCAGGCGCATCGAGGTCATCTGTGAATCAGCTCACTCTTTACAAAATCCCCTATAGCGAGCTTGAAGGCTACGTTCAGAAACTAGCAGCTTAGGCGCGCACCTAACCTTTAGAAATAATGGTTATCCGTATTTATAACTTTCCCAACCAGCTAGTATTTCAAGTAGCAAGCTTCGGATTATTAAGTGCCTGTATACGCATTGCCCTGCAAAGGAGGTGAGCAAATGATTCCACCAATCGGATTTGGCAACAAGGATACGAACAAAAAAGGCAGCGGTTTCGGCAAAATCGTTCAAACAAATGAAGCCTTGAGAGTACAAGGAGTAAAAGCGTAAAGGTTGTCATCCTGTTTGACTAAAGAGGCTTGAGAAGGCTAGAAATTGAATTTTCGATTTATATCTGGCTTCATGATGAACTGAATTCACCCAATATTCCCCTTGGAGCTGAGCTTCATGGGGAATATTTGTTTTTTCCAAATAACTAATGATCTGGAGGAGGGGGTCATCGTGACTGAGGAAGAAGTATTAAAGGGCGGGAATGTTAATCGTATTATTCGAAAGGAAAACATGGTTCTCCGACCTACTGGTTATTGGAGTCCTCGTGTTCATGAACTGCTAGAGCATTTAGAGAAGTTAGGCTTTGAGGGGGCGCCAAGATTTCTCGGAATCGACGAATTTGATCGTGAAAGATTAACATTCATTTCAGGTGTATCACCAGGTAACGATTACCCTGAACTTGAACCTTACATGTGGTCGGATGATACGCTTGTGGGTCTAGCGAGTCTTTTACGGCGTTTCCATGATGCGACTGCGGGTTCCAAGCTTATAACAAAGAGCAGCTGGCAGCTTAGTTATATGGATGAGCGTGAGCACGAAGTGATCTGTCATAATGACGCAGCGCTTTACAATGTGGTCTTTCAGGAGGGGACTCCTGTGGCTCTGATTGATTTTGACATGGCAGGTCCCGGTCCGCGCATGTGGGACATTGCGTATTCTCTTTACACAACCGTTCCGCTTGCAAGCTTTGCACCAGACCATGCCTCGGGAAAGACGGTAGAGTATCAATCGAATTTACATTCGGCTGAGCGCCGTCGGCGAATTCAGTTGTTTTTTGATTCGTATGGAACGCCCATCCCTAATGAGCTTTGCAAATGGATTATTCAACGATTGGAGACAATGTGCGATACATTAAGAAAGGGTGCTGCCGAGGGAAATCTTGCCTTTAAGAAAATGGTTGATGAAGGTCACTTGGCCCACTATGAGAGCGAGATTCAATTTGTAACCAATCATTTCGATGATTGGTTATAGCATTAAAGAGTATGCTAGCAAGGTCAAGCTAACAAGATCAAGCTAGCGTTATGTCAATAAACCAGCTTCATTCTTGAACGTATTTTCCAGTTCAGGAATGAGGCTGGTTTTTTTTATATTGGAGCCAGTCTCGTGCTTATTATTCGTCCCCCTCTTCAAGATGTCGGAAGATGACAACGAAGAAGTCGGTTTAGTCGTAGTGTGCTTGCCCGCAAAAAACTAAGATAAGGATACAAGAAGTGAAGGGGGAACCGCGATGGCGACGACGGCAAGCACAGTGACAGCAAAACCAGCGGAGCAGCAGACGGAAGTAAGACGGGCGAAAAATCCCGTGTTGAAAAAGCTGAAGCGTTACGCACCATTATTCATTATGATTATTCCCGGAGTCATCTATTTGTTCATCAACAACTATTTGCCGATGCTGGGTTTGATTATCGCCTTCAAGGACGTTAACTTTGCCAAAGGCATTCTCGCCAGTGATTGGATCGGTCTTAAAAACTTTGAATACTTATTCAAAACCGAAGATGCTTGGATCATCACCCGCAATACGCTGTTGTACAACATAGCCTTTATCATCTTAAATTTAGTTATAGCGGTAGGCATTGCAATACTGCTCAATGAGGTTAAGAAAAAAGTGGCTGCCCGCTTTTATCAAAGCATTGTACTCATTCCTTATCTGATCTCCATGGTTATCGTCGGTTATTTAGTACTGGCTATGCTGAGTGGCGAGACTGGCTTCATCAATAAGCAGATTCTTCCGTTCTTTGGAATTGACCCGATTTCCTGGTATAGCGAGCCTAAATATTGGCCCTTCATTCTAGTCATCGTTAACATATGGAAAAATGTCGGCTACCTCTGCATTATCTATCTGGCAGCAATCATCGGCATTGATCCGGAATATTATGAAGCCGCTACCATTGACGGAGCTGGTAAATGGCGGCAAATTACACAAATTACGATTCCGCTTATCGCTCCCGTTATTACAATCATGACATTGCTGCAAATTGGACGTATTTTCTACTCGGATTTTGGTCTATTCTATCAAGTACCGCTGAATACGGGCGAGCTGCTCTCAACGACGAACGTCGTAGATACGTATGTTTACCGGGCACTTATTAATCTCGGGGATATCGGAATGTCCTCTGCTGCCGGCTTGTATCAATCCGTTGTTGGCTTTGTACTCGTAATACTGTCTAACTACATTGTAAGTAAACGAAACCGCGACAATGCGCTGTTCTAGGAGGTTAGGGTCATGGTAAATACGAAGGATAAAATATTTCAAGCTGCGGTTCATGTATTCTTTATCGCTGTTGTACTCATGTGCATGATGCCATTCGTGCTGCTGCTGACGACTTCCTTCACGAGTGAGGCGTCCATTGTTCAGGAAGGCTACTCCTTATTTCCGAGCGAATGGAGTCTGGAGGCTTACAAGTTTTTGTGGAGTGATGCTGAAAATATTACCCGCGCCTATGGCATTACCATACTCGTGACCCTAATCGGAACCTTCGTCGGCTTGTCCATATCGGCGCTGCTCTCTTATCCGATGTCGCGCAGTGATATGCCAATGAAAAAGCAGCTTGCCTTTTACGTCTTTTTCACCATGCTGTTCAACGGTGGACTCGTTCCAACCTACATCATTTATACGCAAGTATTTGATATGAAAAACTCGCTGCTGGCGCTTATTATTCCAGGCCTGCTGACGAATGGCTTCTTCGTCCTCATTATGCGGACGTTCTTCCAAAATTCGATTCCGCATGCGATTATCGAATCCGCTTCTATTGACGGTGCGGGAGAGTTTAGAATCTTCTTTAAAATGATTTTGCCGCTGTCGCTGCCGATTCTGGCAACGATTGGTCTCATGCAGACGATTGGCTACTGGAACGACTGGTTTAACGGGCTCATCTACATTAATGACAGCAAGCTATTCAGTTTGCAAAACCTGCTGAATCGGATTTTGCTCAATGCTCAGTTTATCCAGAACAACGCCTCGACGCTGAATGCGGGGGAAGTAGCTAGTGCATCCATTCCTCTGGAAACGGTAAGAATGGCCATGGCGGTTATCGGTGTAGTGCCGCTGTTATGCGCATATCCATTCTTCCAAAAGTATTTTGTCAAAGGACTTGTCATTGGTGCTGTTAAAGGTTAATAAGGTTAAACGTTCGGCTATACACGGCCTTTGGCCGGTTAGCATACAAGCTTGAACATACAGGGAGGTTGCAGAGATGAGAAAACGTTCAAATGGAATAGTGGCGATGCTGCTGACGGTGATGCTGGTGCTTGCAGCATGTGGCGGTAACAGCGGCAGTTCAACATCGAATGCCGGAGCAACGAACAGTGCAGGTGGAGAAACAGGCGGAGCGTCTGAGCTTAAGCCTTATGAAATGACGGTAGCTTTCTTAAGCATCGGCAATACGAAGGATTTGGCTGAGGTACAAGCCGAGGTCAACAAAATTACAAAAGCGAAAATCAATGCAACCGTAAAATTCCTGCCTATTGATATCGGAGCATGGCAGCAGCAGATGAACCTGATGCTTGCGGGCAATGAGCCGCTGGATATTCTCGTAACCGGCACAGGGCTTAATTTTGGCACACAGGCTGCTAAGGGCCAACTGGTAGAGATGGATGATCTGCTGTCGAAATACGGTCAAGATATTCAGAAGGTTATTGGCGAGGATGTCATTAAAGCTGGCTCCTCAAATGGTAAAATTTACGCTGTTCCAAGCGTACGTGACTGGGCAGCAGATTATGGCCTCGTGATGCGCCAGGATATTGTAGATAAACACAAAATTGATGTCAGTGCGATCAAGACAATGGATGACTTGACGGCTGTTTTCCAAACGATTAAAACGAATGAGCCGGGCATGGCGGCGGTTCTGCCAGAAGGCCCAAGCTTCTCGCTTATCCAATCTATAGTGGGCAGCGTCATCGACCCGCTTGGCGACGAGAATGGCGTATTGCTCGGCTTTGATGGCGAGCTGAAAGTAGTAAACTGGTACGAAACACCTGAATATGCGAGCTTGGTGAAACAAGCAAGAGAATGGTACAACGCAGGCTTTATCCCTAAAGATGTTTCGACGAACCAAACGACTTCCGAGCAGTTGATCAAAGCTAACAAAGCGTTTTCCTTCATGGCGCATATGAAGCCTGGCTATGAAAGCAAGGAGTCGCTGCTTGCAGGTACGCCGCTCGTTGCGGCACGTATTTCTCCAGCCATTTCGACGACTTCTTCAATCGCTAACATTATGTTCGGCATTGCAAGAAACTCCGAGGACCCTGAGCGCGCGATGATGTTCCTGAACCTGCTTTATTCGGATGCGGAGCTCATTAACCTGATCGACTATGGCATTAAAGGCAAGCACTATGAAGTGAAGGAAGGCAATATCGTTGGATTCCCGGCTGGTGTAGATTCCTCTAGCTCGACTTACAACCCGACGCATGGCTGGATGTGGGGTAATCAATTGCTTTCCTATATTTGGGAAGGGGACAGCGCGGATCTGTGGACGAAGCTGGACGAGTTCAACAAAACGGCGGTTAAATCGAACGCGCTTGGCTTCAGCTTTACAGCGGACCCTGTGAAAACAGAAGTAGCGGCTGTACAGAATGTGAAGGAGCAATTCAAGATTGGTTTGGAAAATGGCACACTTGACCCGGATAAATATTTGCCGGAATATATTGCGAAGCTGAAATCGGCCGGCATGGAGAAAATCGTTGCCGAAAAACAAAAGCAGCTTGATGAGTGGGCTGCAGCCAATAAATAATATTCGAAGGAGTGATGGTCTGGCATGAGTATTCAAGCAGGCATTAACATATATTCCGTCCATGAGCAGCTAGCTCAAGATTATTTCGGCACCTTGCGCCAGCTTGCGGAAGCAGGCTATACCCATCTAGAAATGCTAGGCTTCAATATGGTGAAAATGTCGCGGTTCAGCGATGAATTTCCGGCCAAGGAGGTTGCCGCCGAGCTGGCGGCTTCCGGCCTTAAGGCTATCGCAGCCCATGAAGGGCCGATGCCGGGCGAGGATTTGCTGGCTCATCGCTGGGATGAGCTGATGGATTATTACGAGCAGCTAGGCTGCATGTCACTGGTGCTTCCATCCGTGTGGATGGATGACCGTGACAGCACGCTGCGTCTCGCTGAGCAGCTTACGCAGCTTGGCGGCAAGCTTGCGCAGCGCGGCTTCCAGCTTTATCTCCATAATCATGCTCATGAATTCAAGTCGGATGGCGATACAACATTATTTGATATCCTCGCCGCTCATACCGATCCCAAGCATTTAAAATTTGAGCTGGATCTCGTATGGGTGATGCGGGCAGGGGTTGATCCGATTGCCGTAATGGAGCGTGTTGGGGACCGCTGTGATATGGTTCATCAGAAGGATTACAGCAAGCAGCTGTCTGGCCCGCTTAATTTATTCGAGTCAATGCGTGCGAACGGCGATGAAGGGCTTGGGCTAATGGATGTATACCGTAAATATATCGTGCCTTCGGACTTTGTGGATCTCGGTACAGGCGCCTTCGATTTTGCCTCTGTGTATGGAAAGATCAAGGAGCTCGGACATGTGAAATATGCGTTGGTTGAAAATGAAGGAAAATCAGCGGATAAGCTTGCCAGCGTCCGTAACGATCTAGCCTATTTGCGCACATTCATTTAAAAAATAATATTTTATAGGCTCACATTTATAACTATGCTTATATTTCATCGTGAAACGGTTGCTTTGCCGCCAATGGAGGGCTTGCGGCCGTTTCACCTTAGGAGGCTAATGACTTTGGGGAAATTGAAAGCAGGCATTATAGGCTGTGGAGGCATCGCCTTTCAGAAGCATATGCCGTCACTTAAAAATAATAGCGATTTGGTAGAAATGGTTGCGTTCTGCGATATCCTCCCGGAGCAGGCAGAGAAAGCGGCGCAGCAGTTCGGTACAGAGGATGCCAAGACGTATACCGACTATAAGCAGATGCTAGAAGATAGCTCGATTGATATTATCCATGTGCTGACGCCAAACCTGCAGCATTCATTTATTACCGTAGATGCGCTGGAGGCAGGCAAGCATGTGATGTGTGAGAAGCCGATGGCAATTAATTCGGCAGAAGCGCGTAAAATGCTGGATGCCGCAGAGCGGACTGGCAGAAAGCTGACAATCGGCTACCAAAACCGTTGGAATGACGATTCCCAAACCCTGTATCAAGCTTGCCGGGAAGGCGCGCTCGGCGAGGTATATATGGCGAAAGCCCATGCGATCCGCAGGCGGGCGCTTCCAACATGGGGCGTATTTGCCGACAAGGAGCAGCAGGGCGGCGGCTGCCTGATTGATATTGGCACGCATGCGCTTGATTTGGCATTATGGTTCATGGACAATTACAAACCGAAGTCCGTTAGCGGCTCGGTGTTCTACAAGCTGCGGGATAAGCCAGAGGGTAATATGTTCGGTCCGTGGAAGCCGGAGGAGCTGGAAGTCGAGGATTCCGCATTCGGCCTCATTAAGATGGAAAATGGCGCCACGATTTTCCTTGAAAGCTCATGGGCATTGAATACGACGGATGTGAAGGAAGCGAAAGCATCACTCTATGGCACAAACGGCGGAGCAGAGATGAAGCAGGGCGCAGATTATGCTGGAGAGCTGATCTTTAACAATGTTCAGTTCGGCAAGCTGATGGAAACGAAGGCGGCTGCTGGTCCCGGCATCGCGTATTTTGGCCCCGGCTCGAATGATCCGGGTACGAAGGAAGCGCGGCAATGGCTGGAGGCGGTTATCCATGATACGGAGCCGCTCGTTAAGCCGGAGCAGGCTTTCGTAGTGACGCAAATTTTGGAAGCCATCTATGAATCGGCAGCGACTGGCAAGGAAATTTATTTGTAAAAGCATATTTAGAAGCTCGCAGTGATATTCGGCCTAGCCGAAGCTGCGGGCTTTTTTTGCATTTTAATATCGTGTGAACAAATGAAACCAAGGTGAACAATTTGTGGGAGTATCAGCGGTTCAGCCTGCTCCGAATTGTTCAATTGAACGATAGCCAGTCGTTGGTTACAATTCATTGTGACGCTCCAGTGTTTTTTTTGCAAACGCATACATGGCTGGGGTGATCTATATACAGAGAGGGGATTTATCGCAGTGAATAAGCGAAAATGGCTTTCGGCCGCATGCTCTTGTCTACTGGTCCTATCCATGCTCGTATCTGCTGTTCCTGCCTATGCGGCTAATGATCAGCAAAACGGAAATAATTTGACTGGTGTGAGCACAGCGGTACGTGATGATTTTACCGAGCAGGAATTGAAGGATAATGACTATATTCTTTATTTTGTGAATGCAGGGGATACAACCCCATCTACAGTTGAAGGCACTGATAAGTTTGGACTGTATTCCTCCGTAACTGAGCAGGTTTATGGGGTAGATGCGGTAACCGGAAAAAAATGGGGGTTAGTAACGACTACATCAGCTGCGAGAACAGGCGATGCTTCAACGAAGCTGGGTACGCTCCGTTATTATAACGGCTCGCAAGTAAGGGATAAGGCGATTGAATACAAATTTGAGCTGCCAGAAGACAGCTATGATATTACGTTTGGGTTCAAAAATCCATGGAGCGGTCGCAGCGTCAATATGGTTGTGAACGGGACGAATCTCTTCGGTGAAACGGCTATTGGAGAATATGATGCCGTAAAGGAAGTAACTTACCGCAATTTAAGGCTGACAGGAAATGAAATGCAGGTTCGCGTTCAAGGGCCAGCTACTGCGGGATTAAGCAATTATAATGATCCAATGATCAGCTATATTATTATCCGTCTGAATGTCACGATTCCTTTGTCCGACCTCGGAGATAAGCTGGACGAAGCGAAAATCGAAGCGGCTGATGCGAAATACACACGCTACAGCATACAGGTGCTGAACGATGCAATTACGAATGCGGAGAGTGTATTCGATACGCTGTCTGCAAATGGCACAGACATTCAAGATCCGGCGGTGCAGGAGCAGATTCGCTCGGCTATCGCTTTGCTTAATACGGCGCTTGCTCAGCTATCGCTGGATGTGCCGAATACGTCGTTTAAGCCAGGCAAGGTGTGGAATGATACGAGCGGTGCGCTTATTCAGGCGCATGGCGGCGGCATTATCTATGATGAGCATACGCAAAAATATTATTGGTATGGTGAGGATAAGACCAATGGCTACTTGCCAGCCCGCGGCGTTCGGGTTTACTCCTCAACTGACTTATACAATTGGGAGGATCATGGTCTGGCATTGACTGCGATTGGGTCGATGGATGATTTTACGAATGACCCGCTCATCTCTCAGCTTTATGCAGGCAGAACGGATCAAGCCAGCATTTTGAACGATATTGGGACGGATCGCATTATCGAGCGTCCAAAGGTTATTTACAATGATGCTACTGGAAAATACGTGATGTGGATGCATACGGATGGCCCATCAGAAACGTCAACAGCCAACTATGCGAAGGCGGAGGCAGGCTATGCGCTGAGCGATTCGCCAACAGGACCGTTCGTTTACGGCGAAAGCCACCGAATGGATCGTGCTCCTGCGGATGCTGCCTACAATGGACAGCCTAACCAGCCGGGCATGGCGCGGGATATGACGCTGTTCAAGGATGATGACGGCACAGCTTACCTCGTCTATTCCAGTGAGGAAAATATGACGATGTACATTTCCAAGCTAAACGAGGAATATACCGATATTGTCGGCTGGCATAAAGACGGCAATGTCGAGCGCGATACCGTGTACAAAGCCGAATATGGTGTCGATTACGTTCGGGTATTTCCGGGAGGACAGCGGGAAGCGCCTGCCCTGTTCAAATATCAGGGCAAATATTATATGATCACCTCTGGCGCTACTGGATGGGACCCGAACCTTGGGAAATATACGGTTGCCGATAATATTTTCGGTGAATGGAAGCCAATGCGCGATGTAGCACCAGGAAGCAGTACGACGTTTGCCTCGCAAAGCACGCACGTTCTTCCGATTGATCCAGCAGCGGGTAAATTCCTCTACATGGGCGATCGCTGGGACAAAAATGATTTGAAAAATTCGCGTTACATTTGGCTGCCAATCGAATTTGGTCAAAATGATGAAATCGCGCTTCGCTGGCGCGATGAATGGACGCTGGATGAGCTGAACGCTATGGGACGTATTACGATTGATACGCCTTTGCCTTCGCAGACCTCGATAGGCAAAGTGCCCGCACTGCCAGATACAGTGCAAATTACGTTGTCTGGCGGTTTGCAAACGACGGCTGCAATTACTTGGAATGCAACGCCGGAGCTATTCGCTAAGCCTGGCATTGTGACGCTAAAGGGCACGCTTAGCGGGGCGAGCAGCAAAACAATTGAACATAAAATTTATGTGGTTCCTGATCGCAGCGCTTATTTCGTTCATGCGGGAGGAGCGGCAACAGCCGATTATAACGACATGATTTCCTACATGGAAGATACGCTTATTAATAAAGAAGCAATCGACCAGAAATATGATCCGGATAATGGTCAAAATTGGGGTTATGTGGGAGATGTAACATCGAGCTCTGGCACAGAAAGCGGCGATCTATTCGCATCGCTGCGTTACTTAAAGTCTGGATCGGGCGATGATTTGTCCTATCGCTTTGATATTGCAAATGGCGAATATGATGTATTTGTAGGTCTTTACGACCCATGGTCGCAATATACTTCTGGCAATCGCAAAGCACATATTATTATTAATGATGAAATTAAAACAAATAGCTATGCATTCAGTGCTGCGCGTGATGTGCTTGGCTACGAAGACGTGAATGTAACTGATGGGAAGCTTGCACTGACGGTTCGCAGGGCGGTTAATGGCGCTCCTGATCCGCAAATTAGCTGGATTATGATTGTCGCTAAGGAGCAAACGGCCGCTCAGGCGGCAAATCGTCTGGGCGAAATAGCGGCACCAGCGCAAGGTGCGGTACAACTGATGCTGCCGGAAGCTCCAGAAGGCTTCACAGTGAAGATCAAATCCTCTAACAGTGCGGTGGTTGGTACTGATGGTACGATTACACCGCCAGAGCAAGCAACAACGGTTCAATTGGAGCTTGAAGTGACGCGGTTATCGGATCAGTCCAGCGCTGTCATTGTCCGTTCTGTTATCGTTCCTGCTAAAGCAAGCAGCGGTGGCGGTACGGATACGGGGACAAACCCAGGAACGAATCCAGGCTCGGGGTCTGGCAGCAATTCAGGCTCGGGCTCGGGAAGCGGATCGAGCAATGGGTCGAATTCAGGAACTACGCCAGGAACAGGAACAGAACCGGGAACGAATCCAGGAACAGGAACGAATCCGCCAGCATTCCCGGATGTAAGCAATCATTGGGCAGGAGCGGCAATTGGCAAGCTTACGGCTCAGGGTATTATGAAAGGATATCCAGACGGTACGTTCCAGCCGGACAAAAAGATGAAGCGCGCCGAATTTATGACGATTATTTTCCGTCTGCTGAAGCTGGACACGGCTGCCGGCTCATCGAAATTTAGCGATGTGTCGGAAGGAGCTTGGTATGCAGGCTCGGTAAATGCATTGGTTAATGAAGGAATTGTGAGCGGATTTGCTGACGGCAGCTTTAAGCCGAATCAGGAAATTACCCGCGAGGAGGCTTTTGTAATTTTGTACCGTGCGATTAAGGGGCAGCTTGCTGCTGGCACGGCAAGTGGCGAAGGCAGCTTCAAGGATAGCGAGAGCATCTCTGCTTGGGCAGCCGAAGCGGTTCAAGCTTTGGCAGAGCATGGTCTGATCAGCGGTTATAAGGATGGTTCTATCAAGCCGGAGCAATCAATTAATCGTGCTGAAATAGCGACGATTGTCGCCAAGCTTCTGCAAGAGCAGTAGAAAATGAGAAGAGCAAGGCTTCCTGGCTTCGCCTTGGAAGCCTTGCTCTTTTATTTTACCCTCGAAACGGTAGCTTTGCCGACGAGAGGAGGGCGATACCTGATGCCTTTGTCAGCTCACTTTAAATGCGGAAATAGCTGTTTCCAAATCGCTAACAATGCGATTCAGTGCTTGTGCCGATGCCGCGATATGCTCCATCTGTGCCAGCTGTTCCTCCGTTGCCGCCGCCACATCATCTGTTTTCTCTAAATTGGAGGCAGCGCCAGCTGCAGCTGATTCTGTTGAAGCGCTAATTTGCTGTGAGCCTGCGGATAATTGCTCTGCAATGGCTGAATTATCATGGAGCTGATTCGCAATTTGCTCAATCGCGATAGAGATAGCATCAAGCCTCTCCTGCACAATCTTCAGCTGGCCGCCGCCATTTGCGACCTCTTGAACGGTTGTCGCCATAAAGCCCGCTGCACTAGCAATCTCACTGCGAGTGCCAGCTACGAGCGTATTAATGCCTTCCGCTGATTCCAGCGAAGCCGCAGCCAGCTTGCGGATTTCCTCTGCAACTACGGCGAAGCCTTTGCCTTGTTCTCCTGCCCGTGCCGCCTCAATGGAGGCATTCAGCGACAAAATATTCGTTTGACCGGCGAATGCGGTAATATTTTGAGCGATTTTGCCGATTTGCTGCGAGCGATGCTCAAGAGACTGAATGCTTTCCGACAGCTTCGTAATGACGGAACGAACATCCTCCATCTGTGTGATGAGCGCAGCGAGCGCCTGTTGGCTTTGCTCGGTTTGCTCTGACGTTTCAGAGGAATGTATGGCAATGGAAGTTGTATTTTCGGCAATACGCTGAATGCCAACCGCCATTTCTTCAATTGCACGGGATGTTTCCTGCGCCGTTCTAGCTTGAACCATTGAGCTTTGAGCAACCTCTTGAATCCGAATCGCAGTATGCTCTGCGGCCTCGGTCGATTCCTGCGATGCAGCCGTTAGCTGGGAGGAAGCTGCGCTTACCTCGACGGAAGACTCCGAAATGCCGGCAATCAGCTTGCGCATCGTGTCAATCATATGATCGACGGCTGCTGAAATCCGGCCAAGCTCGTCCTTCCCAGGATTTTCATCGCGCTGTACCGTTAAATCTCCTGCTGCCACTTGATTGGATTTAGCAACGATCATGCGGACAGTCCGCATAATTTGACGGACGGTGATGATAACAACAATGACTAGAAGAAGCGTAACTAAAGTAATCGTTATGAATGCAACAAGTCGATTTTGATCTACTTGCTTGTTGATTGCCGCAATCGTCAGCTCCGCATGCATGTCTAAGCTATCTACAATCTCGTTAATACCGGAGCGGCTGTCTTTAAAAGCGTCGTCAATTTCGGCATTGCGGAACTGGTGCTGATCTCCGGCAGCGGCCTGTACGGCAGCAGAGGACCAAAATTCATATTTTGGCTGGAATTGCCCCAAAATGTCCTCAATCGTGCGGCCAGACTCACCATAAGCCAATGTTTGCAAAGATTGCGCTTCAATAATAACGGTTGCTTTTCCAACACGTTCGGCTACCTGAGCAATATTATCGGCCAGATCTTTGCGTGCTTCATCCACTTCAGTCGCGTTTAACGTACCGGACTCCACTTTTAAATACGCTTGATAGGCTTGATACATGTCGCGGTCTGCATTCAAAATAAGTGAACTGACCTGAGTGGATGTGTCATAAATCTGTGTTGTCATCGTACGAACCATTTGCTGCTGACCGTTTAGGTAATACAAGCTCGACAACACATACGCAATAAGCGGAATTGCAGCAAGCAGAGCAAGCCGCCAGCGTAAAGGTAGTTTTAACATAAAATCCCGCCCTCTTTTTTAAAAAGTTAACCTAACATGTAGTATATATCGGTGTGAATTACGATTTCCGTAACGATTTTATACAGTGTTTTTAAAAAAATATGTCGAAGCGGTATGGTGAAAGAGGTGGATAAGAAATGAAAAATGCGAGGTTCTTTTCTTTGTTAAAGCCTTGCCAGTTACGGTTTATGCTCGATTGAGGATTCGACACATTTTGATGAAAATTTAGGTCTAAATTCGTCATTTTATTGGAGGGATATGTTATAATTTGTCGAATTTATTTACAGCTAGACATTTTCAGACTCAGTTTTGGCACAGAAGCTATTGGGGGCGTCATCTAAGGCGGTGTAAATGAGGCATAAAAGGGGAGGTTCGACAGGTTATAAAAGCCAGTATATATCGTATCGGGTATTGAAAGGGTTTGCAAGACATAGACAGCAACTTAATAAAATTCTGGAGGCATTTAGCTATGACAAAAAGGCATTACACTTCGAAATGGCCGCGAATAGGAATTTTTATGCTCGCTTTACTCCTTATGATTCAAGTTTGTATCCCTTCTATTTATGCAGCCACTACGCCGGACACCTTCACGACGAAGAGCTTGGAAGCGTTGCCTGCAAATTCCATGGCAGCTGGAGCTTATGGCAACGGAGTGTACGTTGCTGTTGGGACTTATGGGGCAATTATTAAATCTACAGATGCCGATCATTGGGAAAGTGTAAAAACAAGGGCGGATTCTAATTATACTGGAGTATCTGCTCCAGCAAGCTTTAGTTTTTATGGCGTTGCTTATGGCAATGGTGTCTTTGTTGCCGTTGGTACTGATGGGGTTATTTTGAGCTCCACGGATGGCGTGAATTGGACACAGCAGGCCTCAGGGGTTTCTTCCACCATTACTAATGTCGAATATTTTACGTTTAATGGGGCTGGAGCTTTTTATGGACTCTCTCTAGGGAAGTTTGTTACCTCTACTAATGGTACGACTTGGACTACGGTTGTGCCTACTGGATTACCTTCAAATAAATCCATCACTCAAGTAACAGTGGGAGAAAATGGGACGCGCCTCGCTGTGTCGAGTCAGGAAGGCAAAATTTATTCGACGACTAATGGCACGACGTGGACTTCCGTTCGGCCAATGACTCCTGCCTCAACCCCCGCTGATGGAGCCAATTTTATGGAATGGATGAATGACCGTTATTTTATGATTGATATTAGCGGCCACATCTGGACCTCTACCAATCTCTCTACTTTCACCTTACTGGGTGCCCCGTCTAAGCAAGATGGAGTAAATGCAACCGGCCAAATGAGACAAGGCTTTTATGATGGCACGCATTATTATTTGTTCGGCAGTGAGGGAAGCAAGTATGGCGCTGTTTATACATCTACAGATGCGACAACTTGGACCCAGCAGCCTTTTGAACGAGAGTTTGTTGATCAGAATGCCTCCTATATAAATGGAAAATATTTTTTGTTTGGCAGTGAAGGGATAAGCGTCTCGGACACGGGCTCGAATTGGAGCTACAAATGGGGCGGGACTTTTAATGAAATTATATATGACGGTACCCAATATATTGCCGTTGGAATATTGGGAAGAGAAGGAGGGATTTGGACTTCCAATGATCTTTCTGCATGGACGCAGCAAAGTGTATCAGGATTTGCAGATGCTTTTACAGCAGTCGCACACGGAAATGGCAAGTACGTGGCAGTTGCCGGACCTTATCACGGTGCAACAATGCTTGCTACCTCCAGCAACGGTACAAGCTGGAGCCTGCAAGCTGGCCTGCTTGGCAATGAAACTTTAACTGATGTTGCTTATGGAAATGGCGTGTTTGTGACCGCTGGTCAATTATCCTCTGCCAATAGAGCAGTGATTGAGACATCGTCGGACGGTGTTACGTGGACTGAGCGGACCTTGCCTACCAATACGTTGAACTATTTAGCCTCGGTTGCTTATATTAATAATCAATTTGTTGCTCTTGGAAATGCTAATGATAACAGTGGAAATGTGACTGAGATTGCAATCCTGACCTCAACTGATGGAATAAATTGGACGAATCACGATAGCAGTTATCCTAATTCAACCGATTTCGTAACCAATATAATTTTTGATGGCAGCAAATATATTTTGCTTGGGTTCGATTCATCAACCTATGAAATGTTTACCCGTACGAGTGCGGATCTTGCGACATGGTCTGCTCCTGGTTTAACAGGTGGTTATTTCGTATATGGTGGTTCGACATTTATGGAAAAGAAAGGCAATACGCTTTATGGGCTTTTTACAGATAGCAGTTATGAATCTGAGGACATTTTTTATTCAAATGATGATGGGGCTACTTGGCAGGCGTCCTCTACACTAGATAGTTCAAAGAGAGCAGCTGCATTAATGAACCTCAATAATGAAGTTGTTGTATCCGGGCCTAACAAGCTGGTCATGATGACAGGAGTTTCAGCTTCTTCGGCGATCTCACCAGGTTCAGCGAGCTTCGATAAAGAAACATCTGCACAGTCGGATGTAGCCGTAACGTTGACGCTGAACGGGAATACGCTGAGCAGCATCACGAATGGAGGAGCGACGCTAACAGCGGGAACAGATTATACGGTGGTCGGCAACACGGTAACGATCAGTAAATCGTATTTGGCACAGCAGTCTGTAGGCGTGACGAACCTCGCGTTTAATTTCAGCGCAGGAGCAGCGCAAACGTTGGCAGTAACGGTGAGCGACACGACACCGCAAAACAGCCAATTGAGCCAGACAACAGCGAGCTTCGATAAAGAAACATCAGCGCAAGCAGATGTAGCCGTTACGTTGACGCTGAACGGGAATACGCTGAGCAGCATCACGAATGGAGGAGCGACGCTAACAGCGGGAACAGATTATACGGTGGTCGGCAACACGGTAACGATCAGCAAAGCCTATTTGGCACAGCAGTCTGTAGGCGTGACGAACCTCGCGTTTAATTTCAGCGCAGGAGCAGCGCAAACGTTGGCAGTAACGGTGAGCGACACGACACCGCAAAACAGCCAATTGAGCCAGACGACAGCGAGCTTCGATAAAGAAACATCAGCGCAAGCAGATGTAGCCGTAACGTTGACGCTGAACGGGAATACGCTGAGCAGCATCACGAATGGAGGAGCGACGCTAACAGCGGGAACAGATTATACGGTGGTCGGCAACACGGTAACGATCAGTAAATCGTATTTGGCACAGCAGTCTGTAGGCGTGACGAACCTCGCGTTTAATTTCAGCGCAGGAGCAGCGCAAACGTTGGCAGTAACGGTGAGCGACACGACACCGCAAAACAGCCAATTGAGCCAGACGACAGCGAGCTTCGATAAAGAAACATCCGCACAGTCGGATGTAGCCGTAACGTTGACGCTGAACGGCAATACGCTGAGCAGCATCACGAATGGAGGAGCGACGCTGACAGCGGGAACAGATTATACGGTGGTCGGCAACACGGTAACGATCAGCAAAGCGTATTTGGCACAGCAGTCTGTAGGCGTGACGAACCTCGCGTTTAATTTCAGCGCAGGAGCAGCGCAAACGTTGGCAGTAACGGTGAGCGACACAACACCGCAAAACAGCCAATTGAGCCAGACGACAGCGAGCTTCGATAAAGAAACATCCGCACAGTCGGATGTAGCCGTAACGTTGACGCTGAACGGGAATACGCTGAGCAGCATCACGAATGGAGGAGCGACGCTAACAGCGGGAACAGATTATACGGTGGTCGGCAACACGGTAACGATCAGCAAAGCGTATTTGGCACAGCAGTCTGTAGGCGTGACGAACCTCGCGTTTAATTTCAGCGCAGGAGCAGCACAAACGTTGGCAGTAACGGTGAGCGACACAACACCGCAAAACAGCCAATTGAGCCAGACGACAGCAAGCTTCGATAAAGAAACATCCGCACAGTCGGATGTAGCCGTTACGTTGACGCTGAACGGCAATACGCTGAGCAGCATCACGAATGGAGGAGCGACGCTAACAGCGGGAACAGATTATACGGTGGTCGGCAACACGGTAACGATCAGTAAATCGTATTTGGCACAGCAGTCTGTAGGCGTGACGAACCTCGCGTTTAATTTCAGCGCAGGAGCAGCGCAAACATTGGCAGTAACGGTAAGCGACACGACGGCGCAAAACAGCCAATTGAGCCAGACGACGGCGAGCTTCGATAAAGAAACATCAGCGCAAGCAGATGTAGCCGTTACGTTGACGCTGAACGGCAATACGCTGAGCAGCATCACGAATGGAGGAGCGACGCTAACAGCGGGAACGGACTACACAGTTGTGGGCAACGTAGTGACAATCAGTAAAGCCTATTTAGCGCAGCAGTCTGTAGGCACGACAAACCTATCGTTTAATTTCAGCGCAGGAGCAGCACAAACCCTGGCAGTAACGGTGAGCGACACGACGGCGCAAAACAGCCAATTGAGCCAGACGACAGCGAGCTTCGATAAAGAAGCATCGGCGCAAGCAGATGTAGCCGTTACGTTGACGCTGAACGGCAATACGCTGAGCAGCATCACGAATGGAGGAGCGACGCTGACAGCGGGAACAGATTATACGGTGGTCGGCAACACGGTAACGATCAGCAAAGCGTATTTGACACAGCAGTCTGTAGGCGTGACGAACCTCGCGTTTAATTTCAGCGCAGGAGCAGCGCAAACGTTGGCAGTAACGGTGAGCGACACGACGGCGCAAAACAGCCAATTGAGCCAGACGACAGCGAGCTTCGATAAAGAAGCATCAGCGCAAGCGGATGTAGCTGTAACGTTGACGTTGAACGGCAATACATTGGGCGGTATCACGAATGGTATGTCAGCTCTGACACCAATGGTAGACTACACGGTTGTAGGCAACGTAGTAACGATCAGTAAATCGTATTTGGCTCAACAGCCAGTTGGTACGACGAATTTATCGTTTAATTTCAGTGCGGGAGCAGCGCAGACATTGGCGGTTTCAATTAGCGACTCCACAGCTCCAGCGGCGCAGGATAGCAGCTTGAGCCAGACGACGGCGAGCTTCGATAAAGAAACATCGGCGCAAGCGGATGTAGCTGTAACGTTGACGTTGAACGGCAATACATTGGGCGGTATTACGAATGGTATGTCAGCTCTGATGCCAATGGTTGACTATACGATTGTAGGCAACGTAGTAACGATCAGTAAATCGTATTTGGCCCAACAGCCAGTTGGTACGACGAATTTATCGTTTAATTTCAGTGCAGGAGCAGCGCAGACGTTAGCGATAACCATTAGCGACACAACGCCTGCAAATTACGAGGCACCTGTCTTGCAAGCTATTAATGTAGATAATGCGAAGGCAAATCTGCAATGGAATCCAGTAGATGGAGCAGATGGCTACAACGTGTATATGGCTCTGCAATCGGGGGGCTACAATACAGAAGTTACGAGCGTCGGCCAGTCGGTATACAGCTATGAAGCAACGGGATTGACGAATGGAACTACCTACTATTTTGTAGTAAAAGCCGTTTTTGCCAGCGACCTGAGCGATGCCTCCAATGAGCGTTCCGTGACACCGATAACGGTTGCGAATGCGCCGACAGCGGTATCCGCCACAGCTGGAAATGGTCAAGCAACTGTCGCATTCACAGCACCAACCGATAACGGTGGAAGTGCTATTACTGGCTATGAGATTCTAGATGCGGAAGGACACACAGTAGCGACGGGTTCGGATAGTCCGATCACCGTTACAGGTCTCACGAACGGGACGAGCTATTCCTTCACGGTAAAAGCGATTAATGGTGCGGGCTCTAGTGTATCATCCGTTTCATCCAATACCGTTACGCCATTAGCTCCTACAAGCAGTGGTGAAACGACACAGCCAGGCTCTTCGTCCTCCTCAGCCTCAGGAGCATCTGGTACAGGCGTAGACATCTGGATTAATGGGCGTTTGGAGAGAATCGGAAGTGCAGCTACATCGAATGTAAATGGCAGCACTACGACTACGATTACAGTCGATCAAGCTTTGCTGGAGCAGAAGCTCGCCGCAGAAGGTCAAGGTGCGGTTATTACGATTCCGCTGCTAGGCAATAGCTCAAACATCGTTATTGGCGAGCTGACAGGACAAATGATTAAAAATATGGAGCAAAAGCAAGCTGTGCTTGAGCTCAAAACTGATCGGGCAACCTATACGGTGCCTGCACAGCAAATCAACGTGGATGCGATCTCGAAACAGTTGGGTCAAGCCGTATCGCTGAATGATATTACGCTTCGAATTGAGATCGGTACTTTAACGGATAATATGATGAAAATTGTGCAGGGGTCAGCAGACAAAGGTGGATTTACGTTGTCAGCACCTTCACTGGATTTTTCAGTGAGTGCGGTATACAACAATCAGATTCTCCCTATTACTAAGTTTAGTGTATATGTAGAACGGACTGTCGCCTTGCCGGCTGGCATTGATCCGAATCAAATTACAACCGGCATCGTAGTCGAGCCGGACGGTACGGTTCGCCATGTTCCGACTAAGGTTGTAGAGGATAAGGGCCAATATTTTGTCCAAATCAACAGCTTGACCAATAGTGCTTATTCGATTGTATGGCATCCGCTTGAATTTAAAGATGTTGCCAATCACTGGGCCAAGGCTTCGGTCAATAATATGGGCTCGCGTCTTGTCATCAATGGAACAGGCAATGAGCTATTCAGTCCAAACAAAGATATTACGCGTGCAGAGTTTGCAGCAATTATCGTGAGGGGGCTGGGGCTTAAGCTTGAAAATAGTGCGGCCTCATTTACCGATGTCCAATCGGCTGATTGGTACGGTTCTGCTGTTCAAACAGCGAGCGCCTATGGTTTAATTAATGGGTTTGAGGACGGCTCCTTCCGTCCGAACGACAAAATTACCCGTGAGCAGGCGATGGCGATTATTGCTAAAGCTATGAAGATCACAGGATTGAAGGACACGCTCCCGGCAGTAGAGTCAGGAGAGTTGCTAGGCCGCTATAAGGATGCTGCAAAAACGTCCGCTTGGGCAACTGCGGGTATTGCTGATGTGCTGCAAGCCGAAATCGTTACAGGCAGAAGCGACACGCAGCTGGCACCAAAAGCGAATATGACGCGCGCAGAGGTAGCAGTAATTATCGAGCGCCTATTGAAAACCTCCGGTTTAATCTAAAGCTTTAAGAGCTACAAAGCCATATCTTTCTTCTATATCGTTAAAGGCATGTTCCGCCCACCGCGGCAGGTCAGAGCCTAGCACTTATTTAGAGCATTCCTTCTTGCTGTATAACAGCAGGAGGGAATGCTTTTTTTTGAAAATATAAGCATTTATAAGCTTTACACTTATAAATGGGCTTATATTTCTAAGGCAAAGCTCTTCATCGCCATGGAAGGACGATGAAGTCGTTTTTGCTTGGGACACAGCTTCCGCTATTTGGGCTTTTACTGTGCTTTCAGGCCGTAAGCGGACAGGAGATCCACTATTGTCCTTCGTATCCCGTCAAAATGGTCAATTACAGCGTATTAGCGGCTCCTGAGTCCGCAGCCTGTGCGAAAACCGCTAATCTTTTGAAATAGCTGCTGCTGTGTCCGCCAATACGCCCAAAAAACGTTTTAAAACTTTTTTTGATCCCATAGTGATCCAAATGTAATCTAGCTGCGTGTTAGTGTATGTAAAGAATAAGCGGACAACGAAAACACATAAAACGACGCTAAGGAGTGAAGCAAGATGAAGATGAAAAAATTAATCGTTCCTATGTTAAGCTTGACCCTAGTAATGCCGACAATGGCGGGTGCAGCAGCACCAACATCAACAGCTGCAAAGGCATCGGTAAACACACCGGCAGCCGAGCTGAGAGCAGGGCTTGATTATTTGCTCTCCGAGCATTTCACCCTTGCGGTAACAGCAATGACGAAAGCCTATGACGGTACGAAGGATGCGGATGCTGCCTACAAAGCTCTCGACCAGAACGCCTTGGATATGCAGCCAGCGATAGCTTCGCTTTACGGCGATGCTGGCGCAGCTGAATTCGAAAGAATTTTCCGCGCACACAATCAGTACACAGACGATCTCGTAAAAGCAACGAAGAAAAAGGATGCAGCAGCGATTAAAACGGCGGAGGATAAAGTAAGCGGCTTTGTAGACGAGTTCGGCAATTTCCTCGGCGCTGCAACAGAAGGCAAGCTTCCAGCGGATGCAGCGAAGCAAGCGATTCGCAGCCATGAGGATCACGTCCAAGAAGTATTCGAGGATTATGTAGCTGGCGATTACAAAGGGGCATATGAGGCTTACCGTAAAGGCTACGCCGAAATGTTCGGGATCAGCAAAGTATTGTCGAGCGCCATTGTAGCTCAAATGCCCGCAAAGTTCGAAAACACCAAGGCAGACACGAAGGCAGCTGATCTGAGATCTGCGCTAAACCAATTAGCTGGCGAGCATTTTGCCCTATCCGCTCTGCAAATGCAAGAGCAGTATGATGGAAGAGCTGCTTCAGACGCTCTGATCTGGGCAGAAGCTATGAACACAGCCGATTTCAAAGCAGCGATCGCATCCATTTATGGTGCGGAAGGTGCAGCCGCATTTGAGAAAATTTGGGTAACGAACCACGTAAATGCCCAAGCTGATTTTGTAACGGCTGTTAAAAACAATGATGCAGCAGCGAAAGCAGCAGTTGAGGCGCGTATCGCGGGCTTCACGACTGAGTTTGCGGCATTCCTTGATTCAGCAACAGCAGGCAATCTGCCTAAAGAGGCTGGTCAAGCTGCCCTATCTGCGCATGAAAATCAAGTCCAGCAAGTGCTTACGCAATATGCAGCTGGTGACTACACCGCCTCGTACAAAACGAACCGGGAAGGCTACAAGCTGATGTTCGGTGTAGGTCAAGCGCTGGGCAATGCCATTGTAACGCAATTTAACGACAAGTTCCAAGAAGCAGCCGCACCTACAACACCAACTGACCCTGCAACGATGGTAAAGGTTTGGATGCAAGTAGGCAGCAGCGTCCTGAACATTAACGGCACCGTTACGAAAATGGATACAGAGCCATTCATCTGGAAGGGCATGACTTATATTCCGCTTCGCTACCTGAGCGAAGGTATTGGCGCTGACGTGAAATGGGATAAAAAAGCGCAGCAGGTCACGATTAAAGCAGGCAGTGACACGCTGAAATTTTGGATCAACAAAGACTTCATGGAAGTAAACGGCATGAAAAAATCCGTTGGCGCTAAAGTATTTGTCAACTCCGACAACAGAACGGTCGTTCCTCTTCGCTTCATTACGGAGCTGCTTGGCTGGAATGTACAATGGGACAAAGCCGATCACTCCATTACGTTGACGAAAGCAATGTAAGATAAACGACTTGCAAATCGAAATCCCCGCAAGCCGATCACTTGAAAAAAGTGTCTGCTTGCGGGGATTTTTTTAAAATATAAGAATGTATAAGTATCACACGTATACATTCTTATATATTGCATCTAATCGCTGCATCTGATCGTTGCATCTGATCGTTGCATCTGATCGTTGCATCTGACTTCCTATACGAGAAGCTTATCAGCTGCCTTGCTGCTATAATAATCATTGCCGTTGCGAGCATCATAACGTTGAGCCGCTGCTAGGGCAAGACTCTCAAAATGAGCGGCGAGCGCCGGAAGGCTGGTATCTTCATGAGCAGCAAGGAAGGAGGCGGGAAGCCGAAGCTGAACCTGCCGCCCTTCTTGAACAAGCTTCTTCAGCAGCTGCGCTGTACTTAGATGAAATAGCATCATTTCATAAGGGTTCTCATGGTCGAGGATGAACGGCAAATGCAGCTCGACAGCCTCAACAGCCTTCACTGGCTGGGTCAACGTCAAATATTCAATATGCTGGGCGACGCTTTCCAGCAGATCGCGTTTGCCTTTGACAAGGCGATAGCCTTTCGTATGCGCTTTTTTCGCTTCCTCATGGAGATTTAGGCGTTGCATAGGCAGAAGCAGCTCCGCCAGTGTAATATGAGGTACCTCCGTACATTGCATTTTCCCCGATAGAATGGGCTCTGCCGCCTTTAATGCTTGCTCATCCTCGCCCAGCCTTGAATAAAGCCAAACAATATAATGCTGCTCACAGGCAATACAATCGCTCATATGATCCCGTTCCGCCTTTATAAACTGTTGAAGATAGTCTTTGGCTTCATCAAGCCTGCCAAGATCTACTGAGAGGCGGGAGCGAAAATATAAATAAGTACGATTGCTGTAGCCATGCTCTTTGTAACGCCTGCCCAAATCCTCCAGCAGCTCCTGAATTTGTGACATCGGAATTTCAGCGAAATGCGAAATGATGCTGACGATCCACTTATATCGCCATAACAAGGTGCTGCCATTGTATTCCTCAGGGCTATGATCATATTGGCCAAGCTGCCAAGAGAAGGCGATAATCGCTTTCAGCGGAAAACCGTGAAAACAAGCCGTTCTCACGATATGGTGACGTGCATCAAAACCATTGTCGATATCGCCCTCCGCATCGGCCAGCCGTGCGGCAGCCTCCAGCACCTCCAGCTGCGCTGCACCGGAAGGGAGCGCATACGCCTGGTTCATCAAATCCTCAAACTCCATTTTCATTGGTGCTCCTCTGTCTATTAGTTGAGTAGCTGCTCAGTTAAACGGTCGAGCGGCTCCATTAGTCGGTTTAAATGAGCAAGCTAGCGGCTTTTTTACTATAATAATCATTGCCATTGCGCGTATCAAAGCGTTGTGCCGCCGATAGGGCGAGAGCTTCAAAGTGAGCAGCAAGCGCTGGGAGGCTCATATCCGCATGCGCTGCGAGGAAGGAGGCTGGCAGACGGAGCTTCACATCAGAGCCTTCGTTAACTAGCTTCTTGAGCAGCCGCGCTGTGAATAGATTAAACCGCATTACCTCATAAGGATTTTCATGGTCTAAAATAAATGCCAAATGCAGCTCGACGACCTCGACCGCCTTCGCTGGGTTTACTTCCGTCAAATAATGAATATGCTGGGCGACGCTATCAAGCAGATCGCGCTTACCTTTAACCAGACGATAGCCCTTCGTATGGAGCTTTTGAGCTTCCGTGTGGGAGCCTTGGCGCAGCAAAGGAAAAAGCAGATGCGGCAGCGTAATATGAGGCACCTCGGCACAAGTCATTTTGCCCGATAAAATCGGCTCTGCCGCCTTTAATGCTTGCTCATCCTCGCCTAGCTGCGCATAAAGCTCGACGATATGATTTTGTTCACAGGCGATGCAATCGGTCATATAGTCCCGTTCTACCTTCATCATCTGCTCAAGAAAATCCTTTGCTTCCTCCAGCCGTCCATGGCTTAAGGCAAGGCGAGAGCGGTAATATAAATAAGTGCGGCGGCTGTAGCCGTGCTCCTTATAGCGTTTGCCTAAATCCTCGACAAGCTCCTGAATTTGCGTCATGGGTACTTCTGGAAAGTTTGAAATGTTGCCGACGATCCATTTGTAGGACCACATCAAATCGCTGCTATCGAAATCCTCAGGATCTTGGTCGCATTGCCCTAGCTGCCAAGAGAAGGCGATAATCGCTTTTAGCGGATACCCGTGAAAAATAGCGGTCTCCACAATTTCGCCTCTCGCTTCATAGGCATTTTCAATATCGCCTTCTGCATCTGCCATTCTTACTGCTGCCTCCAGCACCTCCAGCTTAGCGGCTCCAGGGGGCAGACCATAGGCCTGATCCATTAAATCCTCAAAAGTATGCTCCATTTTTCGATTCCTCCTTGTGCATCCTGCGTCTATGTGTTCGAGGAAAGTCCCCAATCCATAAATTTAACCATCCCTTGGCCGAGCACGCCGAGCTCCTGGCGAGTCATGGGATAGTGCCCCATCAGCAAGGCGTTCGTATAAAGCATTTCCACAGCGGTCGTGAACATTAGGCCGTCGGCACTGTTGAATATTTTGTGCACGAGCGGATTGTTTAAGTTAAAATAAAGCGTCGAATAAGCGGACTCCGTAAAGCTTGTGCCCAGATTGCCGAGTACAGAAGCGAGCAGGTCAGAGCTGTTCTCCTTCGCTTTCTCCAAGGAGCGCAGCGACGACGATTCCTTCGATAGCGTATAGAGAGCCGGAAGCTCTGCCGGGGCAAAGCGTTTAAGCTGAATTTGACAGCGGAAGCGCTGCAAAGCACCGTCGGCAAGACGAATGCGCTCATAATATTGATTGCGCTCCTCGCTTGTCAAATCCTCGAAGGACAGCGATACATCTTCCGGCAGCAGCCTTTCCATATCCAGCTCGGGAAGAAGCATCGACAGGCGCTCAAGCAATTCATGGTTATAAATATAGCCTCCATTGAGGACGAGCATTGATTGTGCTGCGGCAACATGGGTAATTTGACGATATTCATCAACAGACGCGGTATAAAATAATTTTTTATTATCGGCAAGCAGCTCACCGAATGTTCGTTCTCCGTATGTGCTTTCGAAGGTTAGCCAGCGATATATCGTTTGCAGAAAATCCTCATCCTGCGCAGCTAGCGCCTTCATCGACAAAGCATGCAGCTCAATGATGCGTTTCAATCGGTCAGGCTCGTAGTCGCCTATGCGCATAAGCTCATTGCGGATCGCTTGCCCAAGCTCCTCGCGCACCGTTTCTAGCCGTTCATCCTCATAAAAATGCTCGCGGGACGCCGTCGGCTGAAGCTCATCGGTCCAAATCAAGCATTTGACGAAAAAGGCCCATTCCGGTAAAATATTTTCCGCTTTGTCGGACACGAGCATTTGCTTTAAATACACTTTATGGGTGCGGCGGGCGTTCAGATTCACGCTATGCGGCAAAATAAAAGCGATGCCGCCCGTTCTGCCATTCGCTGTCTGAAGCGGAATGAAATCCTGCATCGGCTCGCCTAACAGCTTTTCGCCAAAGGCAAGCACCTCACGGCGGCGTCCACGCGCCAGCTCTGGCTGCATAATCCAGTCCGGCCGCGATTCATTAATCGTCTTTGCGTCTCCATTGGCATGAAGTTTAACCGGATAGGGCAGCAGAGCGCCATAATAGAACAATAGCTCCTCAACCATTTGCGGCTCGTAATAAGGCTCGCTGTCTGGCTTGCAGCGCAAATAAATTTTCGTTCCCGGCGATAGCTTGGTGCTTAGCTGGCGAATCGTATACGTTCCATCCGGTTTGCCGCGCCATTCCATGGACGGTCCGCCCTTCACCGACTGGGTCAGAACGACAATTTCGTCGCTGACCATAAAGCAGGACAGCAGACCGATGCCGAAGCGGCCGATAAATGAGGTCTCTTTTGCAATAAAATTGTGACCGACCTTGGAGGAGTGTCCAATCATGGCTAGAAACTGATGAATGTCTTCCTCGGTCAGCCCTACGCCGTTGTCTTCAACCGTCATTGTTGCCCCACTGCCGCTGCCTGCTATTTCTACCGTCACGTTTCCAGTGAAACCAGGCTCAAGCTGTCCGCGTGCTGTAATAGCGTCCGTCGCGTTTTGCAGTAGCTCACGCAAATAAACATTAGGACTGCTATATAAATGGTTGGAAAGTATATTTATCATTCCGCTTAAATTTACCTGAAAGCGATATTCTTGTTCGTTGCTCATCGGATTCTCCTTTATTATAGAAGGATTTTAGTTTGCATCTACCTAACTATTCTACTATTTTCCATACTTGCAATCCAATATTTATAGCATAATGAGCCGAATGGCCCATAAGCTTATACCCTAAATTTCTGTCCTTCAAACATTGGCAGTCGTAGAGCAGAAGCATTTTAAAATAATGAGTCATGCGGTCCAGACGCCTATACCCTTCACGACTATCTAAAGCTTCCAATTTGTCACGCATGCTTATTGGATCGGTATAGGAGGAAAGGAATGGGGTATAATAAAACTATACAGTATAATAGAAGGAGGCGGCATACCATGTTCTTTCGCAAAGGAAGCCTTAAAGTTGGGATATTGAACGGCATTCTTCTCGCGCTGCCCTTCTGGATTCTCTTCATTTGGTTATTATTCAAACTAATTAACTAGCCTTATGCGGCTATGGAATCAGGCATTATGGAATAGAGTATTGAAACCTTAGAACGCTTGCAAAGCTCAGAACATTGGTTCAGAGTGCAAGCGTTTTTTTGTTCATTTTTCTGAAAATAAAGCAAAGGTCAAAAACGCCGTCAAACCGCACGGCGCCTATAAAATAATCTGACATGCTTCGCTGCCGTTTGCCTGCGAAGCAAGAGCTGTTTATGGCGACGCTAAGACGCCATAAAGTTCTCATTTTGCGTCATGCAGCTTAACCGCTGTACCTATATGGAAAAGGGCCTTTTGTAGACAATAAAGCACGGTTATACAATACCTCGAACAATTACTCAAATTGGATATAGGACGCGTGGGGCAGTTAATGGGCTAAATGATCAATTTATTTAATTCGACACAAACTGACATTCTTTTCGTTTTTCTTCTTTTATAATTATTCAATACGCGTAATATACGACACACTAAAAAGAGCACATTGGATAGGTTGCCTGCTTATATGTTCAAAAAAGAGGTGGAGGGATTAGGATGGTAACGAATCAACAATCACTCAGACGGGTGGATGATTACGGCGTTATGGGCAAGCAGCCCGAACAAATTACTGATGATCTTCACGAGCTTATGCAGCGAAAGCAGCGGGCCTTAAAGGCGAAGGCCTTTTTCAAAAAGCTTGCGGACGACCCTATGTTTGCACCCGAACCAGAAAAATGCGCAGAAAAAAGTCTGACGGAATGGCTGCTTATGGCGCAATATCCGATTAAGCAGGAGCTGGCATTCGATTATGAAGAAAGGCAATATATGCCCTCTGAGGCGAGGCCCCGTATTGATTTAGCGGAATTGCTGACGCTGCTGCTGCGTAAAAAAGGAATTAATGGCACGTTTGAAGATATGATGGATTACGTCCTTGAAGGTGGCTCATTTCAGCAATTTTTATCGGAGCGCCGGCTGGTGAAAAGGGCCTCTATGCAAGCGTAAACAGCCGTAAGCCAGCTACTGGCGGCAAAGCTGCCGTTTCGCGTAGAAGTATAGAGAAGGAATGAGGAAAACTATAAAGCTTCTCTATATTTTAAATTAATGTTTTGAAAATTCAGAAAATTAATTTTTAAAACATCTTGAAAAAGTTATTCTTTATGAATATAATCAAGTCGAAAAAGCTCATACCGAGTAATTTCGTAAAAGGATAACACTGTTGAACGATAGAGCAAGGTGAAAAATGGCTGCTCACCCCATGCTGAAAATGGCATATAGGGGCCGGGCAGCTGGGCGGCGAAAAGGGTAAGCGCCTCTTTTTTTTATTTAATAGGTCGCGTTTTGAATAACATTTTTTCGTGGAGGTATATGCATTGGAATTAAAACAATATTGGCATGTTGTGAAAAAAAGAATTTGGTTGATAACAGCGCTCATCTGCATGGCGGGGACAGCTACAGGCATCTATTCTTATTATTTTCAACAGCCGGAATATGAGGCGTCGACCAAGCTGATCGTTAATCAGACAGGCAGTCAGAACGATATAATCGCCAAGCTGGATTTAAGCACAATCAACTCCAACATTCAGCTGGTGAAGACGTACAAGGAAATTATAAGAACGCCAAGGGTGATGGGCAAGGTTGCTCTGGAGCATCCTGAGCTTGGACTTACAGCGGGTGAGCTGATTGAGAGGATTAGCGTAACCTCAGTGAACGATACGCAGGTGATGTCGGTCACTGCAAAGGATTCCTCTTACCGCCGGGCGGCGAACATTGCGAATGCAGTATCGGAGGTGTTCATGCAGGAGCTGCCGAGCTTGATGCAGGTTGATAATGTATCCATTTTATACGAAGCCGACCATACGCTCACGCCGCCACCTGTATCGCCTAAGCCAACGATTAATATTGCAATTGCGATTGCACTCTCTATGCTGGTAGGCATTGGATTCGCACTGCTCCTTGATTATCTAGACGATACGATTAAGACAGAGGAAGACATTCAGGCGGTGCTTGGCTTGCCGACGCTGTCGCTCATTCCGAAAATCCGCGAGGCTGATCTAGGCAAGCACAAGGACAATTCCATAGACCAACCGATGAGGGGGAAAAATAATGTCACGTTCGAAGCCTGATTGGCCGCTCATTACGGAAACGAACCCCAAGTCGCCGATATCGGAGGCTTATCGCATTCTTAGAACGAATATTGATTTCTCTAACCTAGAGGAAGAAATTCGCATTCTGATGGTCACCTCCACGAAGATGAATGAAGGGAAAAGCACAACCTCGGCGAACATTGCCGTCACCTATGCCCAGTCGAACAAGAAGGTGCTGCTGATTGATGCCGATATGCGCAAGCCGACGCAGCATCAGCTGTTCCGGGTATCCAATCAGGTTGGCTTAACCTCGGTGCTGAGCAATCAGAAGGAATGGGAGACTGCGATCCAGACCACCTCGGTGAGCGGACTTAGCCTTTTACCAGCAGGACCCGTTCCGCCGAATCCTTCGGAGATGCTGGCATCCAAGCGAATGGACCAGCTGCTGGGAAAAATGAAGGAGCATTACGACATAATCATTGTCGATACCCCGCCGATCATGGTCGTAACGGATGCACAAATTGTAGCATCCAAGTCCGACGGCGTCGTCCTCGTTATTGATTCAGGCACCGTAAAGAAGGAAGCCGCGATTAAAGCGAAGGCGAGCCTGGAGCATGTGAAAGCGAGGATTTTAGGGGTAGTGCTCAATAAAATCAAGCGGAGCAGCTCGGAAGGGTATTTATATTACTATCAGTGAGGGTGAGGCTGCGCTTTGAGTATTTGTAATCTCTTGATTGGGGCTTTAAAAGCGTGAATGAAAAAGGCTCCACTGCATGAAAGGCTTGGCTTCCGATCGCCATTACCCTTGCATTCCTCGAATAAGCCCCCTAATAGGGGGGAATGCAAGGGTAAAAACGAACGCTACGCTTCTCCAGTCCAAGCCTTTCATTCCGCTCCGCCATTTTCATCACTATTTTTAAACCGTAAGTGAAGCGCTACAAAAAACGGCTAGCGATTTGTTTTTTTGAAAATATAAGAATTAATAAGTTTCACAATTATATCCGCTTAGAATTCTTCGACAAAGCTTTTCGTACGTCCCAGAAGGACGATGAATTCGTTTTTGCTTGGGTAATGTCTCCTGCACCTTTATCACTGGAGGCACTCGATCATGCTGTGGGCCGTAAGCGGCCTTAGACGTTGAGCGTCGGTGGTGTGGGGTGAGGAGGGGTTAGATGCCCTTTAATTTATTTGTGAGGAGTTTGGGTGAAAGGGGCGATCATAATCCGAACCTTTCACGCAGCGCCGACTCCCTTTCACCACTCTCCTCCACCATGATTATGTGCAGAAAAACGGGCGACAAGGAGTGAAAGCATTTAGAAGTTCGAGCTATACGATCATGTATAGGAGAGGAGCCGGGCACACGAGAGTATAGCTGGAACTTTTAACTCCCATGAACTGCTTCCAACATGAATTAAAAAAATCGAAGAAGGATAGGGTGATGGATGATGAAAAAAGTGACAAAAGCAATTATTCCTGCAGCTGGACTTGGAACGCGCTTCTTGCCTGCAACGAAAGCAATGCCGAAGGAGATGCTGCCGATTGTCGACAAGCCGACGATTCAATACATCGTCGAAGAAGCCATCGCATCCGGTATCGAAGACATTATTATCGTAACAGGCAAAGGGAAGCGGGCCATTGAGGATCATTTTGATATCGCATTTGAGCTGGAGCATACGTTGATTGAGAAAGGTAAGCTGGAGCTGCTGCAAGCGGTGCAGCGTTCCTCCAATGTAACGATCCATTATATTCGTCAAAAAGAAGCGAAAGGGCTCGGACATGCGGTATGGTGCGCCCGCAAATTTATTGGCAACGAGCCATTCGCCGTCCTGCTCGGCGATGACATAGTAGAATCCGAGGTGCCCTGCACAAGACAGCTCATTGAACAATATGATGCGACGGGCAAATCGGTCATCGGCGTTCAGACTGTATCGGTCGATCAGACACAGCGTTACGGCATTGTTGATCCGGTTGGGATGGATGTTGAAGGCAGCCGGCTCGTGCAGGTTAACCGTTTCGTCGAGAAGCCGAAGCCTGGACATGCCCCTTCCAATTTGGCGATTATGGGTCGTTATGTGCTGACGCCGGACATTTTTGATTTTCTGGAGCTGCAAGAGAAGGGCGCGGGCGATGAAATTCAATTGACAGATGCGATTCAAAAGCTGAATGAAAGCGAAGGCGTTTTTGCTTATGATTTTGAAGGCAAACGTTACGATGTCGGAGAGAAGCTTGGCTTTATTTTAACGACGATTGACTTCGCTTTGCGTAATAAGGAGCTTAAGCTTCCGCTGATGACGGCGCTTGAGGAAATTGTCGAGCAGCAGCAGGCCAGCCAGTTGCAAGCAATGAGGAGGGATAGCGTATGAGTGTAAATCGGCCGCAATACAAGTCGGAAGCCCGCACGCTGACTCTCTCGCTGCAAGCCGCAGCGAAGCGGATGATTGATGTCGTTTGCTCGCTTGCGGGAATTATATTTCTGCTGCCAGTGTTCATGCTCGTCGCATTGCTCATTAAGATCAGCGATCCGAAGGGGACGGTTTTTTTCAAGCAGAAGCGTATCGGACATAAGGGCAATACGTTCAGTATTATTAAGTTTCGTTCCATGCTGCATGATGCCGAGCAGCGGCTGCGCGCCGACCCGGTATTGTACAAAAAATACATCGACAACAGCTACAAGCTTGATCCATCCGAGGACCCGCGCGTCACGAAAATCGGCAGCTTCCTGCGTAAAACAAGCCTGGACGAGCTTCCCCAGCTCATCAATGTGCTGAAGGGCGAGATGAGCCTGGTAGGACCGCGCCCGATCGTGCGTGACGAGCTGAAGGAATATGGAGAGAAGGCAGTGCCCTTCCTATCGGTTAAGCCGGGAGTAACGGGGTATTGGCAGGTGAGCGGCCGCAGCGATGTTGGGTATCCTGAGCGCGTCGATCTGGAGCTGTTTTACGTCTACAACCAGTCCGTATGGCTGGATCTGAAAATATTGTATCGCACAGTCATTATTGTGCTGCTGCGCAAAGGCGCTTATTGAAAACAAAAAAATGGAAAAAAGGATTTGCGGAGTGAAAAGGGTGGTTGGAGGAGCGGTAGCGGCGGGAGACCATCCTTTTCACGAAGCATTCCCCTTTCTGCCATAAGACAAAGGAGTTTGCCCTATGAGAGTCGCTATCGTTCATGAATGGCTGGTAACCTATGCAGGCTCAGAGAAGGTAGTGGAACAACTGCTGAATATTTACCCTGACGCGGACCTGTTCTGTGTCATTGATTTTCTGGAGGAGAAGGACCGCCATATGCTGAAGGGGAAAAAGCCAATGACAACTTTTATCCAGCAGCTGCCCTTTGCGAAAAAAATGTACAAAACCTATCTTCCTCTTATGCCGCTTGCGGTCGAGCAGTTTGACCTCTCTGGCTATGATGTTATCATTTCCAGCTCGCATGCGGTCGCGAAGGGCATTATTACGGGGCCTGATCAAATTCATATTTCCTATGTGCATACCCCGATTCGTTATGCTTGGGATTTGCAGCATCAATATTTAAGCGAGCTTGGCAAGCTAAAGCAGCTCGCATCCAAGCTGCTGCTGCACCAAATACGGATGTGGGATGTGCGGACAGCGAACGGGGTGGACGTGTTTCTTGCGAACTCGTCTTATATCGCCCGGCGCATTCACAAAATTTATCGCCGTCAGGCACAGGTCGTATATCCGCCGGTTGAAGTGAAGGCGTTCGGCAATCATTCCAATCAGGATCGGAAGGAGTATTATTTTACCGCCTCGCGGCTTGTGCCGTATAAGCGGATTGATCTGGTCGTCGAGGCCTTCGCCAAAATGCCGGACAAGGAGCTGATCGTCATTGGCGACGGCCCGGAGATGAAGACGCTGAAGCAGCTGGCAACGCCGAACGTCAAGCTGCTCGGCTACCAGCCGAATGCCGTGCTGCTCAAGCATATGCAGCAAGCCAAAGCTTTTATTTTTGCAGGTGAAGAGGACTTTGGCATTAGCATGGTCGAAGCACAGGCAGCGGGAACGCCAGTTATTGCCTACGGCAAGGGCGGAGCTCAGGATATCGTCAAAGGGCTGGGCGACAACAATCCTACCGGCTTATTTTTTGAGAGGCAGGATGCGGATTCAGTCATTAATGCGGTACGGCAGTTTGAGCTGCTTTCCTGGATGATGACGGATGCGAACTGCCGCCAGAACGCCCAGCAGTTTTCGGTGGAGGCGTTTTTGTACCACATTTCCAGCATTGTCAGCGGCAGCTTTAATGAACGGTTTAATCCGATGAAAGTGCAGGCCTAGCTCGATGCTTGCCCGTTTGCCGAACAAGCTGGCGCTTTATGTTGCAATGCTGCTGTCAATGGGCGTTATATGCCTCGCTTCCGTGCAGCATGTTTACGTGCTGCTGTTCGTTGCTGCTGGAGCGCTCGCTTATGTCGCGGTTAGGAAGGGCGCTATTTATTATGTCGTCATCCCGGCGCTGCTGGCCTACCAGCTGTATTTGCCGCTTGCGGTTTCGGTAACGCTGTCGAGTCTCGTGCTGGTTATGCTTCTGCTTCGCTCAGCGTCGCAAGGAAAGCTGATGTATTATTTTCGTACACAGCGGCTTGTTAAATATTATGTCGCCGTGCTTATCGCGATGGCGGTGGGCCTTATTTATGCCCCGGATCGGGTACTCGGCTTTAAGCTGATTGCCTATTCCAGCATAGGTCTGCTCGCTTTGCTTGCGGGCTACTATTACCGGGCTCGCGGGCTCTCCGCTGAGCAGACGCTGCGCGGTATTCAGCATGTGTATTTGCCGATTGGCGTGCTGAACATTTATTTTATTATTGCGCCTGACCAGGAGCTGCAATTTTTAAGGTCGAAGCTCGCGAGCTTCTTAATCGAGCCGAATACGCTGGCGGCGTTAATTAATGTAGATATTAAAGCTAACATATTGGACCCTTTTAAAGCGGGAACCTTATTCGTGAATACGAATGTGGCTTCAGTTTTTTTTGGCATAATGCTTTGTATTGCGCTATCGCTGCTGCTTCGCAAGGGCAGCCTCCTGCAGCTCGGCATCTGCTTCATTTATTTAGGAGCTATGCTGGCGACGCAATCACGAGCTGGTGTGCTCGCGCTTGGCATTGTGGTGCTGGCTTATGTGTGCATCCGGTTCCGCGTGCAAAAGCTGCTCAAGCTGTCGCTGCTGCTTGTCATACCCGCAGCGATCATTCCTTTTATCGTTACAGGCGACATTATTACGAATTTAACGAGCAGGCTGAATGCCGATGCGATTGAGGGCGATCCCCGGGCTTATATTTGGAAGTTTACCATCCAAAATTTTGCCGAGCATCCGCTGCTGGGCCTTGGCTATGGCGGCTGGGAGCGAATTTTTCCTTTTTACGCAGCGACAGTTGGCTTCAGCAGCAAATACCCGCCGCATAATTTGTTTGTCATTATGTGGACGTGGAGCGGCTTGTTCGGACTGATTGCCCTCATTTTGCTGCTTTTCGGTATTTTGTGGCGCGGCATACGCCGTTATTATTGCACGGGCTCGGCGCTTGACAGCTGTGTAGCAGGGGCAGCGCTATTCGTTATCGTGCAAGGGATGTTTGATAATTTTTTTCTGCATGATCTGCGGGTCGCTTCGGTGTTTTTCTTTGTTGCGGGGCTTATTTTGTACGAGCAGCGCGAGGATGGCGATGAAGCGCAAGGCGGCAACGATATTAGAGGGAAGAGCGGAAATCAGGCGTGGAGCGGCAAGGGCAAGCGGTTCAGGAGCGGGCTTTGAAGCTGCAGACGGCAGAAGTTGGAGGGAAATGATGAGGATTGGCGTACTGAGAAATACCTTTTTGCCTGCATCGGAAACGTTTATTTATGAGCAGCTGAATCAATATCGGAATGTGCAGGTGGAGGTCATTACCCGGGAGGTCGCGAATCGCGATAAATTCCCTAATCAATGGAGCATCAATACGATTGTGGGTGCAGCAGGCTCGTCGCTTCAGAAGAAGCTGACGAAGCTGCTTTACACGCTGACATTGACCTCGACCCGCCATATTAATCGAATCGTTGAGCAGCGTGATATTGAGCTTGTGCATGCCCACTTCGGGGTAGATGCGGTATATGCGGTTCCCGTCTGCAAGGAGCGCGGCATTCCGCTGTTTGCCACGTTTCACGGGTACGATATTACACGGCTTCCGAAGCTGATGCCTGGGCCGCTTTCCTGGCTCGTCTATTATGTGAAGTTTAAGCGGCTTGTGCGGGACGCGACGTTGTTTCTTGCCGTATCGAACCATATTAAGCAGAAGCTGATAGCGCATGGGGTGCCCGAGCAAAAAATCAAAATCCATTACATCGGCATCGACTTGAATAAGGTTTTTTATCGAGAGGCACCGGAGCGTGAGACGATTACGATTATGACCGTTGGCCGGTTGACCGAGAAGAAGGGCATCGCCTATTTAATTGAAGCATTCCACCGATTGGCAGCCCGGCGCAAGCATGTGCGCCTCGTCATTGCCGGAGACGGACCGCTGAGGCAGGAGCTGACCGAGCTTGCTGCAACGGGAGCCGGGAGCGGGCGAATTACGTTCCTCGGCAGCATTCCCCACCAGGAGGTGCTGCGGCGGCTCAGCGATTCGGATATTTTCTGCTTGCCGAGCGTAACGGCGAAGGATGGCGATCAGGAGGGGCTTGGGATGGTCATACTGGAGGCGTCAGGAACAGGACTTCCCGTAGTTGCAACCAGCAGCGGTGGGATTAAGGATGCGGTGCAAAATGGCAAAACCGGCTATTTGGTCGAGGAGCGCAGCGCCGAGGAGCTGGAGGAAAAGCTCGATATGCTTGTAGCCAGCCAGCCGCTGCGCGTTGCCATTGGGCAAAATGGCCGCGCCTTTGTTGAGCAGCAGTTCGATTTGCGCTTGCAGACGGAGAAGCTGGAGCAGCTCTATAAACAATATATTGGAGAGAAGCAGCATGTCTAAGCCATTTATTATTGTGTCAACCGCCGATTGGGATAACCCCTTCTGGACGAATAAGCAGCATATTGCCGACAGGCTTGCGGGCCGCGGACATCAGGTGCTGTATCTGAATTCGCTCGGCCTCCGCAAGCCATCAAGCAATGGCAAGGATATGAAGCGCATCCTAAAGCGGCTCAGTCAATTTTTTAGCGGGCTGCAGCACAAAAAAACAAATCTATGGGTATGGTCTCCAATCGTCATCCCTTATCAGCGGTTCAGCTTCGTTCGGAAGCTGAACTTTTTTATTGTCCGGCAATATGTAAAGCATTTTGCCCGGAGGCTTGGGATGGAGGATTATGTGCTGTGGACCTACAATCCGCTGACGCAGCCGCTGCTGAATATGCGCGAGCAGCTGTCGGTTTACCACTGTGTAGATGAAATTTCCGCGCAGCCCGGCATGCCCGAGCAAATTATTAAGGAGCAGGAAGCACGGCTGGTGGCGGAGGTTGATGTCGTGTTTGCTACCGCTCCCAATTTGTATGAGACTCGCAGGGCGATTAACGAAAGCACCTACTACAGCCCGAATGTAGCGGAATTCAATCATTTTAACAAGGCGCTGTCGCCGGATACGGACATTCCCACGGAGCTTTTGCAGATGAAGGGCCCCAAGGTCGGCTTCATTGGAGCTATTAGCGGCTACAAGCTGGATTTGGCATTGATCGAAAAGGTCGCGTCCCGCAACCCTCATGTGCATTTTGTGTTCATTGGACAGGTAGGGGAGGGTGATCCATGGACCGATGCAGATCGACTTGGCCAGACGCCGAACATTCATTTGATCGGGCCGAAGCCGTACGGCGAGCTGCCGGGTTATTTGAAGGGCTTCGATGCCTGCCTGCTGCCAAACGTCATTAACGAATATACGACGAATATGTTTCCGATGAAATTTTTTGAATATTTATCAGCAGGCAAGCCGGTTGTCATGACGCCGCTGCCAGCGGTTCGGGATTATTATTCCTACTGCTATGTTGCAGCAGATGCCGCTGCCTTCGACAAGCAACTGGGGCTGGCGCTGAATGAGCGGCTGCTTGGCAATTACGAGCAGTTGATCATGGACCGCGTCGCTGAAGCGAAAAAGCATGACTGGGAATCGCGCATGGATACGATGCTTGCCGTCGTGGAGGCGCATATCAAAGGTGCAGGCACACCTGAGGCGCTGCGGACAGCGGGCCTGCCAGAAGCATCGGCGCTGAGCGCAACTGCCACGCCGAGAAGCAGCAAAACGAGCGGCAAAACTAGCAAAGCCGCTCAAAGCGTGGGCAGCAAGGTGTAGCTGAGTGCAGCTGAGCGCAGCGCAGTTATGCCGCTTAGCGGCATAGGTGAGCCGCTGTTGCTGGCTGCGTCCGGTCATGCAGCAATATTGATCGACAAAGACGAGGATAGAGGAGTGGAGAGCTTGTTCGAACATATTGTGCACGAAGCGAATGTTCCGCTGAGCCGCATTACGACGATGAGCGTCGGCGGCCCTTGCCGTTATTACGTCGTTCCGAAAAGCGTGGAGGACATTCGTTTTGTAACGGCGATCTGTGAGCGTTTGGGCTGGAAGCTGCTCATTATCGGCAATGGCTCGAATGTGCTTGCAGGCGACGAGGGCTTTGATGGCGTCGTCATGCATGTCGGCAAAGGCTTGAAGGAATACGGCCTTCAGGATGGCGAGCTATATGCCGAAGCGGGAGTAGCGCTGCCAAGGCTTGCGTATTCCATGGCGAACGAAGGCATCGCTGGGTTTGATTTTATGGCTGGCATCCCCGGCAGTGTAGGCGGCGGGCTCGTCATGAACGCTGGCTGCCTCGGCAAGGAAATCGGCGATGTTGTCAGCAGCGTCACGCATGTCAGCGACACGGGCGAGGTGATGACGAGCAGCGCCGAGGAGCTGCAGTTTTCCTTCCGCCGGAGCTGGTTTCTGGATCGTCGCCACATTATTGTGAGCGCGCGATTCCGTGCTGAACCCGCAACTGCTCCAGCACAGGTGATGGAAGCGACGAAGCGTGCGGCAGATATCCGCAAGGGCAAGTTCCCCATTAATGTTAAAACGGTGGGCAGCACCTTCAAAAGCCCGCCCGAAGGCCCGCATCCCGGCAAACTAATTGAAGAGGTTGGGCTTAAAGGCTTTGTTATTGGCGGGGCGCAGATTAGTACAGTGCACGCGAACTGGATTATAAATCAAGGCGGTGCAACAGCAAGTGACGTCAAGCGGCTCATTGAGCTGATGCAGACGACAGTAGCCAAGCAGCTCGGCATCCAAATGGAGCCGGAAGTGCTGTTCGTATAAATAAAAAAACAAAAGGGAGAGGAAGCGTATGGTACAAGCTCATTCAAGAGCGCTCGGCACAAAAAGGATTTCGGAGCCTTATTTATTAATCGAGGGAGGTTATCCCCTATCAGGTGAGGTGTCGCTTCCCGGTGCCAAAAACTCGGCGCTGCCCGCTATTGTGGCCGCCTGCCTCTCCGATGAGGAGGTCGTGCTGCATAATGTGCCGCTTGAGCTAAATGACGTAGCCAAGCTGATCAAGCTGCTGAACGATTCCGGTGCGAACGTCGAGATCCGAGGCGACGAGCTTCACTGCAAGGGCAGCGCATGGATGGGAGGCACGCTGAATGCTGAGCTGGCGGGGAAAATTCGCCACTCCCTGCTGCTGCTCGGAGCTGCGGCACACTGGCGCAGCTCGCTGTTCCTGCCGCTGCCGGGCGGCTGCAATATTGGCAGCCGTAAGCATGACATGCACGTCAGCGCACTGCAAGAGCTTGGCTTCGCGATGGAGGAGAGCGAGCTAGGGCTTCACTTGCGCGAAAGCCAGCCGAAGGAGCGGACAGTTATTACGTTCCCCTATCCAACCTTTGGCGGGACGTTGAACGTTCTGTTTGCGTCCGTTCGTTCGCAAGCGGTTGTTGAGCTGCATAATGCTGCTCGCAATCCCGAGGTGCTGGACGTCATCAAGCTGCTGAATGATATGGGGGCGAATGTCGAATGGCTGTCATCTAACAGCCTGCAAATTACAGGCGTAGAGCGGCTGCATCGCGCAGACTTTACGGTGATGAGCGACCGCATAATCGCCTCAACGATTATTTCAGCGGTCGGTGCAACGAAAGGCTCAGCTACAATTCGCAATGCAACGACCCGCATTTTACAATCCGAAGTAGCCGTATGGCGGCAGGCGGGCCTGAAAATAGAAGAGATCGACAACGGCATTTATGTGGAGTGGAATCGTCCGCTGGAAGCCGTGAATGTCACGACAGCGGCTTATCCGGGCTTCCATACTGATATTCAGCCTCTGCATACCGTATTAATGATGAATGCCAGCGGAACGAGCGAGATGAGGGAGACGATTCTCGATGGACGCTTCTCCTACTGCTACGAGCTGAACAAGCTGGGCGCGAACATCGAGGTGAAGGATGGCGGTTTTCTTTGCGTCAATGGGGCGGCGGGACAGACGGCGGTCATTCACGGTGTTGACGAGCTGTACGGCACCGATCTGGTTGCGACCGATATTCGCGGCGGAGCAGCGGTCGCGGTTGCTGCACTGGCGGCTGTTGGGACAAGCCGAATTACGAATTTGTACCAGCTGGAGCGAGGCTACGGCAACTTCACTGAAATTTTCACAGCGCTGGGCGCGCAAATTATGAAGGTGAATCACTAGCATGCTGTTCCAGATTTTAACGACGATTGGCACCCGGCTGCTTGTATTATTCGGAGCTTTTATCGTTTCGGTACTGACAGCCAGGCTGCTGGGGCCCGAAGGCAAAGGGATGATAACGGCGATACTCGTCATCCCTGCGCTCGTTGTGACAATCGCCGATCTTGGCATTCGGCAGGCGGCTGCCTATCTCATCGGTAAAAAATTATTTAACTATAACGATATTGTATCGACCTTATTATTTATGTGGTTCATTTCCTCCTCCCTCAGTGTGGCTGTCGTCATGGGCATTTTGCTGCTCCAGTATGGAGGAGAGTACAGCTGGGAGCTGCTGGCCATTTGTACGCTGACGGTGCCCGTTAATCTTGCGATTCAATATTTACGCGGCATTATGCAGGGCAAAGGCAATATTGGCAGCATTAATAAGGTCGAAATTATGAAGACGGCGCTTAATTTCATCATTTTGCTCACACTCGTCTGGGCGCTTGGCATGGGGGTACTCGGAGCAGCGCTGACGCAGCTGCTGATGGCGGCGTTCACGTTAGGCTACTCCATGAAGCTGCTGCTTGGCGAAGTGAAATTCAAGCTCAAATATATTCACCCCATTCCGCAGCAGATGATGCGGCAGGGCTTCTCCTTTGCGCTTGCGCTGTTCATCATTCAGCTTAACTATCGGGTGGACGTCATTATTTTGGAGCGATTCACGAATGTCATCGAGGTCGGCATCTATTCTGTTGGCACAAATCTCGCCGAGCTCATCTGGCAGCTTCCAGCCGCTATTGGGCTCATTTTATTTTCACGCAGTGCAAGCTCAAGCAGCAGTCAGGCGGCGGTCGAACGGACGGCGAAGCTGATACGCGTCATTATGCCTATGCTTCTCGTGTTCGGCGTCTTCTTCTGGTTCATGTCGCCGTTGTTTATCCGCCTGCTGTATGGCGCTGATTTTGCCGAATCGGGGCAGGTTATTCGCTACTTGCTGCCGGGCATCATCGCCATGGTGCTGTTCAAGCTGATTCATTCCGACCTGTCGGGCAGAGGCGCGCCGCTGTTCTCACTGCGGGTATCGGTTATTGCGCTCATTATGAACGTCTTGCTTAATTTCCTTCTCGTTCCCCAATACGGGGCGGTTGGGGCGTCGATTTCCTCCAGCATTAGCTACATGTATGCGGGCGTCGCTTTTATTATTTTATATGCAAGGCGTGAATCGCTTAGCTTGTTCAGGCTATTGATTTTAAACAAAGAGGACTGGGCGCAAATCAAAAGTAAAATCGGCTCTATCGGCGTTCGTTTCATGAAGCTGCGAAGCCGCTAAAGGGCCAAGGATAACGGAGCTGAGGACATGCTGGTATCAATTATCACGGTGTATTACAACCGGGTCAATCAAGTGGCGGAGTCGATTCAAAGCCTGCTTGACCAGACGTATGCGAATACGGAAATTATTTTGGTTGATGACGGCTCGACGGACGGTACGTTGCAGGCGCTGGAAGCTTTCCGAGATCCGCGCATTCGGCTGATCAGCCACAGCAATCGCGGCTTCACCCGTTCGGTCATCGAAGCGGTGAAGCAGAGCAAGGGTGAAGTCGTAGCCATTCACGGCTCTGGCGATATTTCGTTCCCGGAGCGTATAGAGGAGCAGGTAAAGGTGCTGCAAAGCAGGCCGGAGGTAGGCGTCGTTGGCTGTATTGTCGAGAACGTCAACAAGGTGACGAACACAACGACGATTTATAACAAGTATAAGCCGGGAGTCAGGGGCATGGAGCAGCTGCTGCAAAATAACTTCTACACCCACGGCGAGGTTGCGTTCCGCCGTGAGGCTTACGAGCAGGCGGGCGGCTACCGCGAGCTGTTCAAGTTCACGCAGGATTACGATTTATGGCTGCGGATGGGGCTCGTCACGGAGTTTGCGCTCGTCCAGAAGCTGCTGTATCGCAGATACACATTGCCTGACGGCGTAAGCGGCTCCGTTGAGAAAATGATGGTGCAGCAATATCTTGCCGAGCTCGGCAGGCAGTGCGCCGAGCTTCGGATTCGCGAAGGGCGCGACCTGATTGACCGCTACGGCGTGCATGCCCTATTTTTCCTGAAAAGATCGAAGCGCCTCGCGCTCAAGCTGTTCAATCTCGGCGTTTCCGCCATTGTAAATGAGCGGGACATGGATAAGGCGAAGCGGCTCGTGCAGCTCAGTCTGGAGCAAAATTGGACGGCAAGAGGCAGCGTGTTATCGGGGCTGCTGGCTGTGCTGACCCGTTTCGAGGGCGGCAAAAAAGCGATGCTGTCGATGCTGCTCTTGCTGCGGCAGGTGAAGAAAAAGGTAGAGAAAGCAGCGTAAAGCTAGTGCCGCTATTATTGAAGCATTTTGAAGCATGGTGAAAAAGCATAGTGGAATGAAAAGCTAGCCCTTGCGAAGCGGTAGCGCTCGCTTTTACCCTTGAATTTCCGCCTAATTAGGCGATTCAAAGAAATCCAAGGGTAATGGCGATTGGAAGCCAAGCTTTTCATGCAACGCAGCATCTCTTTCACCATAGTTTCAATTGCAAAAGGAGGAGCAAAACCAATGAAGCTGATTCTTCTATCCGGCGGTTCAGGTAAACGTCTGTGGCCGCTGTCAAATGATGCGAGGTCGAAGCAGTTTTTGCGAATTTTGAATGGACCCGGCGGGCTAAAGGAATCAATGGTCGAGCGGGTGTGGCGCCAGCTTGGCGAGACGGGGCTGCAGCGCTCATCCTATATCGCCGCCGGCAAGGCGCAGGAGGAAATGATTCGCGTGCATGCCGGCTTGGCAGTGCCGCTTATTATGGAGCCGGAGCGGCGGGACACGTTCCCGGCTATCGCTTTATCGGCGGTTTATTTGTACTCCGCTGCCGGAGTCAGCTTGGATGAAGTCGTAACTATTCTTCCGGTTGATCCCTATGTGGAGAATGCCTTCTTCCAAAAAATAACCGAGCTGGAGCAGGTCATTCACGATTCTGGCTGCGATATGGCACTAATGGGCGTCAAGCCGACCTTCCCATCGGAGAAATACGGCTACATCGTGCCGGAGGCAGGCGAGCCCAAGCTAATTATTAATGCGGCAGGCGACATTATGGAGGCGGAAGGGTCGGGCGCAGAAGCAGGCAACGCCCGCACGTACCGGCTTGTCCGTCATTTCACTGAAAAGCCGCGCGAGGAGGAAGCATCCGAGCTGATGCAGCGCGGAGCGCTATGGAACTGCGGCGTGTTCGCCTTTAAGCTCGGCTATTTGATTAATCTGCTGATCGAGAAGCGGATTCCTATTCAATACGATGAGCTCGTCAAACAATACAGCACGCTGGTGAAGACAAGCTTCGATTACGAGGTCGTGGAGCGGGCGAAGCAGGTTGCCGTGCTTCCTTTTGACGGCTGCTGGAAGGACCTTGGCACCTGGAATACGCTGACGGAGGAGATGGGAACGTCGGAGCTTGGCGAGCATATAACAACTGAGCTTGCAACGGATACGCATGTCATTAACGAGCTGGGTATTCCAATTACGATTCTTGGCATCAAAAATGCCATCGTCGCTGCAAGCCCTGACGGCATTCTGGTGTCCGACAAGGCATCCAGTCCGCGTATTAAAGAGGTGCTGAAAAATCGCGACAAGCGCCCGATGTACGAGGAACGCAGATGGGGCTACTATATCGTGCTCGATTATTTGAAATATCCAGACGGCAGCGAGGTTATGACGAAGCGTGTCTGTGTCGATAGAGGGAAAAACTTCAGCTATCACTATCATAACAATCGCTGCGAGGTATGGACGATTTTGTCCGGTGAAGGCGAAATGATGCTCGATGACGAGCTGAGAACTGTAAAGGCCGGCGACATTATTAATATCCCTCTGGGCAGCAGACACTGCCTGCTTGCGAAGACGCCAATGGAAATGATTGAGGTGATGAGAGGAACGCAGCTTGTAGAAGAGGAGAGCGTTAGGCTGGAAGCGGACTGGAATGACATTATGCAATATTGCATGATTTGAAGGAGCTAATAGGATGATGAATGCTATTGCAGAGCAGCTGGATTATGCGATTGATCGGAGATACGAGCGCTGGAGGGAAGCAGAGCTGCCCTTTTACCTTCGAAAAGAGCTCGGGGAGCTTGGAGCTGGCGATTTGACCGACCGCTTCTACAAGCATCTTCACCTTGGGCCTGAAGGCGTGCGGGAGAAGGTGGGCGCAGGAACGAACCGGATGAATATCTACACGGTACGCCGCATCGCGCTTGCGCTTGCTGGGGAAATTCGCAGCGGCGGCGAGGAGGCGAAGCAGCGTGGTGTTGCGATTGCTTTTGACAGTCGAATTTTATCGCGGGTGTTTGCGGAGCAGGCAGCGCTCGTACTGGCCAAAAACCGCGTGAAGGTCTATCTTTTTGAGCAGGCTCGGCCTACGCCGGAGCTCTCCTTCGCCGTCCGTTTTCTGCATGCGGCAGCCGGGCTGATGATTACAGCCGGCCATTATCCTTATGATTACAACGGCGTCAAGCTGTTCAGCTCAGATGGCGCTGTTATGACGCCGGAATACAACCAGCCCGTAGCAAGGCGTATGGAGGGCATCGAGGAGGAGGTTGCGATTCCGCTGATGGATGCGGAGGAGGCGGTGCGGCAAAGGCTGCTTGTACTCATCGGTACCGAGGTGGACAAGGCTTACCACAGCAAGCTTGCGGACATTATCGTTCGCCCGACTGCCTTTCGAGCTGGACGCACGCGGCTGCGCGTCATTTATACGCCGCTGCATGGAGGCGGGGGGCAGACGCCGCTTGCACTGCTGAAGCAAATGGGCTATCGCGATGTGGAGAGCGTGCCGGAGCAGCTTCAGCCCGACCCGCTTTTCCCGACCATTGATGAGCCTGATCCTACCAATCCCGATTGTTACAGGCAGGCGCTGCTGCTGGCCGAGCGGAAGCAGACGGATCTAATTATGGCGACCGATCCCGAATCGCAGCAGCTTGGCGCAATGGCAAGGGACAAAAGCGGCGAGTGCCGCCTGCTGTCTGCGAACCAGCTGGGCAGTCTGCTGCTCGAATATCTTTGCACGCAGAAGCGGGCCAATGAGCCGGTTTGCCCAGCTGCGTTTTACAAGTCGCTGCTAACGACGGAGCTTAGCTCAGCGATAGCAAGGCGCTACGGTCTTCATATCGTAGAGACGCCGCCGGGCTTCCGTCATATTGCCGCTCGGATAGCGGAAGAAGAGCAGCTCGGGGCGAGAACGTTTTTTTTCGCCTTTGATGAGACGGGCGGCTGCCTGCCGCAGGCGTTCGTCAGAGATAAGGATGCCATGCAGACGCTGCTGCTCACAACAGAGATGGCGGCTTTTTATAAAAGCCGCGGCCTGACATTATGGGATCAGCTGTACAAGCTTTATGAGGCCTATGGCTTTTATTTGGAGGATCATGTCAGCCTGTCCTTTCCCGGCCTTGAAGGCTCGCAGCGGCTGCGCAATGTAATGCGCAAGCTGCGGGGCGAAGTGCCGGAGAAGCTTTCCTCGCTGCGGATTCGCAGTATTTATGATTCCGAGGAGCACGGCGTGAAGGCGCTGGACTTCAGCAAGGAAGCCGCCAATCAGGAGCTCGGAGCAAATGTGATCAAATATGTTTTTGAGGATGGAGCTTGGTGCGCATTGCAGCCTACTGGAGCAGGAACGTCGCTGCGGCTTTATTACGGAGCGAGGGAACGGAGCGAGGTGCGCTGCAGGCGCAGGCTGGCAGCCATTCGTACGGCGCTGCTCTACGATATGGAGACGATTTTATAATAGAATATTTCAAATGAAATGATAGGAGCTGGAGCTTGATGAACGTAACAGTGATAGGAACGGGATATGTAGGATTGGTATCAGGCGTATGTTATGCGGAGAAGGGCAATCATGTCATTTGCGTCGATAAGGATGCAAGCAAAATCGAGCGCCTCCGCAGCGGTGAAATTCCGATTTATGAGCCGGGGCTCAAGGAGCTGGCCGATAGCAATACAGCGGCAGGACGCCTCTCCTTCACCGATGATCTGACAGAAGCGATGGCTTTGGCGGAGGTTGTCATTATTGCGGTAGGCACGCCGCCGCTGCCGAATGGCGAGGCAGATATGCGGTTCGTCGAGCTGGTAGCACGTGAAATCGGCTATGCGCTCAACGGCTATAAGGTCGTTGTTGTGAAAAGCACAGTGCCGGTCGGCACGAACGAACGCGTTCGCGGCATTGTGGCAGCGATTAGCGAGTACCCGTTCGATATCGCCTCCGTTCCTGAGTTTCTGCGCGAGGGCTCAGCCGTCAAGGATACGTTGAATCCAGACCGCATCGTGATCGGCTCGGAGAGCACGCGTGCAGCAGACGTGCTGACAAGCCTGCACAGGCCGTTTACCGACCAACTGATTATGACGGATATTCGCAGCGCCGAGATGATCAAATACGCCTCCAATGCGTTTCTAGCTACGAAAATATCGTTCATCAATGAAATTGCCAACATTTGCGAAAAGGTAGGGGCGGACGTGACGGAGGTTGCCCACGGCATGGGGCTCGACCGCCGGATCGGCTCCTCCTTCCTGTGCGCCGGCATCGGCTATGGCGGCTCCTGCTTCCCGAAGGATACGAAGGCGCTCATTCAAATAGCGGGCAACGTCGAATATGACTTCAAGCTGCTCAAGTCGGTCGTAGAGGTCAATCAGCATCAGCGCTACGGCGTTATCGACAAGCTCAAACGGGCGCTAGGCAGCATGCATGGCAGACGCATTGCTATTTGGGGCCTCGCATTTAAGCCGGAAACCGATGATGTAAGAGAAGCGCCCGCGATTGAAATTATTGAGTCGCTGCTTGCGCTTGGCGCAATTCCACATGTAACTGACCCTATAGCGGTCGAAAATTTCCGTTCCCTGCTGAATCACCCAGCTATTGAATGGTGCGATTCCGCGCTTGATGCAGCGAAGCAATGCGACGCTGTTTGTCTGCTCACGGAATGGGAGGACTATACGAAGCTCAATCTCAAGGAAGTGGAGCGCGTCATGGCGAGCCCCATTCTCATTGATGGCCGCAATGCGATTAGCAAAGAGCAGCTGGAAGGCACGCTGTTTGCCTACTATCCGGTGGGCAGACCTATGATGAATATCGAAGACATTGCAATACATGAATTGATTTAATAGGTATCTGGTTCTTTCGATGAGCAATGGCTCGGATGGCAGGAGGCAACGGAAAGGGAAGCGGCAAGGGAAACGGAAACCGAAACGGAAACGGAAACGGAAACGGAAACGGAAACCGAAACTGAAGCGGAAAGGGACACGGCAATGTCAGCCTGAAGCTTGATCGGACAGTGAGGCCGTTATTTCTGAAAAATCCCCGTTTTCGGTGATACTTGCGGACTGAGAAGCAGTTATTTGCTCTGAGAAGCGGGATAGTACCCTCTGTTTTGGAGAATAACGGCTCCACAGTCCGCGAGATCAGTTAAAGGGATGAAAATCGGAAAATAGCGGCCTTATAGTCCGCATCACCAACGCAGCCTGAACGCAAAGCAGTTCCTTTTTAACAGCCTTCTAGCCTTCTAATTAGGTTTTTAATCAAAAAAAGAAGAGGTGAGGACGTCAATGAGGCTTACGACAAAAATCGCATCGGCTGCCCTGGCGGCAGCTGTTGCGGGTACGGCGCTGTCTGGATTGCCGCTCAGCGAGCGGGGCGTGCTAGAGAAGCTTGGCTTTGTTCAGATGGCGCATGCGGGTGCTGCTGATTCCTTTTACAGCAGTGATTTTATCAAGCGCCTGCTGGAGCTGCATCAGTATTTGCAAATGGGCGATCCGGCTGACGTACAGGAGGTCAGAGACCTGCGTGACGAAATGGCAACGCTCAGCTTTGAAGCCAATGGCCAGTTGATTGCACCGATATGGAATAAGCTGTCTGGCAAAATAGACCCCTCCGTTCAGCAACCGCTTTTCGACTTTATGGTAGCGGCGGGAAGTCTGCAATATGACCCTTCTTTTGATAATTTGGAGGCGATTCGCAAAAATCCCGCCTACAGCGGTGCTTTGCAGGCAGTAGCAGCACTCGCCAGGCAAAATCATCTCACGGTCGATGATGCGATGCAGTTTATGAATGCACTGGAGCAAAAAACGACCTCGCTGGTCTCGGCAAAAAGCAACACCGAACTATTGCTCCTAATGGCGAGCGAGGGCGAGCAGACGAGGCTGCTGGGCGATGCGCTCGAAACGGTGCTGTCCGATACCTCGACCTACAAAGTGAGTGCTGTATTGACCAAGCTGGGCATTACGAAAAAAGACATAGTGGATACGGTCACCAACTTCCGCGAGCAGCTTAAGAAGGAAGTTCCGGCCATTCGCTCCATGATGATTGCATATATGCGTTCAGGTGCGAAGGAGACGGTTGAAATCGACCATGACGGTCGAAAGCATACGTATAAGCTCTCGATTTTTGGTCGTGAGGTTCCAAAGGAGCTGCTGGTCTGGTCCAGAGCAGCAGGCAGCAAGGATGTAAAGGTTGCGCAGTCGGGCGTGGTGACGATACCGGGCTCGGTCGTTTCTGCGAAAGCGACACTGCGGGCAAGCCTGCTTGGTAAAGTGCTTTTCGAGAAGGAAGTGACGCTCGGCAAGGAAGAGCCTGAAGTGCCGGAGGACGAACTTCTAGCTGATTACAACAAGGAAATGAATACGATTCTTGCACAGTGGCCGCAGTCGACGTCCGAGCAGCAGCAAGTGCTGCTAGGCCAAGCGGTACAATTGCTCCAGACGACCTGGAAGCAGGAGAACACATTCGACGTTACACCGTATATGACGGCGGAACAGGGCTATATCATTTTTAAGCCGCCGGTTGAGGTGATGCAAAACTATTTGACTCGCCGTGAAGCGGTATGGAAGGTGCTCGGTGAAAGCTTCTCCAAATTGCAAACGGGCAGCGGCATTGACCGATATATTGTGAATGCGCCATATTTCAATTTTAGCGAATATTTGAGTGGCAGGGCAGAGTCAGCGGGAGCGCAAGAGGGAAGTGAGGGCGATGAAACAGCGGCACCTGTACCTTGAGACAGCGGGGAGGCTGTTGCCGAAGCAGTGGCAGCAGTCATGCTGCATCGTTTGATCAAGCTATAGCGCAAGCTGTTCAAGCTTTAATCTGCTGCATGATGACCCAAATGCTGGATAAAGGTGACCACACCTTTGCTGGGCTCTTTTCGTGTAAGAAAGGATGGATACAGGATGAAGAAGCGCATTTGGAAAACGATTTTAATAACGACAGCAACGATTGCTATTTTGCTGATTGGCACCGTTGGTTTTTTCTATTGGAAAGTCAGTTCAATCAGCTTGGAGGATATCCAGCAGCGTCGTGCCTCCTTAGTAGCGGAGCAGGAGGGAGCGGCGCCAGCCTCTGGAGGGTCAGGCAATCAGGCTGAGCTGCCGTCCTCACTGAATAGTGCGGTTGGCAAAGCGGAGCAAATTGCAGGCAAAACAATCAAAAGCGATGACGCGCTGGACGTAGCGGCTATTTTGCTAAACTCAGGATTGTCATTCCGAGAAATGTATATTTTGCTGGGGCAATCGGACGAGGAGCTGACGACGGAGGAAAAGCAGGCCATACGCGATTTGCTGCTAGCAAAGCTGACGACAGAGGAAATCGACGCCCTGCGCTCCATTACGAAGCAATATGGAAAATACTTGGCGATTGTAGATGTAAACTATCCGATTGAAGCGGTTGGCGAGAAGGACGATGCGAAGCGCAAGGCGATTTTGGAAAAAGCAAAGCAGACCAAGAAAGACGAGGAGGTCGAGGGCAAGCAGTCAGGTGAGAAGGCGAATACGGGGAAGGGCGATACGACTGCCGGTACGGCAAAGGCTGATCCGAGCAAGACTAAAGCACTAGGCAGCAAATACGAGTCACAGCTATCCGCATTAAAAGAAAAATGCGTCAGCAATGCCAATCAATTAATGACTCAGGTCGTAGCGGCAATAAATAAAAGCTCGGAGCTGGATGAAAAGGCATTGCAAGGGGAGCTGCTGGGGAAAATTGCTGCTGCAGAGGCTTCTTGCGATAAACAATACCAAGCATTAATTAACAAGGCTGAATCAGAATATAAAGAAGCTGGCATAGCCTTTGCTAAAAAATCAACGTGGACGCAGGAATATCAATCCATTAAAGCGGAAATTCGCAGCAGCGCCATCAACAAACTGAACGCTGTTCAAGCAAGCGGATAAGGGGCAGCGACTAGGATGGATTTTGCGAAGGGTCGCCGGATGAAGTGCGGTCGCGCACAACGCGTTCGAGCAGCATCCGAACTAGCTCTAAATCCTCCTGCTCCAGCGGAACACCGTCCCAATGAAGCTGCTCATGGTTGAAAAACTCCTTGGCATTGTTGCTAGGCTCCTGTTGGTCAGGATAGTCCGTTAATCCTAGCAAATAGTCGGATGTCGTATTTAATTTCTTCGCAATGCTTTGAATGGTCTCCAAAGTAGGCTGCCGATAGCCGGATTCATAGCCTGCATAGGTACTTTTAGCCACGCCTACGGTATCCGCTAGTTGCTGCATGGAGTATTTTCTTTTTTTTCTGAGTTGTTTAAGGCGTTTAGCAAACATGAGGACCTCCTATTAACCTTCGGTAACTACAAACATTTTACAGATATTAAAAACCAATTACAACCGATTCCAGCCCCCGCCGAATGGCGAAAAAGGCTAGATTTCAGCGGCTGATTATTTAGGCCTATGTCTAGATTAACAACCTCAGAGCAGCAACACAAGTCTTGTAATTTGCACAATTTCTTGAATAAATATATTTTTTGAGCATAGTGAAAAATAAAGTATATATTATTACAAAATATGACACGATATTCGTTTTTCGACACGTCGTTTTGTCGCTAATGGTCGTTTAATGCTTACGAAAAAAATATCCTAAAAAACCAAACAACCTGACAGTATGCCTTCTGGCGTCAGGTTGTTTAGTTATTCCACATTTACTTGTTCAAAAATATTCGTTTTAAACGATTATGATCGTCTTCTTCGTCCAGCTAAGATTAGGCTGAGAATGAACACCAGCACAACTGCGCCAATTAACGCTGGAATGAAATAGAAGCCGCCGATGACTGGACCAAGCTCGCCGAAGATCAAGCCTCCAAGCCATGCTCCGATAAAGCCTGCGATAATATTTCCAATGATGCCTCCGGGAACGTCACGTCCAACGATGATTCCTGCGAGCCAACCGATAATGCCTCCTATAATTAATGTCCATAGAAAACCCATATTGATCACTGCCTTTCTCTTTGTGTTTGCGCTGCTTGCCAATGAGTGGCTTGTGTCAGCTGTTGTAGTGTCTCATGTTATCTATGTAACCATATTTATGCGCCGATAATCAAAATCATACAGGATGATTGTAGTCAAACGATGTGGAGCAGTGCTTATTGACATGAAACCAAAAGGTTTCGTATAATCCATTAGGAAACCTTTTGGTTTCGTATGCATACAAATGACCAGCCGCATAAGTAGTTGAATAACTAGTGGCATAACTTGCTGCATGACTAGTGGCAAAACTAGTCTGTATGACTAGCGGCAAAACTGACTGCATGACTGGTAGCAAAACTGACTGTATGACTGGCGGTATAACTAGTCTGCATGACTAGCGGCAAAACTGGCTGTATGACTGGTGGCAAAACTGACTGCATGACTGGCGGAAAAACTAGCTGTATGACTGGTGGCAAAACTGACTGCATGACTGGCAGCAAAACTAGCTGTATGACTGGCGGCAAAACTAGCTGTATGACTGGTGGCAAAACTGACTGCATGACTGGCAGCAAAACTAGCTGTATGACTGGCGGCAAAACTGGCTGCAAAACTAGCCACAATAACTAGCGGCGTAGATGTGCAACAGCTGAAAGGATAGCAGGCAATCAAATGTCTGTCCGAACTCTCGGACACAGATTCCGCTATTTGTTATAGAGAGTGAAATTATCTAAGGCAGCGGACAGGAGAGCCGTTATTTGCCGAATAAAGCCGTAAATGAGGTTTAAAATCACAAATAAGAGCGCTGGTGTCCGATAGAATCGAAATTGTAATGATTTTGCGTATATAACGGATCTGGAGTCCGCAAGAGCTTTAGCCGATAACTGGATGATAGATTATTAGAAGATAGTACCTAGAAGATAGAGAACTGGAAGATAGCACCTAAAAAATAGCACCTAAAAGATAGAAGATAGTACCTAGATAATAGATACCTAGATGATAATGCAATTATAAGAGGAGACGATCAGCAATGAGCAGCGAAGCGGCAAAAACGCTGCCGGATATCCGGCAGACGCTGGTGCTTAAAGCGCCAATAGACAAAGTGTGGAAGGCAGTAGCAACATCAGAGGGCATCGCCGCATGGTTTATGCCCAATGATTTTCAGCCGGAGGAGGGCTATGAGTTTCAGTTGGAGGCTGGCGCGTTCGGAAAGTCCTCCTGCAAGGTGACGGTCATTGATCCCCCTAACCGCCTCTCCTTCAAATGGGGCAAGGATTGGACACTCTCCTTTGAGCTAAAGGCTGTGGGAGAACACACGGAGTTTACGCTCATTCATGGAGGATGGAATGAGGGAATGGTGACGGAGTTCGGACAGCCGCATGAAATCGTGCGCGGCCATATGGACAAAGGCTGGACGGGCATTCAGCAAAGGCTGGCTACTTATGTCGAAGCGCAGTAGCGATGCAGCGGCGGAGCCGAAGGCAGAGGTGTTTCAAGCGATTGCCGATCCGACCCGCCGCAGCCTGCTTCGGCTGCTTGTAGATGAGGAGATGCCCGTCACCGTCATTAGCAGCCATTATGAGATGAGCCGGACGGCGGTATCGAAGCATTTGCGAATTTTGGCAGAGGCGGGATTGGTCAAGGAGCGCAAGGTTGGCCGGGAAACCCGTTACCGGCTCGATGCGGAGCCTTTGCAGCAGCTAAAGCGCTGGCTCACTTTCTACGAGCTTTATTGGGAAAATAAGCTTGGTGCGCTTAAGCGTTACGTAGAGGAAGATGGAGCGGATGCTTTTTCGGCTCCAGCAGTTGTGAAAGAGCCGGCTGCGAAGCGGGATTAAAGCAGGAGCACCGCTCATCAGGCTGCTCCGATTGTCCGATGCCTCCGTCCATATGATTTTTGAGCATAGAGTATAAGACAGATGAGTTGACAATTTTCAGATTTTTCGTCATACATATATAGAGCAAGGAAGAGAACGGGCAGCAAGGAACCGGAGGTTATGGACAATGGGCAGGAAAATTATGTTTACAGGCGGAGGGACGGCAGGTCATGTGACCGTTAACTTGGCGCTGATTCCCCGTTTCGCGGAGGCTGGCTGGCAGATCCATTATATTGGATCGGAAAACGGCATAGAAAAGCAACTTACTGCTCCACTAGAGCAGCTTACATATCATGGTATTGCCACAGGCAAGCTTCGCCGCTATTTGGACTGGCAAAATGTAAAGGACCCCTTCAAGGTCATCAAAGGGGTTTTTCAAGCTTATCGGCTCATTCAGCAGGAGAAGCCGAACGTTATTTTTTCCAAGGGCGGCTTCGTGTCCGTCCCGGTTGTGCTGGGCGCATGGCTTAATCGGGTGCCGGTGCTTATTCATGAATCGGATTTGACACCGGGACTGGCCAATCGCATTGCGATCCCTTTCTCGACGGGCGTGTGTACGACTTTTCCCGAGACCGCGCAGCACTTGCCAGCAGGCAAGGCGCATTATGTCGGCGCAGTCATCCGTGATGAGCTGAGGCAGGGTATAGCCTCGCGTGGCAGAGCCTACTGCGGCCTGCTGCCCGTAGCCGATGCAGCCGATGCAGTAGATGCAGAAGCCTCAACAGCCTCAGGTGCAGCAGGCAGCTTACAGACGCTAGGCCAGTCATCGCAAGGGCAGGCATCACAAGGGAGCGCCGCTTATTCGGCTCATTCCGCCAAGCTGGTCGTGAACATTTCGGGAAAAAGCGTGAGAGCTGAAGAGCCTGCGATAGAAGCAGCAAAAGCAATAGCAGCAGTAGAAGCAAAGGGTGCGTCGCGCGTAGAGACGGACGAGGCGAAGCCCGTTCTGCTCATTATGGGCGGCAGCCTCGGATCGCGGGCGATAAATAAGGCGGTTCGCAGCGCGCTTAGCGACCTGACCCGCCAATTCAGCATCGTGCATTTATGCGGCAAGGGACAGGTGGAGCCTGCGCTTGAGACAGCGGATTACAAGCAGTTCGAATACATTAACGAGCAGCTTCCCGATGTGCTGGCGATGAGCGATATTATACTATCCCGCGCCGGCTCGAACGCGATTTTTGAGTTTCTGCATTTGCGCAAGCCGATGCTGCTCATTCCGCTTACGAAAGCACAGAGCCGGGGCGACCAGCTGCTTAACGCAGCTTCGTTTAAGGCTTCCGGCTTTTGCGAGGTGCTGCATGAGGAGAAGGTGACGCCAGCTACGCTGCTGGCGACGGTCGAAGACGTTTACCAAAATCGCGCCGCTTACATTAAACGGATGGAGCAGGAGGAGCGCCGCGATACCTTATCGCAGCTATTCGAACTAATTATATCGTCCGCGCGGAAATAGCTGGTCGTTTCGCGAAGAGCAGCGATGGCGTTTAGGTGATGAAATACAGGTGGGATTTCAATAATCCATTCGATTTTAACCGGAAACGATGGTATGATGTTACAAAAGAATCTCGGAGGGATTACCCGGTGGAGTATATTAGTACAAGAGGAAATGTAGGTAAAATCGGATTTATCGACGCTTTTCTAATGGGGCTTGCAGATGATGGAGGCTTACTCGTTCCGAATGAAATTCCTGTTTTTTCGGCTGAAAAGCTGAAGGCGTGGCAGAATCTGTCTTATCAGGAGCTGGTACTGGAGATTTTCGGCTTTTTCACGAATGATGAAATTCCGGCGGAGGATTTGCGGGCAATGGTGAATGCCAGCTACGGTACGTTCCGTGATCCGGGTGTAACGCCTGTGCGCCGTTTGAAGGACAACCTGTATGTGCTGGAGCTTTTCCATGGCCCAACCTTTGCCTTTAAGGACATTGCATTACAATTTATGGGTGAATTATATACGTATGTATCCCGCAAGCAAAGCAAGACGATCCATATTCTTGGCGCGACTTCTGGCGATACAGGTGCTTCGGCCATTCAAGGCGTGCGCGGCAAAGAAGGCATCAAAATTTGTATTTTGCATCCGCATGGCAAAGTCAGCAAGGTGCAGGAGCTGCAAATGACGACAGTGCCGGATGACAACGTTTTGAATCTGTCGGTCGATGGCAATTTTGACGACTGTCAGCGCATCATTAAAGATTTGTTCGCCGATTTGGAATTTAAGTCCGCGAACCATCTGTGCGCCATTAACTCCATTAACTTTGTGCGTATTTTGGCGCAGACGGTTTATTATTTCTACGCATACTTTCAGGTTGCGAAGCAGCAGGATGTGCAGGAGGTTAATTTCAGCGTGCCGACGGGCAATTTCGGTGATATTTTCGCAGGCTACCTTGCGAAGCGCATGGGTCTGCCAGTGAACAAGCTGATTTTGGCAACGAATGAAAATAACATTTTGGAGCGTTTCATTAAGGAAGGTGTGTATATGCCGGGAGATTTCCGCAGCACATACAGCCCTTCGATGGACATTCAAGTGGCAAGCAACTTCGAGCGCTATTTGTATTATGTATTAGGTGAAAATCCACAGCTGATTACGGAGCTGATGAACCAATTCCGCAAGGAGGGCAAGCTCGTTATTTCTGGCGAGGATCTGCTGCGGGTACAAGCCGAGTTCGGCGCTCATGGCGTTGGCGGACAGGAATGTCTCGATACGATCAGCAAATACAACGCAGAAACGAATTATTTGCTCGATCCTCACTCTGCTTGCGGCGTGGCGGCAGCGGATCAATGTGCACAAAGCGGCGATGTAACGATTTCGCTGGCGACGGCTCATCCGGCCAAGTTCGATGAAGCGATACGTCTTTGCAGCATTGAGCAGACGTTCCCTGAGCAAATTTCGTCCTTGTTCGAGAAAACGCAGCGCCAGACGCGCGTTGAAGGCACGCAGGAAGCGATTGTCAGCGAGCTGTTGAAATTTTATAACGCTTAATCCAGCTTAAACAGCGGGAGCAGCCGATCAGAGCCAATCTGATCGGCTGCTTGTGCACATGGAGGTAAAGGGATGCAGAGTGGAGGCAGCTTAGTTATGGACTATAGTGGAAAAATAGTGCTGGTAACCGGCGCCGCGCGTGGCATCGGCTTTGCAGTTGCCGAAGCCTATGCGAGGCAGGGCGCCTTCGTTATTGCGGCAGATCGCGACAGCGAAGGAGCCGAGAGGGCGGCGCTTCATTTGCAAGAGCAGGGTGGCAAAGCTGCCGCCTACCCCATTGATTTGGCTCAGCCAGCGGAAATTGAAGCGATGTTCGCTTTTATAGGCAAGACCTATGGCGGCCTCGATGTATTAATTAACAACGCGGGTTATGCGGTGTGGAAATCGCCATACGACCTTGCTGTAGAAGAGTGGGATGCGCTGCTCCATACGAATTTGCGCGGCACGTTCCTATGCGCAAGGGAAGCCGCAAAGCTGATGCGCGGCAACGGAGGCGGAGCCATCGTCAATATGGCCTCGACCCGCGCCCAAATGTCTGAGCCGAATACAGAGGCATATGCGGCCTCCAAGGGCGGCATTGTGGCGCTGACGCATGCCCTGGCAGTTTCTTTTGGTCCTGATCATATTCGCGTGAATGCGATCAGCCCCGGCTGGATCGAGACTGGCGATTATGAAGCGCTGCGGGCGAAGGATCACAGCCAGCATCCATCCATGCGGGTCGGCAAGCCAGAGGACATCGCAAAGGCGTGTTTTTATTTGACCGATTCGGGCAATGATTTCGTTAATGGCATTAATCTCGTTGTCGATGGCGGTATGACGCGCAAAATGATTTATGAGGAATAGCGTCATTTCGGAGGCGCATCGCAAGCCCTAAGTCTAGGCTACTATTGCAACTTGCATAGCGCTGGCGTAGAATAGGATGAAATCAAGCAGGAATAAAGGAAGGAGATGGGAGTATGGAAAGAAAGCCAAGGCAATGGCGCAGCCGTTTTTGCCCGTCCATTCCGAAGCGCCTTTCTATTCCCATTTCTTTGAAACACCAAGGCATTTGATGCTTTGGTGTTTTTTTATGCCTTTTTTCAAACGGTCGTTAATCTAACTGGAGGTGCATGATCAATGATGAACAACAGGTATAAAAGAGTGCTGATTAAGCTGAGCGGAGGAGCGGTTGCAGGTGGAAGCGAGTTTGGCTTTGAGCCTGACAAGCTGGAGCATATCGCGAGCGAGGTGTTGTCCGTCGTGCAGATGGGCGTAGAGGTGTCGCTTGTTATTGGGGGCGGCAATATTTTTCGCGGCAATATGGGCGAGAGCTGGGGCATTGAGCGTGCGGAGGCGGATAATATCGGTACGCTGGCGACGGTGATCAACAGCCTGATGCTCAGAGGCGTGCTGAAAGCCAGAACGAAGAAGGAAGTGCGCGTCATGACGGCGCTGCCTGTCAGCAGCGTTGCCGAGCCTTACATCCGCTTGCGTGCGGTGCATCATTTGGAGAAGGGGTATATCGTCATTTTTGCTGGCGGCAACGGGCAGCCGTATGTGACGACGGATTATCCATCGGTGCAGCGGGCGATTGAGGTAGGGTGCGACGCGCTGCTAGTCGCCAAGCAGGGTGTAGACGGCGTGCTTGACGCTGATCCCAAGCTGCATAAGGGAGCGCGAAAATTCAAATCGCTGCACTATAATGATGTGCTGGAGCAGCAGCTTAAGGTGATGGACCAGTCGGCCTTTATTTTGGCGCGGGACTATAATTTGCCGATTCATGTGTTTAATTTCGACAAGCCGGGCTCGATGAAGGCGATTTGCCATGGCAGCCATGTTGGCACGCTGATCAGCAGCAGCTCTGTACTGGAAATGGATGCCTGATTTTTGCCGCCTACTCGACTATCAATCTAATGACTGAATAAACAAATAGCCAGGCAGCCATCAAGCTGCAACCTTCCAATTGGGAACACCGTCCATATAGACAGCTTATAAATGGTCATTGGAGGTAGGGATGAAGATGCTCAACACAACTTCGACGAGGAAGTCTAACAAGAGCGGAAAGGCTTGGCGAGGCTTGCTGGCGTTTACGCTTCTAGCAGCGATTGTATGGACGGGTGGCCCGCACAGTACAGCGATTGCCAGTGGGCAGCAAGCAGCGGCGAGCCAATTGCAAGGGCAGGAGCAGAAGCAGGCTGTCCAAGCTGTTGAGGCCGCCGCAAGAAGCTTTACGCAAATAGAAGCCGCCCATAACTATACGATTGCGCTGCGCAGCGACGGCACGGTTTGGGCTTGGGGACGCAATTTGTGGGGAGAGCTTGGACTCGAGGGGAATCCAGGCTTCCGCAATACAGTAGCGCCCGTACGTTATGCCGGACTTTCCGATATTGTCTATATTCATATCAATAAGAGTGATCAAAACTATATGGCGGTAAAGGCTGACGGAACCGTCTGGACCTGGGGACACAATGACAGCAGCGGACAAGAGCAAAATGGACTTCGACAGGTGGCGGGTGCTGCTGGCGTAGCGAAGGTGGTAGGCGGTTATGGCTATGATATAGCTTTATTGAACGATGGTACGGTCTCAACATGGACGAAGCAGCAAGGCGATACCGGAAAGCTCAGCTTTGGAAAACCAGCTGCCGTGAAGGGCTTAAATCAAGTCGTGCAGATTGCATACGGCTATCCTAAGGCTTATGCGGTGAAGAAGGATGGAACGGTATGGAGCTGGCAGCCTGTGGCAACACCCCGAGAGGGTGCGGAGACGATTAAGCCTACAGCTCCGACTAAGCTATCCGGCTTGTCTGGCGTAACCTCCATCGTTGCGTCTAACAGTGGTGTGCTGGCATTAGATACGAAAGGAAAGGCGTGGAGTATGGATGAAAATGGCAAAAAACAAGCGCTGTATCCGATACTTACGCTGAAGGAGATAAGCGGCAGTGCGGACAGCCTGCTTTTGCTGACGACAGGTGGCGAGGTTTTTGCTTATGGACAGACCTCAACTGGAAAGCAGGGCAAAGTGCGAGGACTGACACGGATCAAGCATATCGCAGCCGGGGAAGACCACGGCGTTGCCATTGACGAGGATGGCAAGGCATGGGGATGGGGACACAACAAGTTCTATGAAGCGGGCGGACCATCCGTGCGCAGCGATGGCATGGTTTATACGCCTATGCTGGCAAGACCGGCGGTTGATACGATCATAAATGGGCAATGGTTAAACAGCATTTACCCTACACTGCCGCAAGGAGAGACGGTATATGTGCCTATAAAAGATGCGGCTAAAGCATTAGGCATAACGATGAACGCCGTTGTTAATAATGAGGGCTTTAGAATTTATACGCTTAAATACAAGGAACGCTTCGCAGCCTTCCGCATAGGCGATACCGAGGCGAAAGCAGGCAATGTAACGTTTGAGCTGCCAGAGGCTCCAATTGTGTATTCCGGTGCAACGGCCGTTCCTTACCAGTTGCTGGAGCAAGGCTTGGGGCTCACGGTTCAATGGAACGAGCAGCTCAGCCAGCTGACAATTTCGGATTAGCTGTGGAAAGAAAATAAAGAGTTTTCTTAGTGCTTAGGTTTTCTTAGTGCTTAGGTTAAGATAAGTCCCCTGTTTAAGCACTACATGCTAACCGCATACGTTCTTTAATAGGTGATTGGAAATGAGATATAATGAGGAGGACGTAGCCCTAGCGAAGGCGTGGGAGCGTTCTTTTTATTGAACTAACGGGCAGTTATGCGTAACTTACAGGGAATGTAAACATCTAAATAACGTAAGGAACGAGGGGGCAGACAATTCATGGGAGGAACGAATGTATGGGATGCGGAGTGGGAGGTTAACGAAGAGCAGGTGCGAACGCTGATCGGAAGACAATTCCCTCAGCTGTCATCGAAGCAAGTGAAGCGATTGGGCTGGGGCTGGGACAATACGGTTTTTCTCATCGGTGACGAGTACGTGTTTCGGTTTCCCAGAAGAACGATTGCAGTTGACTCGATTCGTATAGAAGGGAAGCTGCTGCCGAAGCTGGAGGCATATATAACCATCCCCTATCCTAAACCGTTGTTTTATGGCGAAGCAAGTGACGAATACCCGGCACCATTTCTTGGCTATGCCCTCGTGCAGGGAGATTTCCCAATCGGTTTGACGGAAGAACGCCGAGCTTTATCGGCAGAGACGCTGGCGAAATTTTTGCGGAGATTGCATGAGTTTCCAGTGCAGGCGGCGCTGAAGTGCGGAGTTCAGCAAGATCATCGAAACTTGACGGACATAGCATCGCGCAAAGTGAAAATGGAGGGCTTTCTATCGAAGCTGGTTGAACACTTGTCGCCGGAGGAGCTCGGTGTAATCGAAGCGTATATTAGCGGGCTGCAAAAGGACCGTGTCCAGGCGGTGAATGCACTGCTGCATGGCGATCTTCATTTCAAAAATATGCTTGTGAATGAGAACGGGAGCGTTTCCGGCATCATTGATTGGGGCGATCTGAGCGTGGGCCATCCAGCTTGCGATTTGAGCGTTGCTTATAGCTTTTTACCACCTTACGCTCGCGGCGTGTTTTTCGAAGCGTACGGAGGAGCGGACGAGGAAACGAAGCTGCTGGCGCGGCTGATCGCGGTATACATCCCCATACTAATCTTAATGCAAGCGGTCGACGACGGGAATGAAGCGATTGCGGCAGAGGCGAAATCCAACATCATGCGGGCACTGTCGGATTAGGCTCATAAATCGAGGCTATTCTATATATCAGGTAGAGCAGGTTTTATACCGCATATTAACTAGGGATCGCTGGTTGCTTACTAATCCTTGACGGTGATAAAGCAAGATTAAAGATCCCAGCTAATTTAGAAGATTACGAACGCCAAGCGGATGAGTTAGCAGATGACGATGTCTTATAGACGACCAGTGCTGCACCAGAAGAAGTATTTTCTCCCTGTAGCCCGATAGTAATTTCCTTTAGTCTAGCCAAATAAGGAAAACAATCATTAACAACCTCAAATACCCCTCGGCCCGCCTTGCTTCGTGGGTCGAGGGGTATTTTTGGGAAGGAATGCGCTGCGCGGCCAGAAGAGAACAAGAGAACGACAACCGTTTCACCTTGTGAAGCCGCTAAATATTTTGCTGCTTTGGCAAGCAGGGTAACGCGTGCATCTTGTCGAAAGTAATGGGATACAGCAGCGTTCGAGCTGCCATGCTGCAAGACAACCACTCACAACACAAACATTAATAGTGCATGACGCTATTGCTGAATCGTTTTTCTCCAGTACCAATAAGCTCTGTCGCAGAATTTTCATACTGCTCTAATTGTTCAAGCGCCTTCAATCTGCTGCTGCTATTTATTAGCTGAGCCACAATGGCTTCGCCGGGGGCAACCACGGCTATGTCTCCGTGATTGCTCTCCCCGATGATTGCGCCGTCATGAATAACGGCGTTTTCGCCAATAATGGCTCGATGAATCCTAACATTGCGCCCAATTTTTGCACCGGGCATGATGATGCTTTCGGCGATGCCGCTGCCTTTTCCAATGCTGACTCCTGCGCCCAGCACCGAGCGTGAAATCCGGCCTTCGATGGTGCAGCCAGGGTGGGCAATGCTGTTGCTCAGCACGGCTTGCGGGCTGACATAGGGTGCTCGTACGGGATGAACCTCTTTGGACCTAAGAGGCCAAGCTTCTGTAGTTAGATTCATCTCGCCGTCAAGCAGCTCCATGTGCGCTTCCCAAAGGCTTTCTACGGTGCCGACATCACGCCAGTAGCCCTCATATGGATAAGCGTTCAAGCTTTCCTCTGCGGCCAAAATGGCGGGAATAATATCTTTGCCAAAGTCATGGCTTGATTGAGGGTTTGCAGCGTCCTCCAGCAGCATGCTTCTCAAATCTTGCCAGCGGAATAAATAGATGCCCATAGAAGCCAGATTGCTTTCCGGGGCTGCCGGCTTCTCTTCAAACTTCACAATGCGTGACTGCTCATCCGTATGCATAATGCCGAAGCGATGAGCCTCACGCCATGGAACCTGCTTGACGGCAATGGTGGCCATTGCCTTGCTTGCCTTGTGAAATTCCAGCATGGGGCGATAATCCATCTGGTAAATGTGGTCGCCTGATAAAACAAGCACATGCTCCGGATGATGCTCGTCCACATAAGCAACATTGCGCGCAATCGCATCGGCCGTTCCCGTATAGCAGCCTGAGCTTGATACACGAGTAGCTGGCAGCATCGTAATTTCACCAGAATGCTTCGTCGCGGTTGAGCGAAGCCAGGCTTCTCCATCCATAATGTGGTCGTGAACCGAATCGGAGCAATATTGAGTGAGCACGCCAATGGTGCGAATGCCTGAATTAATGCAATTGCTTAATGGGAAATCAATCATGCGGAAGCGATCGCCAAAAGATATGACGGGCTTGGCCATTTGACCTGTAAACGGCGCTAAACGACTTCCTTGTCCTCCAGCTAGCAGCATAGCGATACAATCGGTATTATGCATTAGGCTTTTTCCCTCCAGGCCGTCCGAGACGGGTTGTTGTAAGGTTTTTTTAAACGACTGAAGGGCGCTTGAAACGATGGAGTCAAACCAATTTTAAGATTAATATTAGCTTTCGTGTGCTTTACTATACGTTCATTGCGAACATAAAGCGGGTGAAATGGATGGAAATCTCCACATTGTCCGAAGAAGAAATTTTTCTGTTTCATGAAGGAACATGGGCTCATAGCTACCGCAAAATGGGCGCTCATCAAGCAATCGAGCATGGAATCGAAGGCACTCGCTTTAACGTCTGGGCACCGGAAGCGCGGGAGGTTCGTCTGGCGACGGATTTTAACGGGTGGCACGGCGGCAATGAGCCGCTAACCCGGCTTAACAGGTCCGGCATCTGGACGGGCTTCTTCCCGAATATGCCGAAGGGCGCTTTGTATAAATATGAAATTGTTACCCAAAATGGTGAGAGGCTGCTCAAAGCCGATCCTTATGCGGTATATGCCGAGGTAAGGCCGCAAACGGCATCCCGCGTCTGGTCGCTCGGCGGCTATGCATGGCAGGATGAGGCGTGGATGCGCGGAAAAAAAACACCGTATGCCCGTCCAATGAACATTTACGAGGTGCATCTTGGCAGCTGGCGCAGGCATAAGGATGATACGCTGCTTTCCTATAGCGAGCTGGCTGATCAATTGGTCGATTATGTAGCGGACATGGGCTACACCCATCTGGAGCTGCTGCCGTTAACCGAGCATCCATACGATAAATCATGGGGCTACCAGCCAACTGGCTATTATGCCGCAACTAGTCGCTACGGTGAACCACAGCAATTAATGAAGCTGGTAGATCAGTGCCATCAAAGGGGAATTGGTGTCATTCTCGACTGGGTGCCAGGGCATTTTGCCAAGGATGCGCATGGCTTACGCCGCTTTGACGGCTCGGCTTTGTTTGAAAATGAGGACCCGCTCATTGCCGAGAAGCCCGGCTGGGGAACGCTCGCCTTTGATTACGGAAAGCCGGAGGTTTGCAGTTTTTTAATTTCAAATGCATTGTTTTGGTTCGACCTGTTTCATATTGATGGCTTGCGCGTGGATGCGGTTACCAGCATTTTGTATCATGATTTTGATAAAAAGCCAGGCCAGTGGCGTCCGAATGCATTCGGCGGCAAGGAGCATCTGGAAGGCATCGCTTTTTTGCGCCAGCTGAATAAGACCGTTTTTCAATATTACCCGCATGCCCTTATGATGGCCGAGGAATCGCATGCTTATCCCGGCGTTACGAAGGCGGTTGATGAAGGCGGGCTTGGTTTTAACTATAAGTGGAACATGGGCTGGATGAATGACACGCTAAGCTATGCGAAGCAGCATTTCTTCGAACGGAAAAATCACCATAATTTGCTGACCTTTCCGATCTGGTATGCATGGCAGGACAATCATGCGTTGCCGCTGTCTCATGATGAGGTCGTGCATGGGAAAAAATCGCTGCTGAACAAAATGCCCGGCAGCTACGAGCAAAAATTCGCCGGACTACGGCTGTTCTACGGTTATATGATGACTCATCCGGGCAAAAAGCTGCTGTTCATGGGCGGCGAATTTGCCCAGTTCATCGAGTGGAAGGACGATGCGGAGCTTGACTGGCTGCTGCTGGATTATGAGCCTCATTGGCGGATGCAGGCTTATACTCGCAGGCTGAATCAGCTGTATGCTCAGGAGAAAGCGCTATGGAAGCTGGACCATGATTACAAGGGCTTCGAATGGATTGAGCACGAGGATCACCTGCAAAGCGTCCTTTCTTATCGCAGATTAGCAAGCCACAAGGGTGAAGCGCTTATCATGCTGTGCAATTTTACCGATTACGCCCATCCCGTTTATCGTATTGGCGTACCAAGCGCAGGCGAATATGAGATCGTGCTGAACAGTGACGAGCCTGCATATGGCGGGTCGGGCTATCAAGCGGAGCTGCTGCGGGAGGGTGGATCTATTGCATCCCAGCGTATCAACTGGCATGATAAGAAAAACAGCGTAGAGTTGCCGCTGCCGCCGTTATCTATCCTCATTTTGCGGCGGGTAAAGGTGAAGCGTTCCCGTTAGAGCGGCATTGCAGCATTACGAATCCAAAGAGCAGGGGATGAAAAGCATGAACGTATTGTTTGCGGCAGCGGAATGCGTGCCATTTATGAAGACGGGCGGCCTTGCTGATGTAGCAGGCTCTCTGCCGGAAGCATTGAATGAGAAGGGCGCGGATGTGCGAGTCATTATGCCGCTTTACGCGTCGGTGAAGGACGTATATCGGGCACAGATGAAGGAGCTTGGATTCATCTATGTATCGGTAGGCTGGCGCCATGTATACTGCGGCATTAAGGAGCTTGTCCATGAAGGCGTCGTTTATTATTTTATCGACAATGAGCATTATTTCCGTAGAGGCTCGGCTTATGGCTATGGGGATGACGGCGAGCGCTATGCTTTTTTCTGCCGGGCGGTGCTAGATGCGCTGCCAGTGATGGGCTTCATCCCGGATGTGCTGCATTGCCATGATTGGCATACGGGCATGATTCCTGCTTTGCTCAAGCATCATTATTGGCATCGGCCGGAATATTCTCGCGTGAAGACAGTATTCACCATTCATAATTTGCAATACCAGGGCAACTATTCTCATCATGCGCTGGGCGATTGGCTGGGCCTGCAAAATGAGATGTTCACACCGGACGGAGTCGAATATCATGGCTTGGTTAGCTTTATGAAGGCGGGCATTCAGCTTGCTGACCGGGTAACGACAGTTAGCCCGACCTATGCCAATGAAATCCGCACAGCTGAATTTGGCTACGGCATGGATGGCACGCTGCGAGCGAAAGGCGAGCGGCTCCTTGGTATTGTTAACGGCATTGATGCGCGCAGCTATAACCCGGAGACCGATCCGTGCATTCCATTCCCATACAAGGACAGCCTCAAGCTGAAAAAGCAAAACAAAACGGCACTCCAACAGGAGCTTGGACTGCCGATCAACGATGCGATTCCCCTCATCGGCATGGTCGGCAGGCTTGTGGATCAGAAAGGGCTGCCGCTTGTGCTGGAGGTGCTGGACGAGCTGCTGCAAACAGAGGATATTCAGCTCGTGCTGCTTGGCACAGGTGAGCCCGAGCTTGAGCACGCTTTCCGCGCCGCTCAGCATCGTTATCCTAACAAAATGGTTTCATGGATCGGCTTTGATGATGGCGTAGCTCGCCGTATATATGCCGCATCCGATATGTTCCTCATGCCGTCGCTATTCGAGCCATGCGGTATCAGCCAGCTTCTGGCGCTGCGTTACGGCAGCTTGCCTATCGTTCGCGAGGTTGGCGGGCTGAAGGACACCGTTCACAGCTACAATGAATGGACGGGAGAAGGCAACGGCTTCTCCTTCGCCAATTATAATAGTCGAGATATGCTGAATACGATTCGCTATGCCATTCATATTTGGTGGAATGATTCTCATCGAAGCAAGCTGACGAAAGCCGCCTTTGCCGGCGATTACAGCTGGGGAGCGTCGGCCAAGCAATACATGACCCTTTATGAAGAGCTGAGTCAATAAGTTGGCGCGATCAGTATGAGCTCTTGTTTTACGGATCGGGCTATGATGAAAATCCGGCTATTGCCGCAGATGATTTTGACTATGAGACGAATTATCCTTTAACGATTAAGCTTAAGCAGAAATGGAAAGGCCGTCAGTAAATCCTGATAATACCCTATAAGCTGGACGCTTCGAAAAAGCCCATCTCATAGGGTATTTTGTTTATATGGAAATCGAACTGAACAGGCAATACCAATTAAAAAAGCTGCCGCCTGTGAATTACAGACAGCAGCTTTAACAACTTGCCTCGTTTTTCTCAAAATGTCCTTTACAAAGGTTATACTTTATGAAGGCATTGGCTTGTTTTTGCTTAAATCAGCGGTTTAGAAAGGGAACAGCAATGGGTGACCAATATAATAAGGGTTATTTTCGTCATAAGTTCCATTCAGAGACATTACAAGTACAGTATACTTTTTACCTGTTTGTAAATTAACATATAAAGATGAAATTCCGTTGGCTGAATTTGCATAAGTAAATGCTAAAGGTGTTCCGCCCGGGTAATCATAAACGGCAAATAAATACGTAGTTCCGGCAGGAGGCAGCAGCCAAATCTCCTGAAGACCGGTTTTAGGCGATATAAAATTCCAGAAGTCTGCATCAGTTGAGGATTGAATCCAAGATGTAAAAACGTTCTGTGAGTACTGATAGGTTGTAAGAGGGGTATTGTTATTAGGCTCCGTAATGTCTTGGTCAATTGGCATTGCGGAAACGGCAGATGAAACAGTTAGCGTGAGGGCAATAGTTAATAGTGATGTCTTTAGAAACTTTTTTAACATAACTACCTCCTTGAAGGAAAGTATCTATTCAGAGCCGGCCAGCATCCTTGCCTAAAAAATACCATATAAACTATTTTTAGTCAAATGTGTTGCGTATTAAAATATTGATATATTCATATATTCATATAGTCCAAATAAAATAAATAAGGAGTGACACGCTCTCAAATTTGAGAAGCATGTCACTCCTTATTAGCTCCAGCTAAATATCACGGTACAGGATTCGGTAGCCCATCGGCTCAAGCTCAATGCGAAGCTGGTTCTCGAATGTTGCCACTTCCTCCTCAGTAAGAGCATCACGCCAACCGCCAGCCAGCATCGGGTGGGCGAGAAATACATCCTCCTCTGTATTGTTCATCCAAATCGTGAAATGCTGCTTATTGTTCATCCGTTCATAGACGAAGGTGCCGTTATCGCTGCTCGCCTGCAAGAAGCGGAAGCGGCCGCAGCGCAGCGCCTCATGCTTTTTGCGGAGCGAAATGATGATTCGATAAAAATCATGCAAATCCCGATCCTGCTTGGCCTCGTCCCACTCCATGCATTTGCGGCAATCCGGGTCGCTGCCGCCTTGCAGACCAACCTCATCGCCATAGAAAATGCAAGGTACGCCCATCGACGTCATCATAAACACGGCTGCCAGCTTCGCCCGCCGTTTATCGCCGCCCATTCTGGTCAAGGAGCGCGGAATATCATGGCTCGACAGCAGGTTGAGCAGCGCTTCGTTCGTCTGCTGCGGATAACGAATGAGCAGCCGGTTGACCTCCTCGGCAAAATCCGCTGCATGTCTGCCGCTGCTTGAGAAAAAATCAAGCACGCTGTTCGTAAAGGGATAGTTCATCGACGAATCGAATTGGTCGCCTTGCAGCCAGCGCAGCGCATCTCCCCACACCTCGCCGATAATGTAGGTGTCGTGCTTCACGGCCTTGACTGCGCCGCGAAACTCCCGCCAGAAATGATGGTCGATTTCGTCGGCGACATCGAGCCGCCAGCCGTCAATGTCCGCCTCGCGGATCCAGTGAACAGCGACGTCGAGCAAATATTTTTTCACTTCAGGATTGGCGGTGTTAAGCTTGGGCATGTTGCCATAAAAGCCGAACGTATCATAGTTCGCCTTGCCATCCTGAACAGCTACCGGAAAATGATTCAGATGGAACCAGTCCTTGTATTTGGACTTTTCTCCGTGTTGCAGCACATCCTGAAAATGGGGGAACTGCTCGCTTACATGATTGAACACCGCATCGAGCACAACGCGAATGCTGCGCTTATGGCACGCGTTAACCAGCTTCTTAAGCAGCTCAAGATCGCCAAACTGCGGATCAATCGTATGATAATCGACCGTATCATATTTATGGTTGGAGGGCGAGGTGAATAATGGCGTCAAATAAATGGCATTTACGCCCAGATCGCTAATGTAATCCAGCTTATCTAATATCCCCTGCATGTCGCCGCCAAAATGTGAATGAATATCTGGCGTTTCACCCCATGGCCTGACATAATCATGGTCGTTCTCCTTGTTGCCGTTATTGAAGCGGTCCACCATGATTTGATAAAACACCGCATTTTTCGCCCAGTCTGGCGCGTCGAATAAGTCGATCTCATGAATGTAGGGCACCTCAAAATAGCCGCCCGGAGGCGTCGGCTGCTGCGCATAAAATCCGGTCTCGATTTTCCACATGGTTTCGGTGCCAGCATGCAGGCGGAAGCCGTAGGAGAAGCGTTTGTATTTCGGAATGATAACGCCCTCCCAATAATCAAACAGCTGATCGGAGGCGATTTTTTCCATAACAATTTCTTGAAGGTTGCCGTTCCAGTCGTATTTGTCTCCGGCGACCATGACGACGTCCTCCACATCATTTTTTCGCGTGCGCAGCCGAATGTGATATGTGCTTAGATCATAGGCGTAGGCCCACTTGTGGCTTGGGGTATGGTGAATGGCTTCTCTTAGCATAAATAGTCGTTTCTCCTCTCCTATCAAGCGGTTGGCCAAACTAGCCGTGGAGCAAGGATTCTGCTCCGTCAATGTAAACCGTTGTGCCTGTAATATGATGCGAGTCATCCGATCCGAGGAACAGCGCAAGCTGGGCGACCTGCTCGGGCGAGCCGGGGCCTTTCTCCAGCGGCTGATCGCCTTCAGGAAAGTTGACCGGAATTTGTACGTCCTCCAAATAAGGCGAGCGTTTCGTGCTTTTATCAATATTCGTCTTAATCGAGCCGGGACAAATGGCATTAACGCGAATGCGGTAATTGGCCAGCTCCAGCGCCGCCATCTGCGTGAATGCGACCTGTGCTGCCTTGGTACTGCTGTATGCGCTGAATCCAATATTCGAGAAGACGCGGTTGCCATTAATGGAGCTCGTAATCAAAATGCTGCCGCCCTTTTCCTTGAGCGCCGGAATAGCATGCTTCACGGTCAAAAATGTGCCGTTCAAGTTAATGTTGATCGTCTTGCTCCAATCCTCCAGCTTCATTAGCTCAATGGGAGCCATGGAGCCATTAATGCCGGCATTGGCATAAACGATGTCGAGCTGGCCCAGCTTGTCTAGTGCGACCTTGTATGCCGCTTCGATCGCTTCCTCGCTTGAAATATCAGTCACGGCTGTTGCACAGGTGCTGCCGTAAGCTTCTGCCTCCTGCTTGACTGCGGTGAGCCCGTCCTTATTCACATCAAGCAGTGCCAGACTGGCGCCTTCCTTGGCGAACAGCAGTGCCGCGGCACGGCCGATACCGGAGCCGGCTCCGGTAATAAGGGCAGCCTTGCCTGCCAGTCTGCCGCTGCCTGTCTTCGTTTGTTCATTCGCCATCATCGAAACCCTCCCGAAATGTATAATGAAGTTCAGGGACAAACCCTGCAAATCCGTATTCTGTTAAGATGAGCTAAATGGTCTTACCCTAAACCCATTTGTTAAACCCAACTATTTCATTATTTTAAGCGCGTGAAGCTGCGTTGTTTACAAGTTGGAAACAAGTTCGATATATTGGCGATGTATAGCTGCATTATGCTTTATGTTAAAGGGTAATATGGGTTAGACAGGCGCGGGGGGAGCGGTGACGCATGACAGGTCAAATGCTGGATAAAAAAATATTGGTCGTAGACGATGAAGCGAGTATCGTCAGCGCCGTTGCATACGCGTTCAGACGCGAGGGGTATCTGGTTGAGACGGCTGGAGATGGGGAAGAGGCGCTGGAGAAGGTCGCTGTTTTCCAGCCGCATGTTATTATTTTGGACGTTATGATGCCGCGCATGAACGGCTATGAAGTATGCCGGAAGCTGGAAAATCGTCATGGCGTCGGCATTATTTTGCTCACGGTCAAAAATGATATCGTCGACAAGGTGCTGGGGCTTGAGCTGGGAGCCGACGATTATATGACGAAGCCGTTTGATTTGCGCGAGCTTGTCGCAAGAGCGAAGGCGCTGATGCGCCGTACCCAGAAGCTGGCTGGACGCGAGGAGGAGCCAGATGTGTATGAGCTGGGCAGCATTCGCTTGCATATGCAGCAGCGGCTCATTACAGCAGGCGGTGCTGCGCTTGAGCTGACGCCGAAGGAATTCGATCTCGCAGCGCTGCTGCTATCACATCCCGAACGGGTGTATACCCGTGAGGAGCTGCTTGATCTGGTCTGGGATATGGAATACGCGGGCGGGACGCGCACGGTAGACATTCATATCCAGCGGCTGCGCAAAAAGCTTGGCGATTCAAGCCAGACGCTGCTCCAGACCGTCTATGGCATCGGCTACAAAGCTTCAAGGGCAGGCGCGTCGATGAACGCGAATAAGCCGGGACCATCCGGTGAGCCGTCATGAGAATCAGCTTGAAGCTGCGGATGAGCATTGTGCTGGTTGTGCTGCTGGCGCTCACCGTGAGCGTACTGAGCATGATGGTGCAAAGCGGAATCGAGCGCGATCAGCAGGAGCGAACCGAGAAGCTGCTGGCCAAGCAGAGCGAGGTAGCGGCACAATACGTTCGCCAAAGCTTCGCTACTAGCGAGCCGCGGCTTGCGCGCGAAGCCTTCATGCCCTTAAGAGGGCAGCGGCTCGCTCTCTATATTTCTATGATCAGCGGCATGCAGACGACGCTCTATGACACGCAGGGCGAAGAAGCTGGCAGCTCCATTCCCATTGGCGGAGAAAAAGGAACAAATTTGTCTGATACGCTGCAATACGCCCTTAACGGCAAAATCGCCTATCAAACGGCGGGAGATTCCTTGATCTATTTTGCACCTTTGCAGGGTGAGGACGGGTTGCTCGGTGTGGTCAGCTTTCATTATTCGTTGAAAAATGACCATCAGTTCGCCCAGACAATCCGCGAGCTGTTTCAAACCGCGGGCATTATTGCCGTGGTGGCAGGGGCGGCCATGGGCTACGGGTACTTTTATAGGCTAGCCGCTGTCATTTCTCGGCTGAGAAGTGCGGCAGGCAGCATTCGCGAAGGGCGGTACTTGCAGCAAATTCCCGTACGAAGGCGCGATGAGCTGGGCGACTTAAGCCAGGATATTTTTTTTATGAGCAGCGCCATTGAACGGCATATTGAGGAGATGAAGGAGGAGCAGCGCAAGCTTACGCTCGCCATCCTGAAGCTCCAGCAATTGGAGCAGCAGCAGAAGCAATTTATTGGAAATATTAGCCATGAGTTCAAGACGCCGCTCACGTCGATTCGAGCTTATGTGGATTTGCTGGATATGTACCGGGATGATCCGAGGCTCATTGATGAGGCCATTCAAAGCATGGGCAAGGAATCCGGGCGGCTGTACGATTTGGTTGAGAAGGTGCTGCATTTGGCGGCGCTGGAAAAATATGAATTTGAGCAGCAGGCAGAGGTGCTGAAGCTCGATGAGCTGCTGCTAGATTTGTGCACGCGCATGCAGGGCAAGGCGGCAAAATTTGATTTGATGCTGCACACGCAGCTGGAGCCTGCTCTTATTTGGGCAGATCGGGAGAGCCTGATGCAAATATTCATCAACTTAATTGATAATGCGATTAAATATAATCGCCCTGGTGGGCAAATTGTGGTCGCGCTGCATGTGGACGGAAATCGGGCTAATGTGGTGGTGCGGGATACGGGCATCGGCATCCCGGCGGAGGCTCATGACAAAATTTTTGAGCCCTTCTATACGGTCAACCGCGATCGTTCCCGTATTTCGGGAGGAACGGGGCTCGGCCTATCGCTCGTTAAGCAGCTGGCAGAGGCGCAGCAGGGTGAGCTTGTGCTGGTTAGGTCGAGCGAGGAGGGAACGACGTTCAAGGTCTTTTTTCCTCTATATAACGGTTAATGATGGTAAAAGGTTTACAGACCCGAAACAAGCTGGAGACGAGGCGGAAACATGCGCTGATTATAATTAGCCGATAGCCATTAGGGAGAGGGGAAATAGGAAATGAAGCAAAGCCATTTTAAATGGATTAATACAGGTGTGGCTGCTTGCTTAGTGGCGCTGCTGCTTGCGGGCTGTAGTAAAGGTAATGCGCCAGCACGCGAAACGATACAAAAGCCGGATAAAACGATTACCGTCGTCGAGCCGGATCAATCGACCGATACGAAGGTAGCTGTCAGTCAAATTGCCCAAGTGGATAAAACGCGGGGTATTAGCTTTATGACCGAGGAACAGCTGATCACCGTCAAGCGCAATGAGAAGGAGCAGAAAATAGCTTCTGAGGGAGAGATGATGTTTCCCAATAATTTATATGTGTATAATCTGGTGACGAAGCAGGACGAAGCCTTGCATGAGCAGCCCGCTCATCAGGGCTTTGCGAAGCCGTCGCCAGATGGAAAATATTTATTTTATAAGCTGAATAACGAGGAGAGTGCCCACGGCTATATTATGAATGTGGAGACGAGAGAGTCGGTAGAGCTAGGCTCAGATGTGATGGATACGAGCACGGGCATGTGGATGGATGCTACGCATGTTATGTTTATGACAATTGAGGGCAAAGTGATCAAGGCGGGCGTAGATGGAGCATTAGAGACGATATATGATAGCGAGCAGAGGATTTTTACGGCGATGCCCGGAGAGGGCGGCATTTATTATGTTGTGAATGAAGTGCTGTATTTTCTACCTGATGGCAGCAAGCAGGGAGAGAAGCTGGTCACGGACGTCGTCTGGGTCATTCCATCGCCAGAGCGCAAGCAGCTCGCTTTGGTGAAGCGCACCACGAACACGACGCGGACGCTGATGCTTACCGATGCAAAGGGCAATGAGCCGATTGAGCTCGGCAGCGCGACACAGGTATTCGGCACAAGCTGGTCGCCAGATGGCAAGAAGCTGGCCTACAGCCTGACATCGGAAGGGAGTGGCGGCGACAACGGCGTGTTTGTGGCGGATGCCATCAGCGGCGATACGGTGCCGATTAAGCTCGATGTCCCGTATTTATCCGACGATCTCGGCTGGAGCCCTTCCGGCAAAAAAATCGTCGCCGCGACTTATTCACAGGAGCAGAATGGTTTTGTTACGTTTGTGATTACTTTGAAATAGAAATTCAATGAAATCAATATAGTTCTTTTGTCTTATTGGATTAAAATTCGGAGGGAAGTATGATTGGTAATAAAAGGAAGTGAATGGATTTTGAGTAAAAAGTTTATAAGTTTTTTGTTGATTATGACGTTGGTTTTTTCAAATGCTGTTTCAGTCGTATTTGCAGAGAATTCAAATATACATGTGATATCGGATGAAACAGAATTTAAGACAATCGAAGGAGAAATTTTAGGATCTGTCACCACTGTTACGACTATAGAAAGGAGCGAAGGCTCACAAGGTGTAAAGAATGTTATTACAGAGTCAAAGAAATTCAATCTTAATCCTGAATATGAGAATAACAAAAATTATACTGAGATATTTACGGACACTCTAACGGTAAATACGATATTTGCTACTTATGACTATAAGGTTTATGTAAACGGGGAACTAATGAATGATAAAGAGCCTAGCATGGGACTGAGGGCCATTGATAAAGCGGGTATACCATCCGTGTGTCATTATTACAGTAATAATTCAATGACTAGCTATACTTTTGCCTGCTATGAAAGCATGAATTATAATTGGGTAGGTGATCATGCAAAACCTGATCCTGAAGGAAGCAATATTCAGAAGCAGGCTACAGCTTCTAATCAATGGTTTGCTACCGCGAAAAATGGGGTTGATTTGTTCGCTATGCAATTCAGCACGTTTGATACTGCTTTAATGAGTTTATGGATAGAAGTAGGGGGAACAATAGCGGCATTATCATGGAGTACAATTGGAGCTATCATTGTCGGTGGAGGAGTAGCAGCATTGCTTGCAGGGAATGTTGTTAATCAATGGAGTAGTGCAAAGTCATATTTAGGTAATGCGTATAGTTATATAGGAAAGCTATAATATAACTTTGTGTGAAACGTAACCTTTAGAAAATGAGATGTATTATTTCTTTTAATACTAGGCGGTGAATTCATGCTTAATTTAATTGCTTTAATCGCTTATGTGCTGATTACATTATGGGTCATTTTCAGTATTGTGAGGGCTGGAAGAACACCAAGAAGAAGAATGCAAAACATCTATTTGTTATTTACAGGGGGACTTCTAATGTTTGTAATGGCTCCGAATGAGCTTTGGAAAATGATTCTCCCCCTGTTCAATCTTGCTCTAATCATAGCCTATCTGGTATTTATCTTTGCTTTGAGAAAAAAAGTGTAAGAGCATAAACCAAACATGTCGCGTTTTAAAAATGAATACATCGAATCGGGATTTCCTTACTTTCGCATGAAGATTTTTATACCCAAACGATGGTCTTGGCCGCAGAAATATTGACTTAACGCGCTATAAAGGGTATTATTACACAATCTTGAATACGAACAGTAAGGGTGAAAATCTTGAATTCGAAACTGCAGATTAAGAACGTTATTTTAGCCGACAAAGATCTTGCCTCAGGGTTATATCAGTACATCATGACACTTAGTGAAGGTTCCAAGGCGCGTTTGTTCTACAGCCAGAAGCCAGTATGGAGATTAACAGGCGTTACGCGGATGCTGAACGTACCTTGTCCATTGTGCCGGAAAGACTACTACTGCAATTGCTTTGAGAAGAACATCGCTCATTTCAATCAGCAGATCATCGAGAAGGATCTTATTCCGGAGCCGACGAATAGCTAATACTTGTTTGAAAAAGATTTCAAAAACAGGCACCCCGCCTCTGGCTGGTGGATGCCTGTTTTTTTGCATTTTTATTTATATTTCCTTCGGCGTTTTCAAACCGAGCAGCTCTAGGCCTTCCTTAAGCACATCGGCAGCAATCTGCACCAGCTTAAGCTTAACGATCCGTTCGCCAGCGTCTCCAGCGAGTACCTTGTCATGATGGTAAAAACGATTAAACGCCTGCGCGAGCTGGATCAAATATCTGGCGAGAATAGACGGCTCATGCCGCTTGGCAGCGTCCCCTAGGGCGGCTGTGTAGCGCAAAAGCATCTTCATCAGCAGCCAGGCATAATCGTCTGTAACATACTCATAATCGGCGGACTGAGGGGCAGCAGTCACGTCGCTGCCTTCCGCTTTTGCCAATATCCGCTGCGTTCTGGCGTAAGCATATTGCACGTAAGGGCCCGTTTCCCCTTCAAAATTAAGGACATCCTCCAGTACAAAATCGACCGCAAGCATTCTCGTATTTTTGAGATCTCCGAATACGACGGCGCCAATGCCAACGGCTTCGGCCACCTCAGACTTTCCTGCTAGTGCAGGGTTCTTTTCCTCTATTTTCTGTAAAGCCCGCTGCACCGCCTCATCCAGTACTTCTTCTAAAAACACGACCTTGCCGCGGCGGGTGGACATTTTTTCCCCATCCAGCTTCATGAGTCCGAAGGGAATATGCTTGCAGGCTGCTGCCCATGCAAAGCCCATTTTCTCAAGCACGAGAAATAGCTGGCGAAAATGCAGCGATTGCTCCGAGCCGACGACATATAGCAGCTTGCTGCCTTTCATCTCATCATGGCGATATATCGCAGTCGCGAGGTCCCTTGTCGCATAGATGGAGGTGCCATCGGATTTGCGAATGAGACAAGGCGGAAGCTCATGCTCATCCAGCCGGACGACCTGTGCGCCTTCACTTTCCTCCAGCAGCTGTTGCTCTTGAAGCTGCTGCACAACGGCATCCATTTTATCGTTATAGAAGCTTTCGCCGAGAAAATGGTCAAAGCTCACGCCGAGCCGGGCATACAGCTTGTTGAACTCCTTCAGGCTGTCGGCAATAAACTGGCTCCAGCAGCGAATCGCTTCAGCATCGCCAGCTTCCAGCTTGGCGAACCAGCCGCGCGCCTCATCCTCCAGCTCGGGGTGCTTCTCCGCTTCCTCATGAAAACGCACATACAGCTCCAAATAGCCTTTAATGGGATCGGCTGCAAGCTGCTGCTCGTCGCCCCATTTGAGATAGGCGGTAATCATCTTGCCGAATTGCGTGCCCCAATCGCCGAGATGGTTGACGCTGACCGTCTCATAGCCAACCTTGCGCAAAATGTGGTACAGCGCATTGCCGATCATCGTCGAGCGCAAATGTCCAATGCCGAACGGCTTCGCAATATTGGGCGAAGACATGTCGATAATGATGCGCTCGCCATTCCCAATGGCTGCGTGCATGAGGCTTCCGCTTTGCCAATCTGCGATAAGCTGCGCCGCTGTCAGCTCCCTATTCCATTTGAAATTCAAATAGGGGCCGGCAGCCTTAACGCTCCAGCTCGCGTCTATTACGAGGGGCTCCAGCTGTGCGGCGATGTTAGCAGGGCTTTGTTTCATCGTGCGGGCTAATGTAAAGCAGGGGAAAGCGGCGTCGCCAAGCTTCTCATCGGGCGGATATTCCAGTAAGGGCCGAATTTCTGCTTCGGGCAGAGCGAGTACATTCGCCAGAGCTAGCGCTATTTTGTCCATTAACAGCATCATCATCTTCCTCTCCAATATACATGTTCAGGCAAGAGCAGAGCAGCACGCAAAAAAGACCCCGTCTCTACAATTAAGAGACGAGGCCTGTTATCCCCGCGGTACCACTCTTGTTGCCGCCTCCGAACAAAATAAAGGAAGGGCATCTCGCCGTTGTAACGGTGCTGAACCGGACGTCCCTAGCGCGATTGCTCGCTTCAGGCCGCCATCTCCCGGGTGCGCTTCACCTAACCGTCCATTGCCGGCTTTCACTGCTCCGGCTCGCTTGAAATGGCTCCTATTTAGGTTACTCTCCCGTTCCTTGATGTTAATTAACAGCTATCATATCGAATACGATTAGAAAAATCAATCCGTTTTTTTAAATGTAGGCTATTCTTTCTCGGTTACTAAAGATAGGCTCTCAATCGCCTGACGTATTATTGTGCATGAGCGCTCCATCAGCCGCTGCTCCCGCGTCGTCAGCTTGAGCTCGACGATTTCCTTAACCCCGCAGCGGGCAATAATGGCAGGTACGCCGGCACATACATGCCGCTGGCCATATTCGCCGTTTAATATGGCGGACACGGCAATAATGCGATGCTCGTCGCTTAAAATGGAGCGGGTAATATGCGCCAGCGCATTACCGATGCCAAAGCTGGTCGAGCCTTTGCGCGTATAAATTTCCCACCCGGCATTGCGGGTCTGCTCAGCGAGCGCTCCAAGCTTCACATTTGCAAAGCGCTCCGGATGCTGCGCTAAAATATGCAGCAGCGGCTTTCCGCCAACCGTCACATGCGACCAAGCGGGAAACTGTGACTCGCCATGCTCCCCTAGCACATAGCCCTGCACGCTGCGGGCATCAACGGGAAAATGCTCGCAAAGCAGCGTTTTGAGCCGTGAGGAATCAATCGACGTTCCGGTGCCAATCACTTGGCAGCGCGGCATGCCGGACAGCTCCCACACGACATACGTCACAATATCCACAGGATTGGCGGCCGCTACAAAAATTCCGTTGAAGCCGCTGTTCATAATGCGAGGAATCATCGTTTCATAAATCTCGCGCACCGTATGCAGTACATCCAGTCGATCATCGCTGCCCACTGGATACGCTCCTGCACATAAAAGAATCACATCCATATCTCCGCACTGCTCCAGCGTCCCGGCAGCAACCTTCGTTCGACCATGGACAAAATCCATGCTGTGCGATAAATCGAGCGCCTGTGCGTAAGCACGATCAAACGTGCGGTCAATGAGCAGCAGCTCATCGCAAATATACTGGTTAATTAAGGAATAGGCGCAGCTAGAACCGACCTGACCAACTCCAACAATGGCGACCTTGCGCGCTTTATTGGCCATCCTATAGCATCTCCTCTGCCGTTAACTCTTTAAGCTATTATATGCGGCAGCCAGCCCATCATGTGACGGCCATGTTCATTCCATGTTTGTCTATGTCACATGCATAGAAAAACGTGAAAATATGCACATTTCCATCTGCCAGCGATTGGCGATGAAGGCTCTCTTTTTCAACATATCCACAGAGTTGTACACATTATCAACAGTATTCAAGTTAAGTGTTTTCCGCTTCCTATAACACTTATCCACATATAAACAGGGAGGATTGTCCACAATGTGCAGGCCGGAAGACCTAAGGTTGAATAGAGATAAACGGCTTATTTTCGTGCATTTACAATCTGACCTTCAGCTGTCATGATAGGGAAAGTATGTGTGGGCAGACAGAGATGGAGGAATGGCATTCATGTGGCTTTTATTATCCTTGCTGGCGGCGACGAGCTTTGGGCTGCGGGGGATTTTGTATCATTGGACGAGCCAGCAGGCGCTTAATCGCAATGCGCTGCTGTGTGGAGTGTTTTTCTCAGGAGCGCTGATTACACTAGCTTGTACGCTGGCAACAGGGGAGGCTTTCACCGTGTCATCGCTCATTGGGGTGCAGATGGGGCTGTTCTCTTTCGGGGCGAATGCAAGCATGTTTAAGGGCTTTGCCGTGGGCAAAGCCTCTCTTGTTGCGATATTGACCGCACTGCCTTCGGCGATTGTTGTCGTTGTCGCCTTCGCGGTATGGGGAGAGACGCTGAATATGGCGCAGCTGAGCTCCTTTATTATCATTATCGCGGGTATATTGCTGGTGCGTTATTCCAATGATATTACCCGTGGCAATTTGCAAGGAGCGCAATGGGGGCTGCTGGCGATGCTGCTGTTTGCCGGAAACGATCTGTCGGGAAAATGGTCGACGCTAATGGATGCGCCGTTGTTTCCGACGCTTGTCTGCATGTTCAGCAGCGGCTCGATCTGCTTTGGGCTGTGGTGGCTGCGCGATATGCGCTCGCTGCGCTTTGCCTCCCTGGCAGCAGGCCATTCAGCTGACTTGGTGAACAAACGGGGCTGGAGCTTCCGCCGCACGTTTTCCGTCGGGATGGCGGTCGGTATTACCAATGCGGTCGGTATGATGTTTATTGTGACGGCTTTTGATGTGGGGAAGGCGGGGCTGGTGTCGGCGGTAACGGCGCTTAATGTACTGATTGTGCTGCTGTATACACGCTTTGTCGTTAAGGAGCGTTTCACAAAATTGGAGACGATCGGGATATGTGCCGCGTTCGCAGGCATCCTGCTTATGCGTTTGTATGGTTCATGAAGCTGTGCAGCGCGCAGAATACAGGCGAGTTAAGTACGAAACGTCTATAACTTTAGAAAACTCAGTGAAAGTGTTATAATACAATCGTTCACTTATTTTAATTATCGGGAGGTTTCACTGACTATGAAAGATTTTGAATTGTACAACCCTACCAAGCTCGTATTCGGAGCAGGGAAGGTACAGCAGCTTGGAGAGCTGGTCAAGCCATATGGGACGCAAGTTTTGCTCGTATATGGCGGTGGAAGCATCAAGCGTTCGGGGCTTTATGACGAAGTGATTTCCCAATTAAATAGCATTGGCGCAACCGTTCATGAACTGTCCGGCGTGGAGCCTAATCCGCGTCTGACGACAATTAATAAAGGCATTGACATTTGCCGCAGTGAAAAAATCGAATTTGTGCTCGCCGTTGGCGGCGGCAGCGTACTGGATGCTTCCAAGGCGATTGCAGCTGGGGCGCTGTACGATGGCGACGTATGGGATTTCACAATTCGCAAAGCGGTCATCCAAGAGGCCTTGCCTATCGGTACTGTGCTGACGCTTGCTGCTACGGGCTCGGAAATGAACGGCAACGCGGTTATTTCCAACTGGGAAATCCAGCAAAAACGCGGTCTTGGCAGCAAGCATGTCTATCCGAAGTTTTCGATTCTTGATCCGAAACTGACGTACTCCGTACCGAAGGATCAGACAGCAAACGGCATCGTCGATATTATGTCTCATGTGTTTGAGCAATATTTCTCCCTGACAACCGATACGCCGCTGCAGGAGCGCTTTGCTGAATCGATTTTGCAAACCGTTATTGAAAACGGTGAAAAAGCAATCGAAAATGGCTCTGACTATGAAGCCAGAGCAAACTTGCTGCTTGCCGGCACCTTTGCGCTTAACGGCACGCTGCCGCTTGGCGTTGTGACGGACTGGGCGTCGCATGGCATTGAGCATGAGGTAAGTGCGATTTATGATATCGCCCATGGCGCAGGGCTTGCGATCATCTTCCCGAACTGGATGAAGCATGTGTATCAAGAGCGTGTCGACCGCTTCGTGCAATACGCAGTAAGAGTTTGGGGCGTTGATCCGAGCGGCAAAACCGATGAGGAAGTGGCGCTTGCAGGTATTGAAGCGACACGAGCCTACTTTACACGCATTGGCGCGCCTGCAACACTCGGCGAGCTGGGCATTAACGGCGAGAATATCGACCGAATGGCGGCGGAAGCGACCGTATTTGGCCCAATCGGCTCCTTCAAGAGCTTGGACAAGGAAGCAGTCAAGAGCATCTTGACGGCGAGCCTGTAAGTCAGGTTGCAAGGCTCTTTTTAGTAAAGCATTCAGGTGCTGCTGCGCAAGCAGCACGCCTGAATGCTTTTTTTTGGGCCAGTGAAAAACTCAGTTACTCTCGATTGCTTGAAATTTCAATGATGAAATAGAAAATGTCTATTATCCTTGCCGTTGACCGCTGCATATATGGAGTGATAAGTTAAATTTATATAAAATAATCGGAATAATCGGATATATGGGGAGGCTTTTTCATATGGGAGATCAAGCAGCAGCTTATCGTTTTGCCCGCAACTTGCCCGCACGATCAATTGGTGGAACGAAGGTGACGGACCCGCAGCATGTTCATTTGTCCTATGGTTTTCCGGCAACGGATTTGCTGCCGGTTGAGGAGCTGCAAGCAGCGGCGGAGAAAGCGCTGAAATGGGACAGGGCGGATGCGCTCCATTATTCGGGAGCGAAGGGGCCAGCCCGCGTCAGGGATTGGGTGCTGGCACGCTCCCGCAAGTTCGGCATTTATGCCGAGGAGGAAAACTTTATTCCGACCTTTGGCGCTATTCAAGGCATTGATCTGACTGCGCGAATTTTGCTTAACCCGGGAGACGAGGCTTGGGTAGAAGCGCCAACCTTCTTTAATGGCCTGCAGGCTTTCCGTGCAGCGGGTGCTGTCATCAGATCAATCCCTGTTGATGAGCAGGGGCTTCAGGTCGAGCTGCTGGAGACGGCTTTAAGGCAGGCGGCTGAGCGCAATGAGCCGATACCGAAGCTGCTTTACTGTATGCCGAATTATCATAACCCGACGGGCGTCAGCCTGTCGCTTGAGCGCAGGCAAAGGCTTGCGGAGCTGGCGAGGGCCTACCATTTCATCATCCTTGAGGATGATGCTTATGCCGAGCTGAACATTAGCGGCAATACGCTTCCCGCGATTTATTCGTTTGCACCGGAGCAGGTCATCTACGTTAGTACGTTCTCGAAGACGCTGGGTCCTGGGCTGCGCCTCGGCTGGGCAATCGCCGCGCCGGAGGTTATTTCGCATATGGCGACGCTGTCTCTGGGAAGCCAACTCAATCCTTTTACCCAAGAGGTGGTCGGCGAATTGCTGCAGCATTATGGATTCGATGAGCAGGTTGAAAAGCTGACCGAGCGCTATAGGCTGCAGCGCGATACGATGATTCAAGCGCTCGAAAGGGAGTTTGCGGAGCATATTGCGGTGCAGGCACCCGATGGTGGCTTTTTCGTCTGGGTGACGTTTGAAAAACAGGTAGACGTGAGGCAGTTTGCGCCAGGTGCACTGGCGAAGGGCGTCAGCTTTGTGGCAGGCAATGCTTTTTTTGCCGACGGGCAAGGCTCGCATCATTTGCGGTTGTGCTTCAGCTTCTGCACCGCAGAGCAGATCGAGCGCGGCATTAAGGCGTTGGCGGAAGCTTATTTTGAGGCCTTGGAAAGCCAAACCGTACAGCCATCGGTGTCCGAATCGCCAGCGTAAGCCAGCATAAGCTGGCAGAAGCGAAGTGCATGCGATGTGCGAATGTTATATTCTTTGGATATGCGTATCTTTAAAATCTGTTTCGTATTTAAGTCCGTAGCCGACCATTCGGTCCATGCCAATATGAGCAATCCAGATGAAGCTGATCATAGTGATGAAGTCGACCGAGAAAGTCAGTCCCGCCAGTAAAAACAGCAAAGGCGTGGCATACGTATGGGCAATATTATACACATAAGCTCCGATCTTTTTGTTGATTGCATATCCGAACATAAACAAGTCAGGAAACAACAGCAGCAATAGGAAGATTATCCAGTTGTATCCGCTGGAAAAGTAGAAGTAAGTGCCTAGTGCCAGAACGATCAAGCCTTCGATTCTAATCAATTTCCCATTCATGGTTTATTCTCCTTTGTTGTCGTTTGTAGTTTGAATTCCGTTAAGCAGCCATCCGATTCCCGTTGACACCTGCTCGTAGGAGAGCGGCTCTGGAGACAGCAGTACAGGAGCTTGAAGCGTCAATCCGTCGAAAACAGCTTGTATTAGTGAGGCTAAAGTTTCCTTTTCACTCTGTTCTAGCTGCAATTCCATGCGATTAATGATTTCCATAATGCTGAGCTTCATTTCCTTATACAGCTCCTGCACCTCTTTGGCGAGCTTTTCGTTGTTCACGCTTTCTGTCCAAAGACTGATTAATAATGTGAACCACTCCGGGTTATTTTTGCGAAATTCAACGACATGGAGTAGCCCCTGCTGAAGAATCTTTGCAGGTGCTGCGTTCAGATCCAAGGTTGCATAGGCCTCCTTCAAGCCTTTGTTAATCATCCACTCTCTGACCACTTCGACTAATAGCGTCTCTTTCGTGCTGAAATGGTAGCCGATCAGCCCTTGCGCTACTCCCGCCTTGGTTGCAATGTCTTTCATGGTTGCCTTTGTGTAGCCTGTCTGTCCGAATAGCGTGAATGCTGCTTGCAAGATGGCACTTCTTCGTTCTTCTTGATGGGGCGCTTGTGTTTTAGTCATCACTTGATCTGTCTCCAATACTGTTTGATTGAACAGTCAGTTCCTATGTATGGATTGTAATACTGTTTGGTTGAACAGTCAATACTCTATGCAAAGAAATATTACCGCCGTTATTCATTAGGTTTCTTAATTGTTCTGACCGAGCAGGAAATTTGATTTGCAAATAAAGATTTTATAGTGGTACAGTCAGAGGATGCAGGAAAAATTCATGTCGCTAATTAAATCGCGGCATCGGGGTTATTTTAGACGGGAAGGAGGTTTTGGATAAATGGATCAAGCCGATGAGCGTACCGAGCTGGATTTGCGGCTGTTCCGCGTGTGGAGCAAAGCGTCGATGGCTGTGTTTGGAAATGTAAAAAAAGACATCGCAAGCCATGGCGTTGAGCCGGAGCAATTCATTATTCTGGAGCTATTATACAGCAAGGGGCCGCAGCTGATTACGAAAATCAGCGAAACCTTCTCCATCCCAACCGGAAGCATTACTTATGTCGTAGACAAGCTTGAGAAAAAGGGATACGTCAAGCGGCACCCAAGCCCGACCGATCGCAGAGCCTCCAATGCTGCCCTTACGGAAGCGGGTACACAGCTGTTTAATGAAATTTTCCCAAAACATGCGAAGATGATTTCACGTAATCTGTCCTTCATTGATGATTCGGAGAAAGAGCTGCTGATCCAGCTGCTCAAAAAAATCGGGCTTGGCGCAGAGCAGCTAAGCTGATGCTTGAATAACGGCAGAGCTATTTCCGACTAATACCGGGAATGCCTCTGCCGTTACTTTATTCGGCTGGCGTCGCTTTTTTATATGCGGCAGGCGTTTGCCCGGTTACCTTTTTGAACATGCGGTGAAAATGGGGCAGGCTCTCAAAGCCGCAGGCTTCGGCGATGAGCCGAACGTTGTCGTCGCTTGCCAGCAGCAGTTCCTTGGCGCGAATAATGCGCTTCGCTGTCACATAGTCGGTGACATTCATACCGGTGAGCTGCTTAAATACGCGGGAAAAATGGGCCGGCGTGACCGCCGCCATTTGCGCCAATACGGACAAGCCCAGCGGGCTCTCGGGATGCTCATCAATATAGTGAAGGATGCTTCGCATCCATAGCGGGCCGATCAATGGGCTATCCGCCTTCGCATATTCGCGGCTGCTCGCAATAATCCGGCGGTTCATCAGCAGCAATATATGCTCCAGCTGCAGCAATACCGCCTGCCGATAGCCGGGCTGCTGCTCACGCTGCTCAAGCTCTAGCTCATCAATGAGCCGCTCCAGCTTAAGCCGCTCCTGCATAGTCGGCTCAAATTTGTAGCGTTTATGCTTTTTAGCATGGTCAAAGCAGCGCAAATAGGAGAAGCTGTCCCCGAACGATGCGGTTTGGACGAATAAGGTACTGAAGAAAATCGCCGTCGATGTCACCGGCTCCTCCTTATCGGGAAAGGAGCGATGTATCGTATTGCCCGGGATAATGAATAAATCGCCCTGCTTCATATCGTAAAAGGTTTGGTCGATAAAAAAAGTGCCCTTGCCCTCATAAATGTAGACAAGCTCATACCAGTCATGCAGATGATCGGGCAGCTCGGTCTGCCAATGCTTGCGGTCACGGTAGACGAGATCGAAAGGGAATGAGCTGCCAACCTCGAACGGCTTGCGAAACGGCTTCATAAGTGAAACGACACCTCCTTGCGGCAGTCTAGGTCAAGCGCGATAGGCTTCTATAGTCCAGCATAACAAAAATCAAAATACAGTACAAATATGCAGGAATACGTTATTTTTAATGTCATTATTGGCATTTATAATAAGAGCAAAGGAATAAACAGCAGTGGGAGCAGGTTTCGGTATAAGAGCGGATACTGCTTTGAAAACGTTAACAATTACACGTCTATATTCATTTGAAAATATCATCTTATAGGGGGAAGCAACGATGAGGATTGATGCGCATCAGCATTACTGGGCAATTGAGCGGGGCGATTACGGCTGGATTACACCCGAGATTGCTGTGCTTTACCGCGATTATGGGCCGGAGCATTTGCAGCCGAGCCTGAATCGGCATGGCATTAGCCATACAATCGCGGTGCAAGCCGCTCCAACGCTGGCAGAGACCGAATATTTACTCGCCCTGAGCGACCGCACGGAGTCGATTGCGGGTGTTGTCGGTTATCTCGATTTGTTTGATCCCGAGCATTTAAGTCACTTCGAGCAGTTTACTCGTCATCAGCGGTTCGTGGGGTTCCGCGTGATGATCCAAGAGCTGAAGGATGCGGAAGTGATTTTGCAGCAGACGTTCGTTAATGCGATGAGGGAGTATGAGACGCGGGATACGCCTATTGACCTGCTCCTCACCTCGAATCAGCTTGATTCGCTCGTTCAGATTATGAAGCAGGTGCCGAATTTGCGCGGTGTTATTGATCATTTGGCGAAGCCGCGAATTGCGGCGGGCGAGCTTGACCCTTGGCGCAGCCAAATAACGGAGCTGGCGCGATATCCGAAGCTGTATTGCAAGCTGTCGGGAATGGTCACAGAGGCGAGTCATGACAGCTGGCGGCCCGAGCATTTTATCGCGTATATTCGCCATGTGCTGGAGGCCTTCGGACCAGACCGAGTCATGTTCGGCAGTGATTGGCCGGTTTGTCTGCTGGCGGCAGGCTACGATGAGGTTGTGGATGTGCTGGAGCAGGCGCTGCCAGCCTCATGGGGAGAAGCAGAGAGAAGCAAGCTTTTCGGACTAAATGCAAAGGAGTTTTATAAACTATGAGCCAGTTAAATAAGAAGCTTTTGACACAGGAAGATAATGAACGGTACGAGGCGGTTCAAGCAGGCGCAATAACGGTGCTGCAAATTGGCGAAGGAAACTTTTTGCGCGGCTTTGCGGATTGGATGCTTCAGGAATGCCATAAGCAAGGTCTGTTCGGCGGCGGAGTCGCGGTGACGCAGCCGCGTCCAGGCGGCAAGCCGAAAATTGACGCTTTGGCCAAGCAGGATGGTCTTTATACGCTAGTCATTCGAGGATTGGAAAATGGCGCTGCGGTAGAGCGTAAGGAAGTGGTCACCGTTTTTGCAAAGGCATTTGATCCCTATTCGGAATGGGAGTCGCTAGTGAAGCTTGCGGAAAGCAAGGATTTGCGATTCGTCGTCTCCAACACGACAGAAGCGGGACTTGCCTACAGGCCGGAGCCGCTGCTGGAAGGCCAGCCGATTCAGTCTTACCCGGGCAAGCTTGCTTATTTGCTGTATCGCCGTTTTCTCGCATTCCAAGGCGCTGCGGATAGCGGGTTGATTTGCCTGCCATGCGAGCTGCTGGAGCGCAATGGCGACGAGCTGAAAGCTTGTGTGCTGCGCTATAGCGAGGATTGGGGCTTCCCGCAGTCGTTCAAGCAATGGGTGGAGCAGCATAATCGCTTCCTTAACTCGCTTGTAGACCGAATCGTGACGGGCTACCCTGATGAGCAGCAGGCGCAGCAATGGTTTGCGGAGTGGGGCTATGAGGACCCGATGCTGACGACAGCGGAGCCATACCATTTTTGGGCGATTGAAGCGGGGCCGGAGCTGGATAAGCAGCTGCCGCTGCGCAGCGCAGGGCTTAATGTGCATTTTGTGGACGATTTGAAGCCATTTCAGCTGCGGAAGGTACGCATACTGAATGGCGCCCATACGCTAATGACACCGCTTGCGCTCGTCCATGGACTGGAGCAGGTGCGCGAGGTAATGGAGCATGCGGAGTTTGGCCCCTATGTTCGTGAGGCCGTAGAGAAGGAGATTATTCCGGCACTGCCGCTGCCTGAGGGTGAGCTGAAGGATTATGCCGCTGCGGTCTATGAGCGCTTTCTCAATCCGTTCATTCGCCACCGGCTTGCAGATATTGCGATGAACAGCATCAGTAAGTTCAAGGTCAGACTGCTGCCATCGCTGCTGGATTATGCTGATCGCGGCCAGCTAGTGCCAGCACGGCTGGTGCGCGCTTTTGCCGGCTTGCTGCGCTACTATAAAGTAGAGAGCGATGGAGCAGGCGCATATACAGGTACGGATTTGCTCGGAAATGCGTATACAGTACGCGACGATGCTGGGGCACTAGCGGCGCTTGCAGCGGCGTGGGCTTCGGAAGAAACGGGACAAGGCGCAGCAGCGGCGGGCTCGGCACAAGCACAGGCAGAGCGGCTGCTGGCCTTAAGCGAGCTGTGGGGACGCAACTTGCAGGACGTACCGGGCTTGGTAGAAGCGGTAGCTTCCCAACTAGAGGAACTGGAGCGTGATCAGCATGAATAACTGGGTTCGGTTAAATGAGAAGGATCAGGTCGTTATAGCGCTTACGCCGCTTTCCCGAGGAGATAAGCTGACGCTTGAAAACGGCAGGGAGCTGGAACTGCTTGAGGATGTGCCCAAAGGGCATAAAATTGCTTCGACGCCAATCCCGCAGGACGCACATGTGCTCAAGTTTGGCTATTCCATCGGCATCGCCAAATCGGATATTCCGGCAGGCAGCTGGGTGCATACGCATAATATTGGAACTGGACTCAAAGGCTTTCTGGAATATTCGTATGATCCGGCCAAGGGTCGCGAGGAATCGGCAGCGCCAGCTAAGAGCTCGACGAATCGTGCCAACCAGACGTTTCAAGGGTATGTGCGCGATGGCGGCGAGGTTGGCATCCGCAATGAAATTTGGATCATTAATACGGTCGGCTGCATTAACAAAACCTGTGAAATCGTAGCACGGCGGGCTGATGCGATGTATGCGGGACGCGTTGATGGCATTTATCATTTTGCTCATCCGTTTGGCTGCTCACAGCTTGGCGACGATCTCCAGCACACGCAGAAGCTGCTCGCTTCGCTTGTGAACCATCCGAATGCGGCAGGCGTGCTCGTCATGGGACTCGGCTGTGAAAATAATCAGATCGACCTGTTTAAGCAGGCAATCGGGGACTACAATCCAGAGCGCGTCAAGTTTATTAAGTCGCAGGATGTTGAAGACGAGCTGGAGTCTGCGCTTGAGGAAATCGACGCTCTCGTCGAATTCGCAGAGCGCTTCAAGCGAGAGCCGGTACCGGTTGCTAAGCTCAAGCTGGGGCTCAAATGCGGCGGCTCGGACGGCTTGTCGGGCATTACCGCTAATCCGCTAGTTGGGACGGTTTCGGATCGCTTGATTGAGGCGGGCGGCACAGCGATTTTGACCGAGGTGCCGGAAATGTTTGGCGCCGAAACGATATTGATGAATCGCGCTGAAAATGAGCAGATTTTTGGCAAAATCGTACATTTAATTAATGATTTTAAGCAATATTTTATCCGTCATGATCAGGAAATTTATGAAAATCCTTCGCCGGGCAACAAGGCTGGCGGCATCAGTACTTTGGAGGAAAAGTCGCTCGGCTGCACGCAAAAGGGCGGTCACGCCTTGGTGAAGGACGTAGTTCCTTATGGCGAGCGAATTACGCATACTGGCCTGAACTTGCTGGAGGCGCCGGGCAATGATCTCGTATCGGTAACGGCATTGTCCGCAGGCGGCGCACATATCGTGCTGTTTACGACAGGTCGGGGAACGCCGTTCGGCGGTCCGGTGCCAACGGTGAAGATTGCGACGAACAGCGAACTGGCGGGACGCAAAAAGAACTGGATCGACTTCAACGCAGGACAGCTGCTTGAAGGCAAGACGATGAATGAGCTGACCGATGAGTTGTGGGATCAATTGCTGGCGCTTGCCTCTGGCGAGGCAAAGACGAATAATGAACGCAATGGCTTTAAGGAAATTGCGATTTTCAAAGACGGCGTTATTTTGTAATCGGAGGGAACAGGATGAAGTATCGACAACTAGGAAAAACCGGGCTGGATGTATCCGTACTCAGCTTCGGCGCGTCTTCCCTCGGCTCTGTATTCAGGGAAACGAATGAGGAAGAAGCGATTCGCACCGTTCATACCGCCTTGGATGCAGGAATCAACTATATCGACGTTTCGCCATATTACGGGATGACAAAGGCGGAGACGGTGCTCGGCAAGGCGATTAAGGAGCTGCCGCGCGACCAGTTTCTGCTCTCGACTAAAGCGGGCCGATATGGCGTGGACAGCTTTGATTTTTCCGAGAGCCGAATTATGAGCTCCTTGGAAGAAAGCTTGCAGCGGCTTAATACGGATTACGTTGATTTTATGTTCCTTCACGATATTGAGTTTGTTTCCCCTGAGCATGCAGCACAGGGAATTCCAGCGCTGCAAAAGCTCAAGGAGCAGGGTAAAATCCGTCACTATGGCATTTCTGGCTTGCCGCTGCAGCTATTCGAAAAATGGCTGCCGCATACGGAAGTCGATGTTATTTTATCCTATTGCCACTATTCATTAAATGATACGTCGCTGCTGGGCCTGCTGCCGCTTATTGAGCAGCACAATGTCGGCTTGGTGAGCGCATCGCCGTTGTCGATGGGTCTGCTTGGTACAAGAGGAACGCCAGACTGGCATCCGGCAAGCGCCGAGCTGAAGGCTGCCTGTCTGCGTGCTGCCGAGCATTGTGCAGCGCAAGGAACAGATATTGCGAAGCTGGCGATGCAGTTTGCCGTAGCGAATGAGCAAATTCCGACGACGCTGGTTAGCACCGCGAATCCGGAAAACATCCGTCGCAATACGGCATGGATAGAGGAGCCTATGGACGAGCGTCTGCTTAAGGAAGTGCTTCAATTGCTGGCACCCTTTGCAGATGAAAGCTGGGTCAGCGGCTTGCCGGAATATAACGAGCACATCAGCGGCGGCGCTGGGCAAGGGAGAGCGACATCATGAAAGCAATCGTATGTGAGCAGCCGGACGTTCTCAAGCTGACCGTTCAGGAGCAGCCTGCTTTTGGCGGCGGCGGTGAAGGGTCACTTGCCGCTGGCCCAGGGGATGCGATTATTCGCATCCGCCGCATCGGTATTTGCGGCACAGATATGCATGCGTATAAAGGAAACCAGCCTTTTTTCCAATATCCGCGCGTTCTCGGCCATGAGCTGGCGGCAATTGTAGAAGCAGTTGGCGAACAGGTGACCGGGCTTGAGCCAGGGGATCAAGTTAGTGTCATCCCTTATATGCACTGTGGTACTTGCATCGCATGCAGGCGCGGCAAAACAAATTGCTGCACCGCCATGCAGGTGCTGGGCGTTCATAAGGATGGCGGCATGCGCGAGCTGATCGCGGTACCTGCAACCCACCTGATCAAGACGGATGGCTTGTCGCTGGATATGGCGGCCATGCTGGAGCCGCTCAGCATCGGCGCCCATGCCGTTCGCCGTGCGGAGCTGGAGGCGGGCGAGACCGTGCTCGTCATCGGTGCAGGGCCGATAGGGCTTGGCGTTATGGCGTTTGCGAAGCATCGGGGAGCAAGGGTTATTGCGATGGATATTAATGAGGAGCGGCTTGCTTTTTGCAAGGATTGGGCTGATGTTGATGAAACGGTTCATGCCTTGCAGCAGCCGCAAGAGCGGATCGCCGAGCTGACGGAGGGAGACTTTCCGACCGTCGTATTTGACGCAACGGGCAATGCCCGCTCGATGACGGATGCCTTCGGCCTGACAGCGCATGGCGGCAAGCTGGTCTATGTTGGACTCGTGAAAGCGGACATTGCCTTTCATGATCCAGAATTTCATAAACGTGAGCTGACGCTGATGGGCAGCCGTAATGCAACCCGTGAGGATTTTGACATCGTAATAGAAGCGGTAGCCAGCGGCAGTATTAAAGTAGAGCGGTTAATTACACATCGTTCGTCATTTGAAGGCTTAATTGGCGTATTCGACGAGTGGCTGAAACCTGAATCGAAGGTCATTAAAGCGATGGTAGAGCTGTAGCCTAATTCTTGCTATTGCCCATATAATGCGACTTATGCTAAAGTAAGTTTAGCTTTTCTGATCCTGTGTGAGACAAGCTTACTTAGATGGCATGAGCGATGCAGGATAATGAAGAAGGGGGAGCTGCTGCTCTTCTTTTTTTGTATGAGCAAGTCTTCATGTACAAGGCATCTTTAGCAATTGCAGAGGGGGAAATGAAGAATGAGTGTTGTAAATGATTTATTGTCATATAATGAGAAATTTGTTGGTGAAAAACGATATGAGCAGTTTCTAACGGATAAGTTTCCAGCGAAAAAGCTGGCGATTTTGACGTGCATGGACACTAGGCTCGTTGAACTGCTGCCGAACGCGCTGAATTTGCGCAATGGCGATGCCAAAATCATTAAAAACGCAGGCGCCATTTTGACCCAGCCATTCGGTAGTGCGATGCGGAGTATTTTGGTTGCTGTTTATGAGCTAGGCGTTGAGGAAGTACTCGTTATCGGGCATCACGGCTGCGGTATGAATAATTTGGACACGCAGGGCATGGTCAGCAAATTTAAGCAAAACGGGATTTCTGAAGTCGTTATTGAGACGCTTGAGAGCTCGGGTATTAAGATGGATCGTTTCTTGAAGGGGTTCGACAAGGTAGAGGAAGGCGTTATGGACAGCATCGGCATTATTCGCAACCATCCGCTAATGCCTGCTCATATTCCTGTACATGGCTTCGTAATTGATCCAGAGACAGGACGTCTTGATTTGGTGGATGAAGGCTATAAGAAGGAATAGATTTATCCGATAAATAACATTAAAGCAAGCTCTTTCCTTAATAAGCGAAAGAGTTTGCTTTTTTTATAGAAATTCTGCTTAAGTAAAGCTAAACTGCGCTTATCTTTGCAGCCGTCGTAATCATCCATTGGATGCCGAATTTATCCTCCAGCTGTCCGAACAGCGAGCCCCAAAATTCTGGACTCAGCTCTTTTTTCACCGTTCCGCCCTCTGATAATTTATGGAATGCGTCGTGTGCTTCCGCTTCTCCTTCAAATTCCAAGCTTAGATTAATGGCACTTCCATGGGTCAGCGTCTGGTACACGGCATCGCAAAGCATGAAGCTTATACCGGCGGCCTTCATCTCCAAATGAAGAATTTTATCCTTTACATCCTCTTGCGTATCCGGCAAATCACCGAATTTCATCATGGAAATGATTTCGCCTCCAAGCGCCTGAATATAAAAATCAGCCTGTGCTTTAGCATCCTCGGAGAAAAAATAAGTCGTGAGCCTCGCCATTGTGCAGCATCCTTCCCATTTGTGAAATGTATAGGCTTGTAACCTGTTCAGTATAACCTATTTTCGAAAATATCTTTATATTTGTTTGTTTTGGACACGATAATTATGAAAATGAGGTAAATAACCAATAAAAACAAGTTAAAAAACAAGTAAAATTTTAAGTTGACTTTAAGTAAAAAACGTAATAATATTTTACTCAGGCAATGCAAGCGGTTTCAAAAAAAGAAAGCTTGCCTTGGGATGGAAGGATGCAAACCGCATCATTTTCGTTCTTGCACAAAAATACAGGCACAATATTTCTGAGGGGGAATTACACATGAAGAAATCTTTTAAATCAGCGGCTACTTTGCTTTTGTTGTCAACCGTGCTTGCAGCATGCGGCACCAACAGCGGAACAGGCAACACAGGCAACACTGGTACAGCAGGCAATGCAAGTCCTGCCAGCACGGCTAGCAGTGAAAAAGTGAAATTGACAGCTTGGGCTTGGAATGTAAATGTAGGCGCTTTAAATGAAGCGGTTACTTCTTACCAGAAGGATCACCCGAATGTTGAGCTTGAGGTTCAAGACATTGGTCGCCTTGATGTATATGATAAGTTGTCGACTGGCCTCGCAGCTGGCGGCGCTGGCCTTCCTGATATCGTGCTTGTAGAAGATGACAGGCTGCAAGGGTACCTGGACGCATTCCCTAAAGGCTTTGTGAACCTTTCGGAAAAAGGCTTTGATGCTAAGCTTTCCGAGTTCCCGACGTTCAAGCAAGAGCTGACGAAAAAAGATGGCGCAAGCTATGCCTTCCCTTTTGATGCGGGTCCAACTGGCGTATTCTATCGCACGGATCTGTTTGAGAAAGCGGGCGTGGATGCTTCCAAAATTGAAACTTGGGATGACTACCTCGCAGCAGGTAAGCTGATTAAAGAAAAAACAGGTGCACAGCTGTTCCCAGCAGATAAATTCAAAGATGATGCAACGCTTCGTATTATGCTCAATGAGCAAGGCGCCTTCTATTTTGACAAAGACGGCAATATTGACTTCAACAACCCGAAATATGTGAAAGCGTTGGAAACGTTAAAGCAATTCGACGATGCTGGTCTGATCAAGGACGTTAACGGCTGGGATGGCACGGTTTCCGCAACGGTTGACGGTTCGATCGCTTCCATTGCTTTCGGCGCATGGTACACAGGTACAATTTCTGATCAAGCGAAGGATTTGAGCGGTAAATGGGGCGTAATGCAGGTTCCAGCCTTTGAAAAAGGCGGCAACCGCGCAGCTAACCTTGGCGGAAGCAGCTGGGCTTTGACTTCCACTAGCAAAAATGTAGATGCAGCATACAGCTTCATGGAATACTTCTCTTTGACACCTGACGTTCAAAAAGTAGCTATGGAGAAATACGGCTTGTTCCCATCGCTGACTAGCGTTTATAACGAGGATGTTTTCACAACGGGCGTTGAGTTTTTCAGCAACCAAAACATCTGGATGCTGTTCGCACAAGAGATGAATGCGGTACCAACTCCTTACTACACAAAAGATTACTCCGTTGCTCTTGATGAATCGGTTAAAGCACAATCCGATGTATTCAACGGCAAGCCGGCAGCTGATGCTTTGAAGGAAGCGGCAGCTCGTCTGAAGGATCGCACAAGCCGCGAAGTTAACGGCGGTTAATACGTAATACGGTCTCGGTGCCTAGCCTGTAGCAGCCTGTAACCGGGCTTAAACAAGCCAGCATTTTAAGAATCAAATACGCTTAAAAAAGCAGTCCGATAAGAGATTCAGCGCTTACGCCTGGATCTCTTATTCACTTATGCCATTATTCTGTCATGTCATTATTCTCTGATGACACTATTCTCAGAGGTTCCTATTATCTTAAGCTCTAATTTCCTGATTATTAAACCTGCAAAACAGGAAGGCTATCTCCTGTTTTTCAATTGCCTACAAAATGAAGCTTATGGCGAAAATGTCGCAGCGGAGTAAAAAGCTTGTGCTGGAGAAGCGTTAGCGTTCGCTTAAAGCTTTCCGTAGGAAAGCAGCTTCGTAAGCATATGCTTTTACCCTTGAATTTCCACCTTGGGAAATGAGTTCGGAGAAATTCAAGGGTAATGGCGATCGGAAGCCAAGCTTTTTACGCAGCGCAGACACTTTTTCGCCTTAAGCTTCTAAAACTAACATAGAAAGAAGGGTGAGTATGAGAACAAAAGTATTTGTTCCGTATTTGTTTCTTACCCCGGCACTCGTGCTATTCGCGATATTTATGGGCTACCCAATCGTTTATTCGCTATTGCTGAGCTTCCAGACCAGCGTAAGCGGAGAACTTGTATTTACTGGTGTCGACAATTACGCTAAGCTGTTCAGCGATAAAATATTTGGCAAAGCGTTGTTAAACACGTTTATTATTTTGATCGTTCAAGTGCCGCTCATGCTGTTTACATCCCTGCTGCTGGCGACGCTGCTTAATTCCCTTAAGCGCTTCAAGGCGCTGTTCAGAGTGGCTTTTTTCATGCCGGCTGTAACGTCCCTTATCGCAGCATCAATCATTTTTTCCATCATTCTAATGAATGACGGAATTTTGAATCAACTGCTTGGAGCAGTAGGCATTGATCCGATTCCATGGCTGTCCCATCCCGTTTGGGCGAAGGTATCGCTCATTATCGCTATGACCTGGAGATGGACGGGCTACAATATGGTTATTTATTTGGCAGGCTTGCAAAACGTATCGGAATCCCTCTATGAAGCAGCAAGCATCGACGGCGCAACCCGCGTACGCCAGTTTTTCAACATTACCATTCCGCAGCTGAAGCCGATTATTTTGTTCACGGCCATTTTGTCGACAATCGGTACGCTGCAATTGTTCGAGGAGCCTTATACCCTTACTAAAGGTGGTCCAAGTGATGCGACGATTACAATCGGCATGTATTTGTACCAGACGGGCTTCCGTTATTTCAACTTCGGTTATGCTTCAACGCTTGCTTATGTCATCGTTATTTTGATCGGCATTCTCAGCTACATTCAATTTAAAGTAACGGGGGATGAGTAAATGGTAGCCAAACGTGTACGCGTCTCTATAACAACTCTGATTTTGCTTATTGGCTCCTTTATCTCCTTATTTCCCTTCTATTGGGCGATTATTGGAGGCACGAATGAGAGCGGTAAAATTTTTGCTAAACCGCCTGTTCTCTTGCCAGGTAACCAATTGTTCGAAAATATCCGGAATTTGAACGAGTCGATCGGCATTGGCCGGGTTATGTTCAACTCCTTGTTTGTAACGATTGTTTATACGATACTGGCGCTTGTCGTTTCCACGATGGCTGGTTATGTATTCGCAAAGTTTAATTTCAAAGGGAAGACGGTCATTTTCGGTATATTTCTGCTTTCCATGATGATTCCTTACCATGCAATTGTTATTCCAGTATTTAAAATGATGGCAGCTTGGGGCTGGCTAGGCACCTACAAAGCATTGATTTTGCCAAATATCGCCTATCCATTTGCGATTTTTCTCATGCGTCAGAACATGATGGCTGTCCCGAACGCTATGATGGAAGCTGGAAGAATTGATGGTGTGAGCGAGTGGGGACTGTTTACTAAAATCATTTTGCCGTCCTCCAAGCCTGCGCTAGCCGCAACGGCAATTTATTTGTTCATGTACCAATGGAACAATTTCCTCTGGCCGCTCATTTCTGCAACCTCCGAGGATATGTATACAATGCCAGTTGCGCTCTCGAGCCTATTCGGCTTGTCGCGCATTGATTATGGTCAAGTAATGGCAGGGGTAACGCTCGCAACCTTCCCGATTATTCTTTTCTTCTTAATGCTGCAAAAATACTTCATTCAAGGGATGCTCGGAAGCTCCGTCAAGGAATAGACAGCTAGAGCCTTACTTTCGTTAGGAGGAACCTATTATGTTTGTCGGGGTAGATTATTATCCTGAATATTGGCCGGAGGAGCTGATGGAGTCGGACTTGTCCGGCATTATCAGCTTGGGCGCTAATATGGTGCGTATTGGTGAGTTCGGCTGGCATGGCATGGAGAAGCAGGACGGCGTTTTCGACTTTTCCTTCTATGACAAAGCGCTGGCGCAGATCAAGTCGAAGGGTCTGAAGGTCATGTTTGGCACACCAACGGCGACCTTTCCGGCTTGGCTGGCGCATAAATATCCGACGATTTTGTCTGAGGATGAAAATGGTCAAGCACGTGCTTTTGGCGGGCGACGCCAATACTGCTACAACTCAAAGGAATACCGCGCGTACAGCGGACGTATAACGCGCAAGCTGGTGGAGCATTACAGCAGCGAGCCGGACATTGTCGTCTGGCAGGTAGATAATGAATTCGGCCATGAGGGCAGCGATATGTGCTACTGTGCGCAGTGCCATCAGAGCTTCCAGCTTTATTTGGCTGACAAATACGGCGATATTGCTGTGCTTAATGAAACGTACGGCACGATTTTCTGGGGGCAGACGTATAACGATTTTGCTGAAATTCCAATGCCCGTCAAAACGATCACGACGCATAATCCTTCCTTACAGCTCGATTGGGCGCGCTTCCGTTCGGATTCACTCAATCGTTATGCTCAGGAAATGACGGCCATCGTTCACAAGCATAAGGGAGCGCACCAGCAAGTAACGACAAATGTGTCGGGCGGCTTCTTCGGCAAATGGTTCGATCATGAGGAAAATGTGAAAACGATGGATTTTGTCTCGTACGACAATTATCCGGTTTGGGGCGGACTGACAGAGCCGATTACGCCAGCGGCGATTGCCCTCGGGCATGATTTTAACCGCGGACTAAAGGGGCAAAACTTCTGGATTGTCGAGCAACTGATGGGCATGCAGGGTCACGATGTCATTGGCTATTTGCCGAAGCCTGATCAGGCGAAAATGTGGTCGTTTCAAGCGTTTGCGCATGGCTGCACGAACATGCTGTATTTTTGTTGGCGCGGCATGACGCGCGGTGCCGAGCAGTTCTGCTACGGCATCGTCGATCACGATGGTCGCTATGGCCGTAAATTCGATGAGGCAAAGGCGGTATTCGAGGGAATTGCTCCTTATGCAAATGCACTCCAAGCAGAAATTCAAGCGGATGTGGCGGTGCTTTATGACTATGATAATGTGTGGTCGTGGCGCTCGCAAAGGCAAAGCGCAGCGTTTGATTTTACGAATGAGCTGCTTCGCTTGTACACGCCCTTCTATAATCGTAATGCCCGAATAGATGTCATTCCGGCAGCGCGGGATTTTAGCAGCTATAAGGTGCTGCTTGTTCCGGCACTGCAAATCATTGATCAGCAGCTGGGTGAGCGACTTAGCCGTTTTGCGGAGGCAGGCGGTACCGTTATTTTCTCCTTCCGTACAGGACTTAAGGATCGCAATAACAATATTCATTTCGAGCTGCCGCTTCCGGGTTATGTGGCGGATATGTGTGGTGTCGAAATACAGGATTCTGAATCTTTGGCAGAGGGTACCAAGGTTCGTCTGATCGGCAGCGGTGAGTTTGAGGGCTTGCAAACGACAGCAACCGTATGGCGCGATATGGTTATTCCGAAGACAGCTGAGTGCTTATACAGCTATGATGATCCCTTTTTCCCACAAGCTGCTATTACACGCAATCGTTACGGACAAGGGCTGGTTTATTATATCGGCTGCGGCGTCCATAATGATGTAATGGAGCATTTATCTAAAGACATTGTAACTCGACAGGATATCTGGCATATTGAAAGTGAGCAGGGTGTGGAAGTTTATGCGCGGGAGCACGGCAAGCGCCAATTGTGGTTTATTATGAATCATACGGCCGAGCATAAGCATTTTCGCGGACATAACCTGAGTCCATATGCTAGTATTGTAATAGATCCCTGTTAGTTAGGTGGCGGTAAAGCCTGATGATGCAGCGGATGTACATTCTCTGGATCTTAAGGCAGGAAAGGGTATGATGAAGTGGCTACAATTAAAGATATTGCGCAACTGGCGAACGTGTCCATTGCGACGGTATCAAGGGTATTGAATTATGATCCCTCTCTATCGGTTGGAGACGATACACGCAAGCGGGTATTCGAAATTGCACAAGAGCTGAATTATAAAACACTGCGCGAGCGTAATGGGGCAGCAGCGAAGGAAATAACACGGATCGGCATTGTGAACTGGTATTCCGATCAGGAAGAGATGCTTGATCCTTATTATATGGCGGTACGTCTTGGAGTAGAGCGGGAATGCTTTCAGCGTCAAATGAAGGTTGTCAAGCTGTTCCGTCAGGAGCGCTCGTATTATAGCGAATGGGTCGGCGAATTGGATGGCATGATTGCGATTGGACGTTTCGAGAAGGAAGATTTGGATATGTTCCCGGCTTCTATGGACAAAATCGTATTCGTCGATTCTTCACCAGATGATCAGCGTTTTGATTCTGTCATTATTGATTTACGCAAATCCGTTACGGAAGTGCTGGATTATCTTGTAGATATGGGTCATCAGCGAATTGGATACATTGGCGGGCATAATATGGTCAATAATAAGCGGGTACGGGATGAACGTGAAGTGACGCTGCGGGACTACTTGATAGCTAAAAACCTATTTCATCCCCAATATATATTCACCGGTGAAAATTTGTTTTCGGAGGATGGCTATGTTCAGATGTCCCGTGCAATAGAGAGCGGGGAGCTTCCGTCAGCCTTTTTTATCGAAAATGACTCCATGGCTGTAGGCGCATTGCGCGCGCTCCATGAGGCGGGAATTGACGTTCCAGGTACGGTGTCGCTCGTGGGCTTCAATGATATTCCGATTTCGGAATTTGTTCAGCCGCCGCTGACGACGGTCAAGGTGCATATGGAATATATGGGCGAGACGGCGGTGGAGCTGCTCGCGGAACGTCTGACCACGAAGCGATCTATTCCGAAAAAGGTCGTCATTCCTACGACCTTGACGATTAGGAATAGCTGCTCGAAAATATAATAACAGGATGAACAAGGCTCTTTGCTGCGTGAAAGGTTAGGTTTTCCATCGCGCTTCCCTTTTTTAGTCTGTTTACGAGCAGGCCCCGTTGTGCTATAATGTGGGCATAAGTTAATATTCGGTCGGAGAAACGGAGACACCGCAGAAACCTTTTGCATTGCGCTAGATGTTGCGCAGCTTAAGGTATTTGCGGTTTTTTCGTTTTCCTTTTTTAAGCAGGATATTGGACCAGAACTAGCTGAAAAGGTGGAGAAGACGATGAGCAAACAGACAGGAACGGCAAAACAGGGTGCTTTTAGCGCATTAAATAGGGAACAGCTTTACCGTAGTCTAGGCGAGGAAACATTCGATTTGCTCGTTATTGGCGGTGGCATTACAGGAGCAGGAATTGCACTTGATGCCCAGACGCGCGGCCTTAAGACGGCTCTTGTAGATATGCAGGATTTCGCCGCAGGCACATCGAGCCGTTCGACGAAGCTCGTTCACGGCGGTCTGCGTTATTTGAAGCAGCTTGAGATCGGCGTTGTAGCAGAGGTTGGTAAAGAGCGCGCAATCGTATATGAGAACGGGCCACACGTAACGACACCAGAGTGGATGCTGCTGCCCTTTTATACAGGCGGTACCTTTGGTAAATTCTCGACCTCGCTTGGCCTCCGCGTATATGATTTTCTGGCAGGCGTCAAACGCGGCGAGCGCCGGAAAATGTTCAGCGTAGACGAAACGATGAGCCGAGAGCCGCTGCTGAAGCGCGAAGGCATGAAGGGCGGCGGCTATTATGTAGAGTACCGCACCGATGATGCGCGTCTGACGATTGAAGTGATGAAGAAGGCTGTTGACATGGGCGCTCTTTCGATCCCGTATGTAAAGGTTGAATCGTTCATTTATGAGAATGGCAAAGTGGTTGGCGCTAATGTGCGCGATCTGCTGTCTGGAGCGGAAAGCAAGGTGCGTGCCGTTAAAGTTGTCAATGCGACAGGCCCTTGGGTCGATACGCTGCGTGAACAGGATGGCTCCAAGCAGGGCAAAACGGTTCATTTGACCAAAGGGGTGCATTTGGTATTCGACCAATCGCGTTTCCCGCTGCACCAAGCGGTTTATTTCGATACGCCGGATGGACGTATGGTGTTCGCGATTCCGCGCGATGGCAAAACGTATATCGGCACAACGGATACAAACTATAAGGCAGACAAGGCGCATCCGCGCATGACGAAGCAGGATTTGGATTATATTTTGCAGGCGGCAAATTTCATGTTCCCTTCGATTAAGCTGAAGGCTTCGGATGTGGAGTCAAGCTGGGCGGGTCTCCGTCCGCTTATCCATCAAGAAGGCAAAGACCCTTCGGAAATTTCCCGTAAGGATGAGGTGTTCGTAGCGAGCTCCGGATTAATCTCAATTGCAGGCGGCAAGCTGACAGGCTATCGCAAAATGGCGGAAAGCGTCGTGAACACGGTGAGCACGCAGCTCACAGCTGAAGGTCGCAGCGGCATTCGCCCAAGCGGTACGAAAAACCTGCCCCTGTCGGGCGGCGACTTCGGCGGCTCGGCGCAATTCCCGGCCTTCGTTGCCAAGAAAACGGAGGAGGGCGTTCGTGCGGGGCTTTCCCGTGAAGAGGCAGAGCGCCTTGCCCGCCATTTTGGCACAAATGTGGATCATGTGTTTGGACTTATTCCGCAATACAAAGGGCAGGCAACGGCTAGCGGTCAAGAGCTCTCACTCGGTCTGCGCATTGAGCTGATGTATGCTCTAGAGAATGAGCTGACAACGAAGCCTGCGGATTTCTGGATTCGCCGTACAGGCAGCCTGCTGTTTGACCGCGCTCGCGTTCTGAAGTGGAAGGAAGCAGTCCATGCCGAGATGGCAGCGCTGTTCGGCTGGTCGGAGGAGACAAGCGCAGCTTATGCTGCTGAGCTTGAGCAGGAGCTGCATTATGCAGTGACGCCAGTCGAGCAGGAATAGAAACGGGACTACGAACGAACGCAAGCAGTAACTTAATATAGCGGCAAAATGGACATCTAGTGCAGGCACATGCCGCTTTCGTCTATTCATCAAGCCTCCCTTATCCAACATTCTTGTGTAAAGGGGGCTTGTTTTTGATTCCTTTTTCAATTCAGCGAGGAGAAAATTGATAAGCAAACGCTCATTTGCTATCATAATTAGTAAGAATGTGACCAAAAAAACAATTCAGTCATTTCGTTAGTTCGAACTATTTTAACGATTAATCATGGGCAATGAGGGAGTGTGAAGCATGACAACGATCGAGGTCAGTACAAAGGATGGCAGAGTTAGCGGTCAACAGTTGAACGGAATTTCGGTTTGGAAGGGGATTCCCTATGCCAAGCCGCCAGTAGATGAGCTGCGATTTGCAGCGCCAGTTCCGCCAGAGCGGTGGGAGGGCGTCAAAGAAGCCTTCCATTTTGGTCCTGAAAATATACAGCCTCGGCAAAATGGGGCAGAGTTGGAGCTTGCAGCAGATACGCGCCTAGAATCCGAAGACTGCCTCTATTTGAATGTCTGGGCTCCGGAATCAGCCGTTGCTGGAGACGCCGCAGACGCGTCGCTTCCGGTTATGGTATGGATTCATGGCGGCTCTTTTTTGACCGGAGCTGGAAGCTGGCCTCTGTATGATGGATCGGAGCTGGCGAAGCGCGGAAATATAGTCGTCGTGACGATCAATTATCGGCTGGGGCCGTTTGGTTTTCTGCATCTAGCGCCGCTTGGCGGCTCCTTCGTATCCAATGCAGGGCTTCTCGATCAAATAGCTGCACTGGAATGGGTGAAAAATAATATTGCGGCGTTTGGCGGAGATCCGGCTGCCGTCACTATTTTTGGAGAATCGGCAGGCAGCATGAGCATTGCAGCGCTGCTCAGTATGGCGAAGGCGAAGGGCTTGTTCAGTCGTGCCATTATGCAAAGCGGAGCCTCGCAAATTATTCCTCAGCAGCAGGCAGATGGCGTTCGGGCGGGCCTGCTTCAGCTGCTCGGCATTAGTCCATCCGAGCCTGAGAAGCTTAGAGCCGTGCCAGCGGAGCAAATTTTTGCAGCGGGAGAAAAGCTGAAGGAGCAGGCAGGGGATCGACTGGCGCTGCTGTTTCAACCCGTGCTTGATGAGGCAACGCTCCCGCAGTCGCCGCTGGAGGCGATTCAAGAAGGTGCTGCCGCAGACATCCCTCTGCTGATCGGGACGAACTTAGATGAAGGGCATTTGTTCATCAGGCCCGATATGCCCTATGGTGATAACATTAATATGTCTGAAGCGTTGACCATTATGGCGCCTGATATCAAAAACGTCGCTGCCGCCGCTGCAGCTTATCCGCCAACGTCAGACGGGCAGGCTCAAATGATGACCGAAGCCTTCTTCTGGCGTTCATCCTTGCAGTTCGCCACCGCTCAAAGCGAGTATGCGCCGGTATGGATGTATCGCTTTGACTGGGTGCTGCCGGAGCATCCGCTGCTTCATAAATCGATTCATGGCATTGAAATCTTCTTTGTGTTCAACACGCTGGAGCATATGCAGAGCATGGGCGTGATGCCCGATGAATCCATGAGGCAGCTCGCTTGGCGCATGCAGGATGCGTGGATTGCTTTTGCCAAACAGGGCACGCCTGAGACTGATCATATTGCGTGGCCTGTATACAGCAAGCCGGAGCGCTCGACGTTCATTTTCAATCATGCTACTCAGGTTATTTCTGATCCCGATGCTCACAAACGAGAGCTGCTTGAGCTGTAAAGCAACAGCTTCTATAGAGCAATCACGCATATTAGCAGCTGCAATGGAATGAGCTGCTCCAGCCTATAAGCTTTGAATCAAAAAACACCAATGAAGAAGGCAAAGTCGCCTATTTCATTGGTGTTTTGCTGTAGGGATGCACCACACATTCCTTATCCGCTTGGCTGCAAAACCGCTTCCCGACCCCTCCGCTGCTTAAGCAGCAGCAAAAGAGGGAAGCCAGCCAGCACCGTAATAGCTCCAATCACAAATACATCATTAATGCTCATTGTAAACGACATTAGGCGAATCGTATTTGTGTCGGCAGCCCCAGACTGAATAAGCTCACTGCTGTGAACGGCGGAACGGCTGGAGATTAACCCTGTAAACACGGCTATAGCGAACGAGCTGAGCACATTGCGAAGCCAGTTGCTAATGGAGGCGGCATGGCCGGACCACTCGGGCGGAATTTCTTCCATGGAGGCGGTGCTGCTCGGAACGGAAGCAAAGCCAAGCCCGATATTGCGAATAATCATCCCCCATAGCACGAAGCTGTATGCCGTATTCACATGCAGCCAGCTCAGCATAAACAGCCCAGCGAAAATAAAAACGATGCCGATGCTGATCATTTTCACCGCTCCAAGCTTCGGATAGAGCTTTCCTGCTAGCGGACTTAGAAGCGCCAATATGATGGAGGAGGGCAGCAAAATCAGCCCTGTCGCCAGCGGACTTTGGAGCTGCACCTGCTGCAAAAACAGCGGCGTCAAATAAGTACCTGTATACAGCGCGACCGTCACCATGCCATAAATACTCAGCATGATCGTAAAGCGGCGAATGCGAAACACGCGTAAATTCAGCAGCGGCTCCTTAGCTGTCAGCTCCCGCCAAACAAAAAGCACTAGCAAGGCAACGCCTACAGCCATAAGCAGCAGCGTTTTCCATGAGCTCCACCCCCAGCTGTTGCCTTCGCTGAAAGCGATGAGCAGCGCCAGACTGCCGAGAATAACGGTCATGACGCCCGGAATATCGAGCGACTTCGGGATGTTCATTCGATAATAAGGAATCAGCCTTTGGGTCAAAATAATCGCAATCAGCCCGATCGGCACATTGAACAAAAACAGCCAATGCCAGCTTGCCTGCTGCAGCAGCCAGCCGCTGAAAGTCGGTCCAATCGCAGGCGCGACCATTGCCGACAGCGACCATAGGCTCACTGCAAACGCTCGGCGCTCCTTCGGCACGACCTGAAAAATAATCGTCATCGTACAGGACATGATCAGCCCGCTGCATGCCCCTTGCAGCATCCGAAATACGATCAGCGAGCTTGTATCCCATGCGGCCGCACACAAAAACGAAAACAGCGTAAAGCCGACTAGCGCGTATAAATATAATCGCTTATAGCTGAATCGTCCTCCTAAATACCCAACCAGTGGTGAAATAACGCCGGTAGCCAGCATAAAGCCCGTCACCATCCACTGCATGGTGGAAAGCTCCGAATGAAAATGCTCCATCAGCAGCGGAAGCGCAATATTAATCGTCGTTGTGCTTAGCACGGAAAGGAACGTTCCAAAGAATATCGCAATCATAATTGGCCAAAATCGTATGGTAGTCGTCTGCTCCTCCAAAACAAATGTCCTCCTGTCATTGCTTATATGTCTACTTTTACATATAATAATCTGTATTATTTATGTTACACCTATGCATTTTATATGTCAATAATGACATATTGGGAGGTCGTTATACGATGCGATTAAACACATTATCCTATGGATTGCTTGCTTTGCTAAGTGCAAGTCCGCTGACAGGCTATGATTTGGCTCAAAAAATCAAGCCGCTGTGGCAAGCGGGCCACAGTCAAATTTATCCGCTGCTGGCTGCGCTGGAGCAGAACGGTTATATCGCCTTTGAACGGATCGAGCAGCAGGATAAGCCGGACAAAAAGGAATATTCCATCACCGACAAAGGGCTAACGCAGCTGGGAAAATGGGTAGAGCTGCCTGCGGAAAACCCCGTGCTGCGGGATGAGCTTCATTTTAAGCTGTATGGCTTATGGCTGTCAGAGCCAGAAAAGGCGAAAGCCTTGCTCGTTACGCGCGAGGCGTTTTGCAGGAGCGAGCTTGTGCGCTACGATGGGCTTATGCGGGCTCTGGAGGAGAAGCGGGTAAGCGGGGAGAATGCGCGCAAGCATAACGCACGGCTGCTCGGGCGATATTTGCTTCTTAGCAAACGAAAGATGGATACGCGGGCGTCCTTAGCTTTTTGCGAATGGGCGATGAAGGAGCTGGAGGCGAGCGAGTGGCTGGAGGGCTGACAAGCAGAAGGATACGCAAAGAGGACGCTTAGCCCGTTTCTTGAACGGATTAAGCGTCCTGTGAAAGGGAATGAGCTAGGCTGCTTCCTTCTGCAAACCGACCTTTAGTGACGGAACGATAGAAATAAAGCAAAGGACAGCAGACATTGCATAAACGACAAACAAGCCGAGGGATGAAGCCAGCAGTCCAGAGGAAGCCGTTCCTAGCAAAATGGACCCTGTAAATAGCGGTGTCATTAGTCCATTCACTTTGCCGACCATTGTATCCGGAATTCGGGTAATAACGAAACTGGCCACTGCCGTATTCAAAATGGCCAGCAATAGGCCGTTGCCAAAACGAAAGGCCCCGGTCACAAGCGGCCAAATGGAGGAGCCTTCTACTAAAAAGGTAATGCCGAGGAAGGCTAAGGCGACTGGCAGCAAGTATTTGGCCTTAAGCAGCTTGGGGAGCATACCGGCTATGAGTGAGCCTAGCAGTAAGCCAATTCCGTCAGCAGCAGCGAACCATTGCACATTTTCTTTATTAAGGCCAAGCCGCTCCGTGACGATGAAAATTTCAAGGGGCTGAACGAGCCCAGCCGCCAGACCGAGGAAGGCGAAGGTTAGAAATAACCGCAGCAGTCCTTTCTCTGCGACAATAAAACGATAGCCGGAGGACAAATCATTTTTCAATGAAAGCTTCTCCTGCTCCTCGATATGTGCTTCTTTAGGCAGCATAGTCAGCGCGGCTGCAGAAGCGAGAAACAAGACGGGCAGCGCAAGAAGAGACATCGTGAGTCCAGCCCACTGATAAATCGCTGTTCCAATAATAGGGCCGAGTATGTGGAACAGTGACGACATGCTTTGCGAGAGGCCGATAGCCCCAGGAATCTGATCTTCTGGAATATGTCGCTTGAACACCTTAGCCGACGAAGGCTGCGAAAATTGGCTGAGTATGGCCGACACGAATACCGACGCATAAAGCGCGCCCCACCAGCCGTTAGCAAGCATAAGCAAAATGACGCCAATCGACGCAGCACTAAGAACATCGCTGGCAATCATGGTGCGCTTCGGATTCCAGCGGTCGGCAAGCACGCCTCCAATAATGGAGAAGATGAGAATGGGCGCATATTCAAAAATAGACATCAAGGATACGGCTACCTTATCTCCGTTCGTTTTGTCCATGACAAAAAAGAGAAGGGCCATATTGCGGATCCAAATCGCGAGCTGCTGAATAACATCCGAAAAAAGAATAATGCGAAACGTTCGGTTTTGATAGAGCATCCTAGTCATTCTCCTTTATAGACCGACCAACCGGTCTAATTTAATCTCAAAAAAAAGCGCCAGTACTTCCTTACTTAGCGCGTATTCCGTTTAATAGCATACTGGCTGCTTGACGGAATAATTTTGATATCTGATCGGGCTGCTGCTCAGAGTCTAGCGTAAAGTAGACTTTTCCGAGGCCTTCCATCATGCTGCTGACAATAAACACAAGCTCCTCTTCGTCACTGGACACAAAGATCCCGCTCGCCTGCCCTTCACGTATAAGGCCGCGGCATGCCTGCGAATTATTTTTCATAATAAGCAGCAGACGATCTAATACATCTTGGGTATACACCTGGCTGGACGAAAATTCCTCCATGGCTTTCATGAGCGGATTTTGAAAGTCATGGGCGTAATGCTCTGCAAGTGCATAAAGCTGTTCCTCAACAGTAGCCAGCTTCTCTCGCTTACGATCCCATGCCAAACGCCACTGCTCACTATCCTCCTCAACCACCTCAAGGAAAAGCTGCACCTTGCTCGGAAAATGGTGATAGAGGCTGCCTTTGCTGACTTTAGCGTGATCACATACTTCATTCATGGATACGGCTCCATAGCCCTTATGCATAAACAATTGCTTAGCTGCACTGGCGATGCGGCGTTTGGTTTCTTCGCCATCCGATCGTCCTTTAACCATTTGCATGACCTCCTACTAGACCGACTGATCGGTCTAATTATAGCGGGTTAAAAGCTAACTTGCAATATTTCCAACCGTTGTTTTGAAAAATATCCATTTCTATGCTAGTCTTAAAAGAAAATAGTCGGAGGCAAAGCATGGCAAAAGCACACAAGAAACTTTCAAAGCTCGAATTTTTAAAAAGAGCGCTGTTCATTACAGTTGGAGCCATCCTCATGGGCGTCGCGCTGGAGCTGTTCCTCGTCCCCAACAGCGTCATTGACGGAGGAATTACCGGTATTTCGATTATGGTCTCTCACCTGACAGACAAGCCTCTGGGTATTTTTATTTTCCTCCTAAACCTGCCATTTCTGTTCATCGGCTTCAAGCAAATTGGCAAGACGTTTGCAATATCTACCTTATACGGTATCGTGGTCATGTCCGTAACGACGCAGCTGCTGCATCACGTAGACGCCTTTACAGAGGATAAGCTGCTTGCTGTATTGTTCGGCGGTATTATTCTAGGCGGCGGTATCGGTCTCGTTATCCGTTTTGGCGGATCGCTGGATGGCACGGAAATTTTGGCGATTTTAGCCTCGAAGAAATTTTCCATGCCGGTAGGTCAGTTTATTATGATCGTCAACGTGTTCATCTTTATTTTGGCGGGCTTTGTCTTCCAATGGGATTCCGCAATGTATTCGATGTTCACGTATTATATAGCGACGAAAGTAATGGATATTGTAGTTGAGGGTCTCGACGAGTCCAAATCCGTCACCATTATTTCTGCTGAATACGAGGAAATTTCTGAAGCGGTTATGAGTCGCTTAGGCAGAAGCACAACGTATATTCAGGCAAGAGGCGGCTACTCCAGAGAAGAAACACAAATGATCTATTGTGTAGTCAATCGTCTGGAAGTGGCGAAGCTTAAATCAATCGTTCATGACATTGATCCCCGTGCATTCGTGGCCATTGAGCATGTATCTGATGTTAGCGGCGGCAACTTTAGCAAGAAGGAAATTCACTAACTGATGATTCTATATCTCCCCAAGGCAGCAGTTCTGGACGCGTATTTCTCGTCTGGAGCTGCTGCTTTTTTTGATCCCATAAATACGTCTCTATCTACGGCTTTACATACCCTGTGGGGGTATGTTAATATAAAAATAAGCGTATGACATACCCCCTGGAGGTATTTGAATGGACAAGGAAACGAAATCGGCTTGTTTGCATCAGCATATGGACTCAGGCGGTGCAGGCGACGGCCAGTCCATGGAGCGCTTGAGCCATCATTCCGATGAAATGAAAGCAAATTTGATTAGGCGTTTGAACAAGGTGGAAGGCCAGATCCGCGGCGTGAAGGCGATGATTGAGAAGGATACGTATTGCGATGATGTGCTTACTCAGATAGCGGCTGCGCAATCGGCATTAAACGGGGTGGGCAAGCTGCTGCTGGAGGGCCATATGAAGAGCTGTATTGTGGATCGTATTCAGGCAGGTGAGCATGAGGTTATCGACGAGCTGTTAATTACGGTTAAGAAATTATTAAAATAATAAAATTCACTCAAGGAGGCAATAAAGATGGAGAGCGTAACACTTAAGGTAGAAGGCATGTCCTGCGGGCACTGCGTGAGCACGGTAGAGAAGGCGATAAATGAAGCGGGAGCAAGCGGCAAAGTCGATTTAGCAGCGGGACAAGTAGCTGTGGAGTTTGATACAGCGAAGGTATCGCTGGCTTCCATTAAAGAAGCGATTGAGAACACTGGTTTCGACGTCGTATAACAAGGGCATAAGTTAAGCTTGCACAGCCCTCTTTTTCCAAAGCGAACATAGCAATATGGTTTGGGCTTTGGAGAAGGAGCGGCTTTTTGTGTTTTTAAAATAGGGGAAGGGAGCTGGGAAAAGAATGATGGCAAAAAGAAAAGCAGCGCTCTATATGACGATGATCGCTCTTGCGGGCATGCTGGCAGGATGCGGAGAAAAATCTGCAAACACAGGCGATGCAAGCACAAGTGAACATGAGGGTCATCAGCAGACGAGCCCGGCAGCTGCGCCGGAGGCTTCGAACTCAGGTGACGCGCATAGTGGACATACAGCAGGGGATGAGAAGGCAGAGATCTATAACGGTCATGGCGACATGGACGGTATGGAGCATGAGCAGGCAAACGCCCAGGTAAAGTGGAGCTTCCAAAGTGGGCAGCCGGCAGCCGGATCTGAAACCGTTATTGAGCTTAAGGTCACCGATGCTGCGGATACGCCCATCGAGAAGTTTGACTTGAATCATGAGAAGCTCATGCATTTAATTGCGGTAAGCAGTGACCTCAGCTATTTTTCGCATATACACCCGAGTTATGAAAGTGGCGGCAAGTTTACAGTAAAGGAAACGTTCCCGGAGGCGGGTTCATACAGGCTGTTTGCTGATTTCATACCAACAGGAGCTTCGCAGCAGACGGTGAGTACAGAGATGGAAGCATCGGGACAGGCTTCTGCTAAAGTCGAGCTGAAGGCAGACGATGAGCTTGTGCAAACGATTGAAGGCCAGAAGGTGAAGCTTGCGCTGTCTACGACGAAAGCGGGAGAGGAAGCTAAGCTCACGTACACCTTTGAGGATGCGGCGACAGGTGAGCCCGTTAAAGATTTAGAGCCTTATCTGGGCGCTGTTGGCCATGTCGTCATTATCAGCAGCGATTTGGAAAAATATTTGCATGTGCATCCACTGGATGAGGCATCAGCTGGTCCGGAAGCTGTGTTTGCCACCGAGTTCCCAGAGCCGGGCCTATATAAAATATGGGGGCAATTTCAGCGTGGCGGGAAAACGTTTATCGTCCCCTTCGTCGTGAACATTCAAGCTTAGACCAAACTTAGATGATTATTCTAAGGCGATTGAACTAAAACCGGATTTGTTAGAGGCGTATCTTAGCTGGGGAATTTATTTAAACAGATCATAACCTCAAATATTGGATACCTAATATTAAAGAGTTAAAACTGGAAAGTTGATAGATTAGCAGTGTTCGATATCAAAGCGATTCGGCTGACGGAGAACTCTCAAGGGTATTAGGAAATTATACATTTGAACTGACTGAAACAATGCCACAAGGCTGCTAAATATTGCAGAACGAACAGCTGTGTAACAAGGTGCTGCCCTAGAGTCATCTTGCGAGAGGATTTTAGGGCAGCTGCATTTTGTCAGCTAAGATAGGAGGGACAGGCGAAAGCTCACGCCTCCTGCTTCGCACAAGTAGGAGCACCGATTAACCATTGCCCTGCAAATGGCTCGGCAATGCCGCTTTTAGCCTCATACACCATGCTTCCTCTGCTCCAGGTAGCCATGACCCGGCAGCCAAATGTTCTGCCGATATAAGGATTATGCTTATGACGGTGATAAAGATGCTGCGCTTCAAGCGTGTAAGGGGCATTAAGCTGGAGCATAACAAGGTCGGCATCCGCTCCAAGCCGTATTTCGCCCTTCGTATCGCTAAGGCCAAACCTCTTAGCTGGTGCGAACGAAAGCATGCGACTTAGCATGGGGAGTGGTATTTCCCTCTTTGTGTAGCCTTCGTCTATCATTAGCTCCAGTGAATTTTGTGCACCAGCTATGCCTCCCCACGCCGTAAAATAATTGTCCGTTTGCTTCAACTCGCTCGGGCAGGGAGAATGGTCGGAGGCAATCATGTCAATGTGTCCAGCAGCAAGCATAGCCCAAAGCTGCTCCTGCTCTGATGGACTCCGCAGTGGTGGGGCACATTTCGCCGCGGGGCCAATCCGCTCCAAATCACGGTCTGTGAGCACCAAGTAATGAGGGCAAGTTTCCAAGGTCACATTGACCCCGCGCTGCTTGGCATCGGCTATCGTCTGGACAGCAGCCGCACTGCTTATATGGACAAAATGTAGAGCGCATCCCGTCTGCTCCGCGAACAGCAGAGCCCGATTAACCGCCTCAAGCTCAGCACGCACCGGGCGTGAAGCTGTATAATCTGCCGCAGATTTGGCGCCCTCAGCCAGCTTTTCTTTCGTCAAGGCAGCTACGATGGGCTCGCTCTCCGCATGAAGCGCTAGTACATGTCCAAGCTCTGCGATAATCTTCATGCCTGCCAGCAACGTCGCATCATCCACCTCGCGGAAGGCATCCTCGGATGGATCGCCGGGAGAAGACATAAAGGCCTTGAAGCCGATAACTCCAGCCTCATCGAGCGCTCGCAAGTCATCGAGATGCCCCGGAACAAGCCCGCCCCATAACGCATAATCTACAACTGATTTTCCTTGCGCGGCAGCAAGCTTCTGCTCCAATGCGTGAACGGTAACGGTTGGTGGAATGCCATTTAGCGGCATATCAATAAAAGTGGTGCAGCCGCCTGCTGCAAGAGCTGCGGAGCCGCTGGCAAAGCCCTCCCAAGCTCCGAGTCCCGGCTCGTTCAAATGGACATGGGCATCTATCATTCCGGGCATTACAATCATGCCGGCGGCCGAAATCGTTTTTTTAGCAGGAGTCGTCAGCTGCTTGGCAAGCTGTACAATTCGCCCATTGCTGATTCCAATATCCATTTGGCATACGTCATGGCTCAGAACAACTGACCCGTCCCGGATGATTAAATCCAATGGTTCCTTCATAAGCTCACCTCTGTCCTGTTAGGAGAATATAAACATAGAAGGCAGAACCACAAGGGCTCAGCCTTCCTGTTGAACGCATCTTATTTTGTAATGCTGGCTTTATTACTCTGTAACTAGCGCAGGATTAAGCGCCTTGAGCAGGCTTAGATCATGGTAAGATGCGAATTCAGGTATGCTCTTAATGTTGCCTACACTTTTCAAATATTCGCCTACAGCCTGACCGTTGCTTCCGTTCATGTAAGTATCATTGACTTCCATCGAATACACATTGCGATTCATAATCTCTCTGAGCTCGTCCTCGGTTAAATGCAGCTCAGGCGCCAAAATTTTAATCGCTTCTTCCCGGTTGTCATTAATATAAGCCGTCGCTTTCTCTAAAGCGCCAAGCATCGCTTTAATCGTGTTTGGATTTTCCTTCAAATACTCGTCCGTTACTTGCAGCGTTGTGTGTACGCTCATCCAGTTCACAGCGCCCGTTTTATCTGGAAGCTCGCTTTTCGTACCGCTGAACAGAAACTTGCCGCCGCCTTGAATCGCCTTCGTTATGAATGGCTCCCAAGCTGCCATAGCATCAATAGACCCATTTTGCAGAGCAACAACGGCGTCGCTTGGCGCGAGGTTCACATATTTAATTTTGCTTACGTCAACGCCGAGCTCCTTGCCCATATTATCAATGGCAAACTTGACGTCTGCTCCGCTTGGAATACCGATCGTCTTACCTTCCAGATCCTTTGCACTTTTCAATTCGAGCTTGCTTGAGCCAACGACTGCCTGTGTTCCGGCAATTTGAGCTAGCGGGGCTACTATTTTCACGGGAACATTGGAGGATTTCAAAATTATATCCATAAAGTTCGTCTGAATGCTGACGGGAGCGCTGCCCCCAGCAACCAATGGTGCAATATCCGGGCCGCTTTCAATGAGCTGACTTGTTACATCTAGGCCCGCTTCTTTAAAGTAGCCCAGCTTGTCGGCAATAATTTGCTGAGAGGAAATTTGGGCGTCACGTACCCCTACGAGTGTAACGGTTGTCGTCTCTGGAGTGTCATCGGCAGGAGCCTCAGGCGAGCTCGTTTCCGCTGCCGCGGCAGTTGGGGCCGAGCTTGCGTTTCCACTGCTTGCGCTCGTAGCTTCTTCCTTCGCGCCGCATGCCGTCAACACGACTGCCAAAGCGGAAACGACCATTAATTGTTGAACCCATTTTTTGTGATTAGCCATCGTAATCTCTCCCTATACCCAATGTTTTTTTTGTCTCTAGTTTGCTAAATATCCGGGGCTTCCAGCAGTTTTAAGTGGATCATGCTCCCCTGCGTGCACACGCTATTTCTCAACCGCCTCGTTCATCCCTCCTTTACGCCAGCTAAGAACTTTGTTCTCCATCAGCTTAAGCAATGCGGAGAAAATGCTATAAATCAAGCCAATAAAAATAATGGCGACGAACATATTGGAAATTTTAAAATAATTCCGTGCGTCTACGATAATATAGCCGAGCCCGGATTTGGCTCCCATCATCTCGGAGACGATTAGCGCGGAGAAGGATAAGCCGAGGCTGACTCTGGCTCCTACTATGAAGCTCGGAATAGCGGAGGGAAGCAGCACTCTTCTGAAAATTTGACGCTCCGAAGCGCCGAGGCTCATTGCCGAGCGAATAAGGGTGGACGGAACCGTTTTGAATCCGTCTACCGTATACACCAATACCGGCAGGAAAGTCGTCCAAGCGATGAGCAGCACCTTCGGGAATTCACCGATGCCGAACCAGATAATAATGAGCGGAAGCAGGGCGAGTGCCGGGATCGGGCCTACTAGATTAAGCAGGGGAGACATCCAGCGCTCCACCTGGCGAAACTTGCTCATTAATACGCCCATGAAAACCGCAAGCACACATCCGATTACAAAACCGGCTGCAATGCGCAAGGTGCTGGACAGCAGGCTGTCAAAGAGAAGCCCGGTTTGCGCTAGGGACCAAGCATCAACGATGACGAGTGAAGGTGGTGGAAGAAAAAGCGGATTGAACAAGGCCAGCTTCATATTCATTTGAGAAAAAACTTCCCACAAAATGAAAAAGGTCAGATAGGGAATGAAATTCGATGTTTTCATAAAGCTAGATCCTGCTTTTGTCTGCGTCTTGCGTGCGATCTTATGTGCTCCAAGCTTGGCCACTTGCGCCCGCTCGGCCGTGAAAGAACCCGATGTCTCGCTCATTGTATAGTCGCCTCCAATTCATTCTCCATCAAAACGTGCTCGATTCGCTGCATGGCCTCGCCGAAGCCGGGCATATCGAAGGTGCGGGGATGCGGAATATCGACCTTGAATTCATCAGCAATGACACCGTTCTTCATGACGACAACACGATCAGCCAAATAAATCGCTTCGCTTATGCTATGAGTCACGAACAAAGTAGTCGGCTTCAGCTTCTCACATATGCGGCGGAGCTCTCTGCGCATCATATCGCGGGTTAAAATATCCAAAGCGCCGAATGGCTCATCCATTAGCAAAATATCGGGAGAGCTTGCGAGCGCCCGGGCAATCCCGACTCGCTGCTTCATGCCGCCTGACAATTCGGCAGGGTATTGGTCTGCATATTTTTCCAAGCCTACCAGGTCTAGAAACTGTTTGCCGATTTCCTTCGCTTCGGCTTTGCCTGCTCCTTGAACCTCTGGTCCGAAGCTGATGTTTTCAAGTACCGTATACCAAGGGAACAGGGCATGATCCTGAAACACCATTCCACGGGCTTTGGAAGGTCCGCCAATGAGCTCGCCATCTACAAGTAGCTCCCCTTCATCAGGCAGCAAATAGCCAGCGATCATATTAAGCAGCGTAGATTTGCCGCAGCCGCTGTGACCGAGTATACATATAAACTCATGGGCATCCACCGTCAAATCGACATTTTTCAAAATCGTCCGTTCGCCAAAGCTTTTTCCTACATTACGCACCATCAATTTCATAGCTATCCCTCGCCTTCCCTCATTTAAGTGCTGCGTTGTACACGATATATGCGAATATTCCACACAACATCTAATCCAAGATTGGATACAATCCTAATTAAAAAAAATGATGAGCTTCTATTTCAGCCTTTCACGCTGGCGTAAGGAGCGTTTGCCAAGCGGAAAACCTCGCTTAACGATTGAGGAGCCGTTCCTTTTTCTTCAAACTGAAGCGTATCCTCGATTTCCTTTAAATGCTCGATCATTAACCGTTCCGCCTGCTCCGCCTCGCCTTGCTCAATCAAGAGCACTAATCGTCGATGATCGCTGCAGTGCATGTGCTTACTCATGCCATATAAAGCGATGATGACGTAGGTGAGTGAAATAAGCTCCTCTAAATAGCGGAAATAATAATGGTTGCCCGTGAACTCGGCGATTTTTAGATGAAAGTTGCCCGAGAGCCGAACGGCGAGCAAAGGGTCTCCGTTATGGTGAGCCGCGTGCTCCTCATCCAGCAGCTCGCTAAGCTGTTTGAGCTGTTCTTTAGTCAGCCTTCCACTTACCTTCCTCACCCCGGAAGCTTCAATGACTCTGCGCATTTCGAAAACTTCCTTGGCTTCCTCGACGGTAGGGCAGGCAACGAATGTTCCCTTGTATGGAATAACCGTCACCAGCTTCTCTCCGGCCAGCTTGCGCAGCACATTGCGTACAGGCGTACGGCTGACGCCAAACGATTCGGCAATAACCTCCTCGACGAGCTGCATGCTGGGGCGAAGCTTTTGCTGAATAATGGCATCTTTAATTGCTATATAAATATCAAGTTCATTTGCTATCCCCACAGGGAACCTCTCCTTTCAAAGGTGGATCAGTCAAACGAAAGTGTTTGTAATGTTTTATAACATGAATAGTAAATTAAAAGCACTTTGTAAGTCAATATTTATTTTTGAATGGGCTGAAAGGATGGTTTTTAGGAGTGTTTTTCGGGTTTCTAGCTGGGATCAATGTTATTACGTGTAGAAGCTAGTCTTTTTTACTAGCTCAGCTTCAGATTATGTTATATTAATGTCATATAAAGTTACATTAATTATGAGCTAATAGATGATTACTCATTTGCGTTTTGTCCTATTTTAATCTATAAAAAACACCTATATAGTGGTAGAATTGGATGGGTAAAATTATTTTGGGGTTATGCTTATTATTTATTTTTATAACATTATAAAGTTGAGAGGATTGAAGCATCATTTTTAACTTTTATTTTCGTATCAGTGTAACAGGCTTAATTATTCTGCTTATGTCATTGGTTTATTTGTCTAAGGAGCAAGCGGTATCTGCGAGGGAGGTTGTTCAAGAGTTTGCGTCAAGCTCGGCCGTTAAGGTGAATAAAAACCTTACACGAGCCGAGGCGGCGAGCATGCTGAGCCGGGTTACTCAATTGCCAAAGCCCGATATGGCGAATGTAGCGTCGGTATTTCCCGATCTGGACAACCATAGCAGCCGCAGCGATGTGCGTAAGCTTGTTGCCCTTGGAATGATTGCGAAAAATGACTACCCCAATGGCTTCCAGCCTGACAAGGCGGTGACCCGCTATGAGATCATGAAATGGATGGCTAGCGGACTTGCGGCGTCCGACGAAAGCTTCAAGCAAGCGCTAGCGGATACGGTGAATACGTTGCTGCCTACTCCTGAGACTTTTAAAGGCGGCATTGCGGACAAGCAAATTCCGTACATCGCCGTTATTCGAGGAACGGGCATTATTACAGGGATGCAGGATGGCACGTTTCGGCCTGCTGATCCCATTTCGAAAGCGGAGCTAGCAGCTAGTCTGCTCCGCTATAAGCGAGTGGAGGGCACCAAAGCCGAAGGCTATCAGGCTTTAAATGAGCTGCGCGAGGTAGGATTAACCGGCACTAACCTGACCAGCATTACGAAATATAAATATTCGCGGGAATCTTATTACAACGAAGATGGAAGCTATCGGCTCGAAGCTGTTGCCAAGGTTGGAATTAACTTGGATCAGCATATTGATGCCCGTACATTAGAGCCGTATCTCAGCATTCCTGGCATCGGACTGGATTACCAGCAGTATGTAAATGGCTATAGCCAACGTTATAAATTCGTCAAGCTTGAGGAGCTTGGAATGAGTCTTGAGGAAGCTGTCGCTGAAGCCTATGACAGCGGTTATTCTCCTAGACTCGGAGTGGAGGAGCCAAGCAAGCTTAGTCCAAAAGATTTGAAATTGCTGCTTTCTCATGAGGACGCCTATATTAATGTAGAGCAGAGCCGAATGCCGTTTACCTCCTTTGCTGATGTGGTTGACAGCCCGATTAAAGCCAAGAAGGTCGCTACGGTCAAGCTTCACCGAATGATTTTCGTCGATGTTCCCGTGACGGGCAAGGGGGAGGCGAAGGGGGTTTATGCAAGCTATTTTGCTGATTCTATTGCTTCTTGGGGCAAGCTTGATAACAGTGTTTACATGGCCTTCACGGAAATGACCATCCAGACGCATGCGGAGAAAATGGATCTTATGGGCTTCTATAACGCCATTGGCAATGGGAATGGGAACGGATTTTTCAAATTCAGCCGTCTCGCTCCCGAAACGATGGACAAAAACGGACTGACTACCGTTCCGATGGCAACCTCCACTTATTTTACTAAGGATAGCGTCAGACGCTTTTGGACCTTTGGCACCTATCTGAAAAGCAACCATTATCCGCCTCACCTTAAAACCGACTCAGGAGCTTACTTCAGAACGTATTATCAATCCTAATCGAAGCACCCCTTCGCTCAATGAGAGCGAGGGGGTGCTTTTTCACTTGCTGCTTAAAGGTTGTGCGGGTTGGGTGTCTATTTTGATCAACTACCTTGCATAGCAATGTATATAAATATATAATGCAGTTTAGGAGGTGACACCTTTTGCCAATTGAGAAAGAGATTTTGAAGGGCTATATCGATATTATTATTCTTTCGTTGTTGTTTGAGAAAGATATGTACGGTTACGAGATGGCTAAGATGGCTCATCATAAATCACAATTTGAATTAAAAGAGGGAACGATGTATTTATCTTTGAAAAGAATGGAGAAAAACGGGCTTATTGAATCATATTGGAATGACAGCGAGTCTGGGGGCAGCAGAAGGAAGTATTATAAAATTCTTACCGGCGGTGTAGATCGATTGAGGCAGAAAAAACAGGAGTGGATTGAAATTAATCAAGTGCTTTCCACTTTTTTGGAAGGGGTCGAATGATGAAGCAAATTGATGCATTTATTGATGAGCTATACCAAAATGTACGGGATACCGCTCAAGTAAGAGAGCTTAAGGAAGAAATGCGTGTCCACTTGCTGGAGTCTATAGATGAATTGCAAAGCCAAGGTCTTTCTTTGGAAGAGAGCATTCGAACTGCCTTTGAAAAATTCGGCGATGTAAATAAACTAAAGAAGGAATTAACCGAAAATGATGTTATTCGCCGTACGCGAGCAAGGAGATTTTTAGCGCTCATTGTGATACTTGGTGTTTTAGGCTCTGCTATTTTACTTCTATATAGCGTATGGAACGACAATATTTCACAAGACAAATTAAATCAGGTTTTTGATGTGGCTAAAACATACGCTAATAATGATGAAATGTCCGAGGAGCTCCTAGTCGATATTTTGGAAAATAATACGAGTATTTCGGCAATCGGGTTTAAACGGGTTCCTGCCGGAAAATCTAGTCTAGAGTATCCTTATGAATATATATATCCTGCGAACACGCCTATCAATTCTTATGGGGAATTTAAAACTCCTACTCCAAACGGTGTTTGGCTTATTAAAAACTATAAATATTCATTATTGGCTCAAAGCACCGATCGTACTGTAACTTTTGCTATTGATGTGATGCAATGGAAGTATCCATATCAATTTTATTTTTTGGGGCGTGTATTGCTTATTATATACTGGCTGCTCTTTATCGTCTGGGCCACTACAAATTTGTATGTCAATCATACTCGAAATAAATGGAAATGGATTGTCATTTTCACTTTATTCAATGTAATTGGCTATTGGCTGTACATCGATGAAATTAAATCGGCGCAACTGCGAAGATCTTGGCTTTATATTAAAATGATTGCATGCCTCGCTGGTTTATATATTGGTTATCGGGGCATAAATTTGATGCTGCTGCCGACAAAAAGTGGGGATATGGATATTATTGTATTTGGTATGGATATCCCTTTAAACACACAATCTCTAATTATTTATGGAGCTGTATTCGTGCTGGCGGGTATTTTTCTAGTACTTACCCCCATCGTCATTCATAATAAACTGGTTTGGAAAAAGGGATAATAACACTAACAAATCGTTATCCGTATGCTGCCTAAAGCATATAACAAGGGCTATCCCCGGAATGTTTAGTTCCAGATATAGCCCTTGTATTTGAATCATAAGCCTCTCAAGCTGTTAGATCGTTTCGGCAGCCGGAGCAGCCTGTGTCTTTACTGCATCAGGGGCAGCCATCCTTGCTTGTGCTTGCGTCTCCACCTGCTCATCAGGGGCAGGCGCTGCCGCTTGAAGCGCTGCTTGGTTAAGCAAGCTCCACGGCTTATTGTAATGCGGCTGGAAGAAGAAGTCGACGAAGCCAAGCTCATCAATCGTCATGCGATTTTGAATGCATACCGACATCGTATTCATCATTTGCGTCAGATCGGCCTTCGATAAAATTTGTGCACCTACGATACGCTCGCTGTCCGCTTCATAAACGATTTTTAGCGTGACCTCTTCGAACGTTGGCATAAATTCAGGACGATAGTTTTCGACAATGGTGACCGTCTTCACATTCATTTCGGCAGCAAGCGCAGCCGTCTCAGTTAGACCTGTCGAAGCAATATTGTAGTCAAAAAGCTTAATCGCCGACGTTCCTTGCGTGCCTAAATATTTCACGCGCGGCTGCAGCAGGTTTTTGCCGATGAGCGTTCCCATCCGAACCGCATTCGTTGCGAGCGGAATGTAGGCGTGCTGGCCAGTTGGGTTATACATAACGGCGCAGCTGTCTCCGGCAGCGAATACATCCGGTTGGCTGGTGCGCATGTATTCGTCGACGATAATTGCGCCATTGGGCAGCATATCAACTTGGCCCTTCAGCAGCTCCGTATTAGGACGGAAGCCGATGCACATAATGACAAGATCAGCCTCGTATTCGCCTTTGGTCGTCAAAATCTGCTTCACTTCTCCATTCGTGCCTTTAAAGCCAGTAACGGTCTGGTCAAGCGCAAGCTCAATGCCATGGGCGACGAGATCGGCTTCAATGACGTCGGTGTATTCCTGATCCAAATATTTATACAAAATACGATCCATATTATCAATCAGCGTCACCTGCTTGCCGAGCTGCTCGAACGCTTCCACCAGCTCGATGCCGATGTAGCCCGCGCCGATGACAGCAATGCGGCTTGCATATTTCGCTTTTTCAATAATCGTTTGGGCGTGATTGTAGTTTTTGCATAAAACAATATTTTCAAGCTCTATGCCTTCAAGCTTCGGAATAATCGGCCACGAGCCAGTCGTTACGACGAGCTTGTCATAGCTGTTGGCAAACGTTTCATTCGTCAGCAGATTGCGGACGGTTACGGTTTTTGCTTCGGTATCGACGTTCAGTACCTCATGCTGCATATGCGTTTGAACGCCCATGACAGCGAGCTGCTCAGGCGAAGCGTAGAAAAGCTTGGTTGGATCTTTGACGACCCCGCCGACATGAAGGGCGATGCCGCACGACAGGAAGGAAATGTTGTCATTTTTCTCGAAAACGGTAATTTCCGCCTCAGGGTGTAGCTTGATCATTTGATTTATAGCGGCAGTTCCTGCATGTGTACATCCAATAACGGTAACCTTCATAGTAGGGGCCTCCTCGAGTGTATGTGAATGTTTTCACAACCATAATGTTTAATGTGAAATGATTCACAATGTGTTGTTGGTCTTAGCATAATGCATTCGATGCCTGAAAACAAGGTCGGAATTGTGAACTTTTTCACAAGACAAGGTAAGATAAGGTAAGGCATAGCCCGTTCGAGCCATATTCAAACGAGTTATTTTCAGGCACAATGAAAGGTGTACAATGGGTATACTCTATCTAGTCATAGAATAGCAGGGCAGTGGCGCGAGGGCCAGACGTCAATGAGAAAAGAGGGATGCGGCTTGACTCAGCCGGTTCGAATATTAATTGTGGACGACCATCATCATGCGCGCGAGGGTATTCGGGCGATTTTGCAGGCGGAGCCTTTGTTTGAGGTGGTCGGCGAGGGAAGCAGCGGGCTTGAAGCGCTTGCCCTTACGGAGCAGCTAATGCCGGATTTGATTTTGATGGATATTAATATGAAAGAGATGGACGGGCTAGAAGCGACGAAGGAAATCAAAGCCCGTTACCCTTATGTGAAAATCGTGATTATAACCGTATCGGATGATATAACGCATCTGTTTGAGGCGCTAAAGAAAGGTGCGCAAGGCTATTTGCTTAAAAATTTAAATCCCGGAGCCTGGCGCGAATATTTGAAGGCGATTGCGCTTGATGAAGCGCCTTTGTCGCGGGAGCTGGCGCAGCGCATTTTGCAGGAGTTTGCCCTTGCAGGAGCGGGCAGGCAGCAGGAGGAAAGTCCGCTCACGGCGCGGGAGCAGGAGATTTTGCGTTGTGTGGCACAGGGAGCGGGCAATCGGGATATTGCCAGCATGCTGATGATTTCCGAGCATACGGTGAAGAACCATCTCAAAAACATTTTGCAGAAGCTTCATTTGGACAATCGCGTACAGCTGGCGAAATATGCGTTCGAGCAAGGATATTTGCGGGACTAGAGCTTTGAAGGGGGCTTGTGCAAGGCAGGCGAAGCGTCATCAAAGGTTCACAGCTTGGCGGTAATGCTGGTGCGGAAATAGCCCTTTGTAGTCATTCTTTCCCTGCGGGCAGGTCGATATAATAGGATTTAGTTATCCAATATCAATGCTCAGGGGGCTATTTTAATGATCGTTTGGAAAAAGAAACTGGCAGCCGCAGCGCTTGCCGCAGTACTAACATTCAGCGTCTCGGCGACGGCGTTCGCTCATGACGGCTGGACACAGACGAATGCGCCGATTATCGCGCAGGGTGAGGTTGCGTATGTGGATATGCTTTTCGGCAACCACTCCAATGATCACAAAAGCTATCGCATTACCGGCCAATGGGGCGTAGACAGCTCAAAGGTTTATGTGACCTCTCCAGCAGGTGTGAAGACGGACATTACGTCAACACGGTTTTACACAGGGGAAGCAGCTACAGAGACGGAACCAGCCGTAAACAATGGTTTTGTCGCTTCCTTCTCGGCGGCATCGCCAGGCGCTTACATTGTGACCGGTGAGTCGGACAGCGTGAATACGACCTCGCTCAGCCGCTCGATGCGCAGTGCGAAATCGTTCGTAGCCATCAGCGATCTTCCTCTTCTTGCCCGGGTCAGCGCGCTGAAAGGCTTTGCAAATCCGGTAAGCCTTGACCGTGCGGAATTCGTTCCACAGTTCAATCCGGCGGCTGCCGTGCCAGGGCAGGAGGTAAAGGTGCAACTGCTGCTGAAGGGCAAGCCGGTAGCGGATGCAGAGGTATCGCTCATTCGCCGCAGCAACTCCGAAGGTCAGACGCTGACAACGGATGACAATGGCTTTGTGACTTATAAGACGGGAGCGGCCGACTATTATTTGCTTCGTGCTTCGACGTCTACGGACGAGAGCAAAGAGGGCGAATATACGAAGGTCAATTATACGGCAACGATGACCTACACGGTGCAAAATGCAGCCGTCAAGCTGCCAGCAGGTAAAGTCAGCCCCATTCCTTATGTATATGTCGATGGGAAGCTTGTGTCCAGCGATAGCCTGACCCTTGTAAAAGGCTCAACGAACGCGAGCGCCGACTTCCTGAAGCAGTATATTGATCCAAGCTACAGCAGCAAAAACGCAGCGTCCTTGCGTCAAACAGCTGAAAAAGCGGGAGCGGTTGTCGAATTTTTGCCAGCAGTTGGCGACACCCGTGCGGCTGTGCTGATATATACGAAAAAATAGAACGCCTAAAGCGGCAGCGGGCAAACGTGCTTAGCCTGCCAGCGAACATCAAAGGAAAGCAGCTGCCCTAAACGCGCAGTGCTGTTTACGCATAGCGGGGTCGCCATCATTCGGCGGCTCTGTTTGCATGAGAAGGAAGGAGAGGCGAATGATTCCTTATAAGTTGAAAATAAACCTGCTTGCGCTGGCGGCGCTGCTGCTGTTCATGCTTTGCAATCCGGCCCTTGCAGACGCGCATGCGAATATGGAGCGCTCGACTCCGCTTCAGGATGCCGAGCTAAGCGAATCGCCTTCATCCATTCGCATTCAATATACAGAAGAGTTCGATCCCGATTTAAGCCGGATTGTGCTGGAGGATGAGGCTGGCATTGCGATAAAGGGCAAGCTGTCTGCGGAGAAGGACAGATGGCTCGTTTATACGATTCCTAAGCTGTCTCCAGGTATCTATAAGGTAAAATGGCAGGTGCTGTCCGTGGATACACATGTCACGGACGGTTCCTTTCACTTTGCGGTCGGCGTGCCGCTCGCGACGACGAAGCCAAGCGATACGATTTCGCTTGACGGCGGTGATAGCAACGCCTCGCCGCCACCGGCAGCTACGGCTACGGCGAAGCCTAGCGCCTCCGTCTCGCCTAGTGCCGGAACTGGAAGCGCGAGCGCGGGCAAGGATGCTTCAGCGGGAGCGGCTAGCCAGCCGGGCAGCGGAAGCGTCAGCAGTAGCAGCGCCGCCGCTGGCGGTAAAGGCGGCTCGCAGGGTTGTGTTAACGCTACCGGCAGCGGCTCTGGAGGCAAGGTGTCTGGAGACGCGGCATCTGGAGGAACTTCCTCAGAAGGCAAGACGAATGGCAATGGAAGCGGCTCGGCGAATCCTGTAACAAGTGCTGGCTCAGAAAGCGTTAAAGGAGTAGGAAGTGACACTGGAGCGAGCGCTGGGACAGCGGAAGCCTCCAGTAGCTCCGGTCAAGGCGGAACTAGCTCGGTAACGGAACCGGGTCGATCGCCCGCAGTCGGGGGCAGCGAAATACCCGCAGGAAGTGAAGAGGCTGCGGGCTCCTCTAAAGGGAGCGAAGGGAAATCGGCAAGCGACGAGTTTGCTGTAACGGCTAATAGCGAGCAGCAAGCTGTAGCAGGTCTTGATCCATCAAGCAGGGTCCCCAATTCGCCTACTGCGGCGGAAGGGGATGGAGCAGCGGGAGAAGCGGAGCAAGCAGCGAATGAATCGCATGGGCATTCAATGTCTGGCGATCATGGAGCCGATCATGACATGGATATGGATATGGACGGCAATATGATCGGCCATTCGGATGATCATGACGCTGGACATCAGAGCGATTGGCGAACCGTTATTTACACGCTGCTGCGGATTGTTGAGGTCATCGCTGCGGCGTGTATAGCTGCTTTTTTATATGCCAGATATGTGCTTTGGTCGCGTGCGGATAGCTCGGAGATACCACGGCTGCTTAGCAAGCGCAGCGAGCGCCTGTTGTTTATAGGTGCGGCGCTAGTGCTTGGCGCCACAGGGTTTTTCCATGTATGGCTGTTAGCAGAGCAGCTTAGCGCATTTGATATGGGAAGCGGCGGCGCGCTGTATCAGAAGATTTTATCCACAACGATGGTGGGACGCGCAGCATGGCTGCGGCCTGCATTGGCGGCGCTTATACTGCTGCTCGCCTATGCGCCGCAGCGTGATGAACGCTGGGTTGCGCCGCTGAAGTGGCTGATGGCTTTGCTGTTAACGGTGCTTTACCCATTAACGGGTCATGCTAATGCTTCTAGTCTCCTTTCAGTGGCGGTGCTGTCGCATATTGTGCATATATGGACCGCAGCCATATGGTTCGGCGGCATCCTCGCCATCATTGGGGCTACTTGGAAGACTGGTTTTCCTAGCGTCGAGAAGCAGCGAGATGCGTTAATGCTCATGATCAAGCGATTTTCACAGGTCGCGCTGCCTATTATTATTTTGCTGGCCGCAACAGGCATTCTGTTGTCCTTGCAGCGGCTTAACGCTTGGACGGAGCTCGCAGACAGCAGCTATGGACGCTTGGTCGTGCTAAAAACGCTGCTGCTGGCTGCCGTTATCGGCATTGGCGCTTATCATCGCTTTTCCCTCATGCCGCGTTTGGCGGCAGGGATGGAGAAAGGGGCAGCAGGCAGCAGCTCCGCTCCTAAATTTGTGCAAGCGGTGCGTATAGAGGCGCTGCTGGCGTTGGCTGCTTTTATCGCAGCTGGCATACTGTCTTCCACTGCGCCGCCAGAGCAGCCTGCTTTTGCTGAGCCTGTGTACTGGCATGTGATGGGCGATAAAGCTCATATGTCTATGCGAATTAAGCCAGAAGAGCAGAGCTATCAGCTGGATGTGTGGCTGCCGACTGGTATGGGGGCTCCAACGCTTATCGCGGTACAAGCGAAGGATGACAGCGAGCAGAGGGAATTGCGGGACATTCCCTTTGAGTTCAACAAGGGCGGGCCTGATCCTTACGGCTATGAGGGCTTTGACAAATATACGTATTTGTCGAAGGCTCCCGTGCCTGCGGTCGGCGATATATGGGATATGACGATTGTTATTACCGATCCAACGGGCGAGGAGCATCGCTATGAGAAGCGCATACCTTAGTGCGCAAAACAAGCGATATCCGCTAGGCCGCGAAACGACTAATTCGCATATAATCCGAACATAAACGAATGAGCATACAACGGAAAGAGGAGCCAATCTTGCTCCTCTTTCTTTTTTTTGAAATATGCAAAAAGGAATAGAAAGGAAACAATGCCTTTTAGTATGGAACGATTTAGCAACCGTGAATGGAAGATGATACGGATACCATAATCATTTTGTTGAAAAGTTGTTACAAATACAAAGAAAATTCTATCAATTTTCAAGTGAGCTCTGTCGACTATAGTTACATATACAATAAATGCAAGCTGGGGGAATCCTATCATGAAGGAGAAGAGAGAGATGAAGAAAAAATCGCAGTGGCAGCAAAAGTTTTATATGAGGAGGCTCAGAAGCAGGCTCCTTCTCTACATTTCCTTGATGCTCATTTTATCACTGGCCGTTTCTACGTTTTTTTCTTACAGCAACGCTAAAATTCAGCTTCAGGATAAAATGGGACAAACAGCAGCTTCTACAGTGTCCTCGCTCGATATTTCAATCGATCAGATAATTGGGCTTGAGAAAGCCAATGTAAAGCAATTAGCCTACTTGCTCTCATCGGCAGCAGTAGATGAAAGGTCTGAGACTGCTCAGGCGCTTATAGACAATTTTACAGCAAGCCATCCAGAGGTAGAGATTGTAACGATTGGCAACGCGAACGGCAACTGGATGAAATCACCGAATCCGGGACAGGAGGATTACGACCCGCGTGAGCGCTCTTGGTACAAGGCGATTATGGCGGCCCCGGGAGAAGTTGTCGTATCCCAGCCGGGTCTATCAGCAACGACGAATAAGTATACGATTACGGTATCTCAAGCGTTTGCGGATGGTCAGGGCGGGGTTACCGTTGCTTTGAGCGTAGAGGCCATTGGGCAATTAATTCAGAATGTCAAAATCGGTTCAGAGGGCTTTGTTTATTTAATGGATCAGCAGGGCGTTATTCTAGCGCATCCTACCATTGAAGTGGGAACGCCGATTAATAATGAAGGTATTCAGACGATTTTGGAGCAGGATAGCGGAGAGCTATTCTACAATGATCCGATTAATAATGTGGAACGCAAAGCCTTTTACGTAACGAATAAGGATACCGGACTAAAATTGGTCGGGGCTCTGCCAACTCAGGAGTTTACGGAGGCCGCACAGCCTATATTGCTTAACTCGCTGCTCGTTATGGTCATTTCGCTCGTTGCGGCATTTCTCATTCTATTTTTTATTATCCGCGCTATTACAAGGCCTATCGAGCAATTAAACCGTGCAGCCAGAAGAGTAAGCGAGGGCTACTTGCAGGAAAAAGTCGAGACGAAGCGCCGGGACGAAATCGGGGAGCTTGCCGGCAACTTCAACGCGATGGTTGCTTCTCTCCGCGGCATTGTCATGGAGGTGGCGGATTCGTCGAATCAGCTAGCGGCTGCCAGCCAGCAGCTTAGTGCAAGCACAACGGAAAATACGAAGACGGTGGAGCTTGTATCGGAGCTGATCGGTGGAGCGGCACAAGGGGCGGAAAATCAAGCGCGCATGACGGACGAGACGCGCAGAACGATGGAGGAAATGGCGATCGGCATTACGAGAATTGCCGAAGCCTCGTCTGAAATTGTGCAATCGTCGAAGGAGACGGAGCACAATGTTATGGAAGGCAGCGATAAAGTACAGGAAGTAACGGTCCAAATGAGAAAAATCGGCGAATCCATCGACCGCTCCTCCGAGCAGATCGAGCAGCTGCATGAGCTTAGCGCACAGGTGACGCAGATGAGTACAGCGATTGCAGGCATTGCCAAGCAGACGAATCTTCTGTCGCTTAATGCGGCCATTGAAGCATCACGGGCGGGCGATCACGGGAAAGGCTTTGCCGTCGTTGCACAGGAGGTGCAGAAGCTGGCAGACCAGTCGAAGACGACAGCGGATCAAATACTGGAGACGATTGGCCGGATGACGAAGCTGGTTGCAGCTACTTACGATATGATGAAATACAAAGTTTCGGAGGATATGCGGGGGGGACTGCGCGTAACAGAGGAAGCGAGGCAGGCGCTGGCAAGCATTGAGCAATCCACGAGGTTGATCGTCCAGCAAATTCATGATGTTTCAGCTGTGACGGAGGAAATGTCGGCAAGTGCTGAGGAGGTGGCGGCATCCGTTCATGAGGTTTCGGGTATTGCGAACGAATCGTCACAATCGTTCCGCCAGGTGACGCAGGCTGGCAACCAGCAGCTCGACGCCATGGAGGGCATTTCCTCATCAGCAGTCGGTCTGTCGGAAATTGCTTCCGAGCTGCAAAACAAAGTAGGCAGCTTTAAACTGTAAACTGTAGAATTTTATTCTTCAATTAGAGTGAAAATTGAAATAGCCGTCCATGCTAGACGGCTATTTTGCTTCATTTTTTAAATTACTTGCATGTAAGGAATGTTAGTTCATCACAAAACAGGACTATAGTAATACGTAAAGTTACTTTATCAAAAGCCAATTAACATATACCCCACTGAGTATAGTAAGGAAATGAACTAATCTTCTTCCCAAAATTCTCTACCTAATGGGATTTGTAGCTTTCTATTAATTTTCTTACCTTCGAATTGTCTAAAATGACTAAAGAAATCCTTTCCAACAACTAAGTAAAAATTGGTGATTTCAATTTCATTCCCAAATAACTCGCCATAAAAGATTGCATATCTTACATCACACATGCGTATATTTTCACCTGCAATTTTAGGTAGATCTAAATAAGAGGCATCATTTGGCAGGAATAAACCTAAATCGATTGTAGGGGAAGTCTGCAATTTAACTTCTAGAAGCTGATGCTTTACATCTGGAAATTTACCATCGTCATTAAAATAGGAATATCCTAACGACTTACAAACTAACTTGTGTAAATTTCCGCCACGATTCCTCTCTTGCAATGCACCTTCATAAGGTATTCGTTGTCCTACAATTGCACATAATTTTTTAAAAATTTTATCAAGGGGCATTAGTTGTTGAAACTCAGGATAAGCTGAAGGAGAAACCATTTTTGATATTTCATAATTTTCTGAATAGATTGATTGCACGAAATCTGTATCTTTCGAACTCAATTGCTCAGCAATTAATGTTTTAGGTCTGTTTAAGCTCGCTTGATATTTCGTAGTTAATTTTCCTGTCTTATCTAAATCCGATATTGTATCTCCTGATACTACCTTAACTTGAGATATTACATCATCATCTGTTATTCTTATTAACACATATCGACGCGAAGGTGAAACCTCTTCATTCCATATTTGTAAATTATTTGATTTTTGAGTATAAACATCAAAATTTTGACATGCAAAACGCGGTTGGGTTTTTTTGAAAGAATTTGGAACGGGGTAGCCTAATGCTAAGCATACATGAGATTTTACAACTTTAGATCGTGTGCGTAACGGAAGCCCATTTAAATTGAGCCCAACTAATTGTTCGGAAAGCAAAAATTCTAGTTCTTTCGAAGGTAACCAATAATGTTCATCACCTATTTCAATTACGTCATAAATGCTCAAACGGTCGACTGTGATATTATTTTTGATTGTGTATGCCCTTTTCATGTTTCCTCCTGTGGTAATAATTCTGAGATTTCAACTTCAAGTGCATCAGCTATGTTTTTTAAATTTAAAACACTGATGTTTTTTTCTCCCCTTTCTACGTAGCCAAGGAAAGTACGATCTAGCCCAGCATCATGTGCTAGTGCTTCTTGAGTGATACCTTTCAAATGCCTGAAAAACTTCACTTTTTTTCCTACTTGCCTTAAAAAATCCTCATTCGTTTTTTCGTTTTTTTGATATTTTATGTTATTGTTCATGTTATAATTATCCCAAAGATAAAGATTATATTCGACAGTCTATAAGCATCATTTGGATGTTGATAAGCATCTTTGAGATGTAAATAAGCATCATTAAGGTGTTGATAAATTTTATAGATTCAAAAAATAAATAAGGGGTTTTATAAAATATGAATGTTTTATCAACTAAAGAGACGGGTTCACATTATACATCGGCTGATCTTTCTAATTTTATGGCTGAAAAATTGCTTCATTACTTTAAACAGCAATCAAATAATGCACCTTCTGAACTAACGATTCTTGATCCTTCTTGTGGGGATGGAGAGTTACTTAAAGCTGTTAATAATATATTTCATAATTACCCCTCTCATTTAATTGGTATTGATACTAGTAAAGAAGCTATTGATCAATTAAATCTTAACTATAGTAAAAATAATATAGATACATTCAATATGGACTATTTAGAATTATTCGAGAATGAAGCAGATTATGATCTGTTTTCTCAAACTGAATCATCTCAAGTAAGTCCATTACATGAAAATGGAATAATAAAAAAAGCGGATTTAATTATAGCTAACCCTCCTTACGTTAGAACGCAAGTTATGGGGGCTGATAAAGCACAACAATTAAGTTTAAAATTCAACTTAAAGGGTAGAGTTGATTTGTACCAAGTTTTTCTTGTTGCGATGACCAAACAGTTAAAGGAAGACGGTATAATCTGTGTAATTACATCAAACAGATATTTGACTACAACTGGGGGGAAAGACACCCGCAAATTTTTGGATGATAATTACGAAATATTAGAGGTCATTGATCTAGGAGATACAAAACTTTTTAATGCTGCTGTATTACCTGCTATCTTTATCGGGAGGAAGAAAAAAAATAATGAAATTAAGAGAAATAAAGAAGTAAATTTCATGAAGGTTTACGAGGAAGCAAATCATGATATAGATGATAAAGTAGTAAATGCGAAAACCCTTTTTCACGCATTAAATAAAAATAGCAGTGGTATATATAATATTAATGATAAAAAATATAAAGTAACGGTTGGTTATTTAGGTATATCAGAAGATCCGGCGGAACTCTGGGTGATGGCTTCCAAAGAGGATAAAGAATGGGCTGATAAACTTAGAAAAAATTCGCACTGTAAATTTGAGGATGTTTTCAAGGTGAGAGTAGGGATAAAGACTACTGCTGATAATGTTTTCATAAGTGATAAATGGGAAAAAGAGGAGTTTATCCCGGAGGGAGATTTACTTTTTCTACTTGTATCTTCTGATAGTGCTTCGAAATGGAGAATTGATTCTGCTAAGGTTAAAAAAAGAATATTATATACTCATTTTAGCAATCATGAAAAAAAAGAAGCTATTGATATAACGAAGTATCCTAATGCACAAAAATATTTGAATATGCATAGGCAACAACTAGAAGGAAGAAAATATGTCATAAGAGCTAAGAGGAATTGGTATGAAATTTGGGTTCCTCAGGATCCAAACGCTCTAAATAAACCTAAAGTAATCTTTCCAGATATAAGCCCGTCTCCTAAATTTGCGATTGATTTGACGGGTTATATGGTTGATGGAAACTGTTATTGGTTATCCCTTATAGATGATCGAAATTCAGATTTATTATATTTAGCAACAGCAGTAGCTAACTCAAAAATAATGAACAAATATCATGAAATTGAGTTTCAAAATGTGCTTTATTCAGGGAGAAAAAGATACTTAACTCAATACGTAAAAAATTATTTACTGCCAGATCCGTTAAATATAAATTCTCTTGAAGCTATTAATCTCACTAAAAAACTCGTAGAAAATGTTTATGATGAAAATGAAGTGCTTAAATTAGAACTACTAATAGAAGAGAATATTTTGAGAGCTTTTGACATTAAACTTTAAAATAAGACGAATTGTTCAGCCAAATGTGACACGCAGTTGTAATATGTGAAAGCTTATTTTTCTAGCTTCCATTTGGTTGGCCATCGTGTAGACGCCGGCCATCTCTTTCTGCTGGAGGACAGCAGCAATTTTTTATTTTGCATACGAAAACAGGCATTTTTCTGCACCAGCGACATGTGCGGAAAATGCCTGTTTGCTTTGCAATTTGTTTTGAATACATAGCGGTTTCTCCTTATGCAACATTAGGTAAGCGTTTTCTTTTGCGCGAAAATGATGGTAGAATGGCGTTGATTCCCGTGATCCGCAGCAGACCAGGAGATTGAACTTATAACGTAAGGCGGAGGAAAAGCGATGAAGATGACGACATTTCGGAAAATGATAGCTTTGATTATTGCGCTGCTCATCCCGATTATTTTGCTTTACGGCTATTCGAACCAAGTAAGCGTAGACGTGGTGCAGACGACGATTAAGGAGCAGAATCTTAACCGCCTCGGTTTTTTTATGAGCCAGCTCGACATGATGGTGGATCAGCTGGTGAAGCACTCCACCTCGGCAAGCCGCGATTACAGCATTCGAGAGTATGTGGAGGGCCGGGGGAAAAATGATGAGCTTGTTCAGCTCCAGCGCCACTTGCGCCTTGTGGATATGCTGAATATGCAAACGACGACGAGCGCTTGGACGAATCAAATTATTTTATATTTGCGCGACACCAAGGAGCTGATCTCGACGGATTATTCCGCCCATTATGACGAGCAGAAGCTTGCAGCCAGAGACATGGGCAAGTGGGTTCATGAATATGCGACAACGTTCGGCATTAAGGAAATGCTGTTCAGTCGCATGCAGCAGTCGGACATGCCAAATTTATATGTAGAGGTGCGGTTCACCGATGCCAATTTAAAAAATATGCTCAACTCGCTCCAGCAGGATGAGGCGCGCGAGCCTTTTCTTTATCATCCGGGCGAAGCGCCGATCATGGGCTTTAACGGCAACTATCGGCTTGTCACACAGGCGATGGAGCAGCTGGAAAGCTTGCAGCTTGCGGGCAGCGGCAGCCTTAATCTTGAAATTAATCGCCAGCAGTATATTGTAAATTATATTAGGTCCGCCAGCCTTGGCTGGTATTTGGTTGATGCTGTGCCGCTCGCGAGCGTGTTTGCGCCGATTAATACAAGCCGCAATTTGTTTTATATCTCCATTGGATTATTAATGGCGCTGGGCGTTTTGTCTACCCTTTTGCTGTATCGCAATGTTCAGCGACCGATTGTGCTGCTGGTGCGGGGAGTGCAGCGTATCAAGGACGGACAGTTTTCTACCCGTCTGAAGCAGCGTCCTAACAATGAATTTGAGTTTCTGTTCAGCAGCTTTAATGAGATGGCGGAGCAGATTCAGGAGCTGATCGACAAGGTTTACATGGAGACGCTGCGCTCCAAGGAAGCGACGCTGAAGCAGCTCCAATCGCAGATCAACCCGCATTTTTTATATAACTGTTTATTTTATATTAAAAATATGGCGAATCTTGGCGATAAGGAGGCTGTCGTGGCGATGTCACTAAATTTAGGTGAATACTATCGCTACACGACACGAATGGAAAATAGCATGACGACGGTGCGTGAGGAGCTTAAGCTGGTGGAAAACTATTTGATTATTCAGCAGCTCCGTATCCAGCGTCTGCACTATGAAATTGATATTCCTGAGGAAATGATGGATTTGAAAATTCCGCGGCTGCTCATTCAGCCTATTGTGGAAAATTCAGTCGTCCACGGAATTGAAAGCCAGCTGCAATTTGGCATTGTCCAAATTAAAGGGCTGCGCCATAACGGCGTGAATCGGCTCATCGTTGATGATAATGGCGGCGGCCTGACGAAGGAGGAGATGGTTAAGCTGCGTATGTCGCTTGCTGTTCCTTTGGATGAGCACACTGGCTGCGGCCTATGGAATACACATCAGCGGTTGGCACAGCTATACGGCGGTCAATCGGGCTTGCGGTTCTCTGCTTCCCCTTCGCCGCTGAATGGCTTTCGAACGGAGGTTATATGGGAGGACAAGGAGGAAGCGTGATGGATGAGCAGCGGGCATTTAGACTTTTGCTTGTGGACGATGAGGCGAGCGTGGTGGACAGCCTTGCCGATACGCTTCCATGGGAGCAAATCGGCATCGGCGCTGTGTTTAAAGCTTATTCTGGCGTAGAGGCGCTTGAAATATTAAATACGAATACGATTGATATTCTGATTACGGATATCCAGATGCCGGGCATCAGCGGATTGGAGCTGCTCCAGCAGGTTCGCAGGAGCTGGAAGCGGATTAAATGCATTTTATTGTCCGGCCATGCCGAGTTTGCTTATGCGCAGCAGGCCATTGCCCATGAAACATATGACTATTTATTAAAGCCGATCAGTGACGGCCACATTTTGGAAAAGGTGGGCGGGGCGGTTCAAGCATTAAAGAAGGAGCTGGACGAGAAGAGCTTCCATCAGCGCGTAGCAAGAGCCTTTCAAGAGAACTTGCCCAAGCTTCAGGGCGAGCTCTTGAATGAATTGCTTGAGGGACGTAAATATTCAGCCGAGCGGCTGCCCGAAAAGCTGGAATCGCTCAAAATTCCAGTTGCCATGGGTCAACGCTTTGCGCTGATGCTCGTACGGCTTGAGGGCAAGCTGTCGGAGATGGATTTCTATAGTCTGTCTCTGATGGAATATGCCGTGAGCAATATGGCGGAGGAGCTGTTTGAGGAGCGTTTCCGTCTCTGGACATGTAAAACCATTCACGGCTATTTGGTGGGCATTGTTACGGAAATTCCAGCAAGCGCTGGCGAGCCGCCTATCGCAGACAAGCAAGGAGAGGGTGAGGAGCCGCTGTATGGTTCATCAGATGAGGGCAAGGCCCCGGATGAGGAGCTCCAGCTCAAAGCCTCGCAGCTTCAGCTCAGCGTCAATCATTATTTGAGTGGAGAGGTATCCGTGCTCGTCAGCCAGTGGGGGTCGTTCCCGCAAGATGTCAGGCAGCGGTATGAGGATGTTTTGCTGGCGCTGCGTCGTCAGGTCGGCAGCCAGAGCGGGCTGTTTATCCATGTCGCTTGCGATATCGCCCGCCAGCAGCCAGTTCATTCGCTTCAGCGCCTATACGAGCCGCCGATGCTCATTCATTTGATGGAGTCGGGCAGCTGGGAAGCGGCCGAGCAGAAGCTTGGCGGCATATGGAGCGAGCTGAATCAAGGCTGGCCGGATTCCCCGGAGCATCTGATGGAAGTGTTTTTCTCCATCTATGCCTCGTTTTGCTCCTTTGCCCACAAGAACGGTCGTGAATTGGGGGAAATGATCGGCTCCGGCTTATCGGATATGAGCGGGCTGCTGCCAAGCCGCTCCATTACGGCATTGAAAAGCTGGATAGACGAAGCATTTCGGCTGCTGCGGCAAAGCATGGAAAATGATACGAGAAATGAACGTGAAATAACGGTAGGCAAAATTCGCAGCTACATTGAGAAAAATCTCGTCACCGATGTGACGCTGCAAGCGATCGCTGATTATCTATTTATGCATCCGGTTCATGTGTCGCGGATCTTTAAGCTTGCGACGGGCGAAAATGTGAGTGACTATGTGCTGCGGCTCAAGATGGAGCTGGCAGCATCCATGCTGGCAAATCCAACTCTGAAAAGCTATGAAATCGCGCTCCAGCTAGGCTATCAGAACCCGAATTATTTCAATAAGGTGTTCAAAAAATATTATTCCCTGACGCCCCAGGAGTACCGGCAAAAGCTGGAGGGCGGTAAAGAAATGAAATAGCGAAGGGCCATAGCAGCGGCGCCGCAATCCAAGCGATGGAGCGGTGCTGTTTTTTTGTACTCTTTTTCACTGTAAAAATGCTGTAGCGGAATCCTGTTAATTTTGTATCATTCGATTAAATTGTTGTCATATTATCTTTTAGCTATTCGAATTAAGATAGGGACAGAAGCATGAAAGCGCTTCAACTAAGATGATGCTGTACGTGAAAAAAAGCGAAACGGGAGGTCAGCATTTCTATGAAAAACGGATTGAAAAAGGCAGTAGCGGTTTCTTTGTTGACAGTTGTCGTGGCAGGCTGCGGTAATGCAGGCAATCAGGGAACGGGAAGCAATGGCGGGACGACCGCTCAAGCGGGCAGCGGCGAGAAGCCAACACTTACCTTTTGGATGAAGAAGCAACTGTTTGACGATCAAAATACGCTAATTACAGAGCGTGCGAAGCAGTTTGGTGAGGACAACAACGTGAACGTAAATGTGGAGCTGATTGCCTACGAGGATTTTTATCCGAAGTGGACGGCGGCGATTGAATCCAAATCGGTGCCGGATGTTTCCTTTTTCGGCTATCAGGAAATTGGGCAATTTTACGGAAAAGGCGTTTTAGAGGATGTAAGCGATGTGGTTGCCAGCCTGCAAGGCAATAACGCCATTAATGAAAATACGAAAAAAGCGATTACGTTCAGCGGCAAGCAATATGGCGTGCCCTTCTGGACCGAGACGCAGGTGCTCTACTATCGCAAGGATTTGCTTGCCAGTGCAGGCTATACAGAGCCGCCGAAAACATGGGACGAGCTTAGGGAAATGGGCAAAAAGCTGACAGACACAAGCAAAGGCCTATATGGCATCGGCATGGGCTATGGCAAGGGCAACTCTGACGCCGAATTTCTGACTCGCGGCATTATTTGGTCCTACGGCGGGTCTGTCGATACGCAGGACGGCAAAACGGTCATTGCGGATTCGCCGGAAACGGTACAAGCCGCTTCGTTTATCCGCGATATTTTCTTAACGGATAAAAGCACGCCGCCAAGCGCAATCGGTTGGGATGACGCAGGCAACAATAAAGCTTACTTGAGCGGCCAAGCGGCGATGATTTTTAACACGGGCAGCGTGCTCGCGACGATTAAGAAGGACAACCCGGACTTGTATGAGAAAACGGGCATCGCGCCTTACCCGGCCGGTCCTAAAGGCATCTTTATTCCAGGCATCAGCAACAATCTCGGCATTTTCAAAGATTCGAAAAACAAGGACTTGGCTAAAAAATTCATCTCCTACATGCTGGATAAAGACTGGTATAAGTCATGGATTGAGAAGGGCGCTCCACTGACGGCACCTGTATATGACGAGCTCGCGAAGGAAGCGGTATGGCAGGATGAGAAAAACAAAGCATTTGTCGAATCTGTTGCTGGCTTTAATTTCCTCGGCTATCCTGGCGAGTACAATGCGAGGGCGGGGGAAGTGTTCAATCTTCGCATCGTCAATGATACGTTCCAGAAGCTGCTGCTTGAAACGAGCTACACGCCGGAAGCGGCCATCACAGATATGCAGGCTAAAATTCAAGAGGTTTACAGCAAATAAGGTTTAGTAAAGTAAGCTGTTATTAATTCGGCGGAGGACGGCCAGAACGCTTGGCCCTCCAATGCCTTTAAGTAAGGCGGGATGAGGCTTGAATACAAACCAAAACAATAAACTGGCTTATTTCCTCATGAGCCCGGTATTGATTTATCTGCTTGCGGTAATGGTGCTGCCATTCGGCTGGGCGCTTTATTTAAGCTTTACGAATAAAGTCGTAGGCGCGGATGCGGTTTTTATCGGGCTCGGCAATTATTTGGAGCTGCTGCAGGATTCGGCATTTTGGAAGGCGACGTGGAATACGGTTGTTTTTACCGGCGTAGCCGTGTTGTTCAAAACGGTGTTTGGCATGATTATGGCGCTTGTGCTTAATGAGAAAATTATATTCCGCAATACGTTCCGTGTTCTTTTATTTTTACCTTGGACGATCCCGACTATCGTCTCGGTGTTTACCTGGCAGTGGATTTACTCCGATGTCGGCGGGGTGCTGAACTTTCTGCTATTGAAGACTCATCTAATTGATCAACCGCTCGGCTGGCTGGCAAGGCCGGACCTTGCGATGTTCTCGGTCATTCTGGTTAACGTATGGCGAGGCATTCCGTTTATGGGAATCGCCATTCTAGCTGGCCTTCAGACCGTGTCGAAGGAAATGTATGAAGCGGCTATGCTGGACGGGGCGGGTGCGGTCAAGCGATTTTGGCATATGACGCTGCCTTCCGTGAAGGAAGTTACGATACTCGCTGCAGTGATGACTACGATCTGGACCTTGAACGATTTCGAAATTATTTGGCTGCTGACGCGCGGCGGGCCTGCCAATGCGACACAGGTGCTGTCTACGCTGAGCTATACGATCGGATTTTTGAATATGAGCCTTGGAAAAGCGATCGCCATCGCCATTATGACGATGCCGCCGTTGATTCTGCTGATCAACTACGTGACGAAGCGCTCGCTATCATCCAGAGATTAGGTGATATAGGATGGAAAATAAATCAATCGGCAAACAGGTTCTCGTCTATGGAACTTTAGCTTTTTTATTACTCTTTGCTTTGTTCCCGCTGTATTGGATGCTGAATACGTCCTTCAAGTCGCAGGGGGAAATCTACAATATGACGCCATCCTTCTGGCCGCAGGTGTTCAGCTGGTCCGCTTATGAGAAGCTGCTGACGGAGAAGGGCTTTTTATCAAATATTAAAAATAGCCTTTACGTATCGTTAATCGTATCTTTTCTGTCGATTTTGTTCAGCATGCTGGCTGCCTATGCCATTTCCAAATTGCAGTTCAAGGGCCGCGGCTTTATATCCAGAGGAATCTTGTACGCCTACTTGATGCCGCGAGCGGTGCTGTTCATTCCGCTATATATGCTGGTAAATGCGATTGGTCTTAGCAATTCGGTTTATGGTCTCATGCTTATATACCCGACCATTACGATCCCGTATGCGACATGGATGCTGGTCTCCTATTTTAAATCAATTCCGGGAGAGATTGAGGAAGCGGCGATGATCGACGGCTGCAGTCGGGCGCGCACGATGTGGAGCGTTATTTTTCCCCTCGCTGCACCTGGGCTTGCCGCCACCTTTATCTTTGCCTTCACGCTGTGCTGGAGCGAATATTTATATGCCCTCGTTATCGTAACGAAAACGAGCGATAAGACGATTACGCTTGGCCTATCAGATATGATCGTTGGCGATGTATTCGCTTGGGGTCCGCTGATGGGCGGCTCGATTATCGCTTCAATTCCAGTCATTATTATGTATTTGTTTACATCAAAATATATGGTTAGCGGGATGACCGTTGGAGGAGTCAAATAATGAGCACAAAGTATAAAGTTCTAGTGACGGCGACGAATTATTCGCTGCTATGTGCCGATGCGAAGCGAATGCTGGAGGAGGCAGGCTGTGAAATTATCGAAAACCAGCTTGGTCGGCCCCATACGTATGAGGAGCTTGCTCCGCTTGTCGCGGATATCGACGGGGTTGTGGCTGGCGTAGATACATGGGATGAAGCGATTTTTAAGCTGGCGCCAAAGCTTAAGGGCATTGCCCGCTTCGGCGTTGGCGTCGACAATATTGATTTGGCGAAGGCAGAGGAATATGGCATCAAAGTTGCCAATGTGCCGGGCGGCAACGCCAATGCAGTAGCGGAGCTGACGATTGGCCTCATTTTATCCATGCTTCGCAACATCCCGACGCTTGAACGCTCGGCAAGACGCGGTTATTGGGATCGCACGGTTGGCATGGAGCTGGCGGATCGCACAATCGGGCTGCTTGGCTTCGGCAATATTGCCCAAATGGTAGCGAGGAAGCTGCACGGCTTCGATGTAGAAATCATCGCTTACGACAAATACCCGAATGAAGAGAAGGCGAAGGCGCTTGGGGTCAAGCTTGTCTCCTCCGATGAAGTGCTCGCTCAGAGCGATGTCGTCAGCATGCATCTGCCGAGTCTCAAGGAGACCTACCATATGATGAGTGATAAGCAATTTGAACAGATGAAGCCGACAGCCTATTTCGTCAATACGGCGCGGGGTGCGCTAGTCGATGAGCGAGCATTGTACAGCGCATTGAAAAAGGGCAGTATCGCCGGAGCGGCTATTGATGTGTACGAGCAGGAGCCGGTAGCGGCGGACAATGTGCTTTTTGAGCTGGATAAGCTAATTGCAACGCCTCATACCGCAGCGGAAACGGCTGAGACGTATTACCGGGTTGGCCTAAATACGGCGCAGGCGCTGCTGGACATTTTTACAGGCAAGGACCCTGAGCATTTGCTTCGGTAACTTATAGCCTTAACCTAAACGATAAATAGAAAGAGGGATTGGCACGATGAAACGATTGTACGGTGTAACGACGGCGATGGTGACGCCGTTCACAAAAGAAGGACGGGTGGATTTGACAAAGGTGGAGGCGCTGACCGAATTTCTGATTTCCAAGGGCGTACACTGTCTGTTCCCCCTAGGAACGACAGGAGAGATGGTGCGGCTGTCGGTTGACGAGCGCAAAGCGGTTGCGGAGACGGTCGTGAAAACAGCGGCTGGAAGAGTTACGGTATTTATTCATGCAGGCGCGGCAACACAAAGTGATACGATTTTGCTGGCGCAGCATGCCCATCATATTGGGGCTGACGGCGTTGGTGTAGTTACGCCGTTTTTCCTTGGCGCAAACGATGCGGAGCTGGAGCAATATTATGTGACGGTAGCGTCGAGCCTGCCTGCTGACTTCCCCGTCTACTTGTACAATATTCCGCAATGTGCATCTAATGATCTCAAGACGGATGTTGCCCGGAGGGTAGCAGAGCGCTGCGGCAACGTAGTCGGCGTCAAGTACAGCTATCCTGATTTTCTGCGCACGAATGAATATTTATCTATACAAGGCGGCGATTTCTCCGTGATGCAGGGGGCCGACCGTTTATTCCTTCCGGCGCTTGCGATGGGCTGTGACGGTGTGATATCTGGCGTGTCGTGTGTATATCCAGAGCCTTTTGTGGCGGTATATAACGCCTACCAGGCGAAGGATTTGGATAAGGCCCGCGAATGGCAGCGCATTGCGATTCAATATTGCGAGGTGCTGAGAAGCGGAGCGAATATGTCCTTTTTCAAGGAAGCGCTCAAGCTTCGCGGCATAGATGCCGGCTGTATGCGCGCGCCGCAGCTTGATCTTGGCGCGGAGGAGGTGGCGGCGCTGAAGGAGCAGCTCGCTGCGCTGCCACAGGTAATTTAGCGATGTCATATATATTACTGAAAGTCGATTAATAACAAGCAGCGCCTCTGCTTCATTTAGGAGGGGCGCTGCTTGTTAGATTGTGTATGCAAACCAGAAGACGTATACTCATCCATACTCTCATAGTGCCTATCCGCAACTGATCTCATCTAACGGCACAAGGCATAAGGCATGAGCTTAGACGCCAGAATAGGCCATAAAGCCGCCATCTACCGGCACGACAATGCCGGTGACGAAGCCGGACATTTGCTCATCCGCCAGCCATAGCAGCGTGCCGAGCAAATCCTGCGGCGAGCCGAAGCGGCGCATTGGCGTGTGAGAGATGATTTTGCCAGCCCGCGCCGTATGGGAGCCGTCTTCATTCAGCAGCAGGCGCTCGTTTTGCTGGGTCAGGAAGAAGCCGGGTGCAATGGCATTTACGCGAATGCCGGCATCAGCCAAATGGACCGCGAGCCACTGCGTGAAATTGTTGATCGCCGCTTTGGCTGCACTGTAAGCCGGAACCTTCGTCATTGGCGACGGTGCGCTCATCGACGAAATGTTAATAACGGCTGCGCCAGCCCTGCCAAGCATCTGCTTGGAAAAAGCCTGAGTCGGAATAAGGCTGCCGACAAAGTTTAAATCCAGCACATTGCGGAAGCCGTCAACGTTTAAGTCGAAAAATGATGTAACGTCAGGATTGTCCAAATCCTCTGGCTGGAACGTCTCATTCGTCGTGTTGGCGCTTGGATGATTACCGCCTGCGCCATTAATGAGCAGGTCGCAAGGACCAAGCTTGGCTAGCACCGTTTCCGCTGCTGCCGCAACGCTTTGCTGGTTGGTGACATCGCATGCAACGGCAATAGCTTGTCCGCCTGCGGCGTTAATAGCTACCGCAACCTGCTCGCCCTTTTCCGCTGTGCGGTTAAGCACGGCGATCTTCGCTCCTTGCCGTCCAAGCTCCAGCGCCATTGCGCGGCATAATACGCCTGCGCCGCCTGTAATGACGACGACCTTGCCCCCGATAGAGGCATGGTTTGGTAAATTTATCGTTTCGCTCACTTCACAGCAGCTCCTTTCGTGTTGGCAGCTTTCTGAAATGCATCCCATAAGCCCCAAAGGTACATGATGCCGAGGGCGCGGTCATACAAGCCGTAGCCTGGACGACATACTTCACCCCAAATATGACGGCCGTGATCCGGACGGCAGTAGCCCTCGAATTGCTCCTCATGGTAAGCCTGCACGACACCAGCGATATCGACTGTACCATCCTGTGTCCGGTGTGACGCTTCGATGAAATCGCCGCTTTCATAGACGCGTACGTTGCGAATATGCGTGAACGGTATGCGATCGGCAAACTCGTGAATCATCGACACGATATCATTTTCCGGATTAGCGCCCAGCGATCCAGTGCATAAAGTAAGACCATTATAAGGACTGTCATGCAATTGGAGATAACGGCGAATATGATCTTGCCCTGTAATGATGCGCGGCAGACCAAAAATCGGCCAAGGCGGATCATCGGGGTGAATGGCCATTCTAATGTCATGCTCAGCAGCAAACGGAATAATTTCATCGAGAAAATATTTCGCATTTGCCCATAGATGCTCTTGCGTAACT